>CANIXX010000048.1 GCA_947471115.1 Opitutaceae bacterium | reverse complement strand
GGGGGGCTTCAGGTGTAGGGGTGGATACCGCGTTCACTGTACGGTTGGTTGTAGCGCTGCGTGAGTTGGCTTTGGTGTTGATCGCGATAAGGTCGGTGATGCGCGCCTGGAGGTTGGCGATCGTGGTCTTGTACTCCTCGCTTTGTTCGGCGGCGGTAGTGGCCGCGGTCAACTTGATTTGGGCCAGCTCCTGTTTGAGTTGGTTGATTTCAGTGGCGAGGGTTTGGGCGGCCTCTGTTTTGTTCGTGAGTTGGGTGCGCAGTTGGGTTGTTTCGCGCCCGAGTTGCGTGCTGCGGGCATCGGCGGCGGAGGCCTTGGACTTGGCTTCACCCAATTCACTGTCCATTGCGGCAAGCCGCTTTTGAAGGGCTTCACTTTGCGCTGCAGCCTCGGTGATTTTCCCCTGGAGTTCGGTGGCTTGCTTGGCCGCTAGGGCAACTTCTTGCTGAAGTTGTTCTTTGGCCGTGCCGATTTGGAAGAAGAAAAAAGTCGAGGCCACTGAGCCAAGTATGGCGATGACGCAGAGGATCAGGGTAAGGGGTTTCATGTGGGGTGTTTAACGCAGCTTCGCCCTCGGCAACCGACTTGAAAAGGGAAAAGTGGCTGCGGGGAGAACGACTCCTTTTAAGCGAAGGATAGCGATGCGGGGTTCGTTTTTGGCCACATCAGGTTGTTGGCGACGGCGCTGCGACACTTGGATTCAGAACCGCAGTTTACTCCATCCCTCGGGTTCAATCATTTTGAGCATAATCGCATTTACCGCTTAAGCTTCGGCTCAAATGGTCGTTTTAAGGGGTGAACCCATCACGTGACGATCACTCCACTCACTTCCGCTCAAACCGTGGACCGCGCACGGACCCTCGTTCTATCTGGGCGCGGGGCGGTGCTGCAGGACATGCTGAAGTTGATTCAAACGCTCTCCGGAAAAGTGGAGAATATTTGTCTCCATGAGCTTACGGATATTCTTGAGCGTGATCCAATTGTGGTGAGCCGGGTGTTGAGCGCGGCCAACACGGTGCGCAACAACCCCTGTATCTCCCCGCTGACCAGTCTCAGCCATGCGGTTCACCAGGTCGGGTTTCAGAAAATCCGCAGCATCGCTGTATCCATGATGCTATTGGAGGGCGCGGCTGGGACTACCCAGAGCCCTGAACAACGCGCCGCCGCAGCCCATGCGTTATGCGCCGGACTGATTTCGCGTTCGTGTGCTGACAGCCTTGGTTATGCCGATCCCGATTTACTCTTTGCCTGCGGTACCTTGCGCAACCTCGGCGCGGTCATTCTGCCTGCACTCGCCCCAGAGCATTGCCGCGAAGTGATCCCGTTGCGCGCAACGATGTCCGAGGATCAGGCCTACCGTGTTTTTTTTGGCCTGACACCTCTGGACCTGAGTCGAGAAATGATCAACACCCTGCGCATGCCCAAGGAAGTCCTGTACGCTATGGAGGACTGTAATCCAGAAGCCCTGAACACGGTTTCCACGCATCTTTCGGCACGTATTCTATGCATTACCGATTTTAGCTCGCAACTTGCCACGCTGGCCCTGTCGCCCAAACTGACCTCACCCCAATTTCTTAAGCACGCTGAGCTATTAGCTCAGCGTTTTGAGGGAATTGTTCCCAATGCCTCCGAGCTCATTGCTGCGGCTTTAGATCATACCCATGAACAGCTCACCGCCCTGACCCGGCACGGGAACTACATCACCCCTTCGACTTTCTCGCGGCTGCGGTCTCACTCCAAGCTGTGCTCAAAAACACCGGTTGAGGCCGCCAGCACCGACGCCACCGCCAGCGCTGAAATAACCGCAAGTGCCGGTTCCGACGTTGATGCAACCGTGGTTACTCACGACGACGCATCACCTCGTGTGCAGCCCTCCGTTACGCCTGCCGCGTTTGAGCCTGAGTCAGTCCTAAATCCCGAGCCGATCCCAGCGATGGATTGGGCCGAACAACTCGCCGGCTCGATCGCCTTCGAGTCCCAAGCGGAAGCGCCCCCTGCTTTTGGGGTGTCGATGAGCGTCGAAGACCCCTGGGTGAGCGTACTCGCCACCATTCAGCAGGTGATGCAGGCCGATCATTGCGCCATCTTTTTGGGCCGACAGGGCGGCAAACGTGCCAGCCTGCATCGGTGGACGGGTGGTTTCGCCGAGACCGTTGGGGTAACTCCCGTGTGCACCACCACCGAGCGCACGGTTTTTGGCGTCTGTTTGATGCGTAACGAAACGGTGCTCATCCACGACGGCTTGAACGCCCGTTTGGATGATTACTTGCCCACCTGGATGGGCCTAGCCTGCCCCCGACCGGGTGCATTTTTGCTGTTGGCGTTGAGCAGGGAACAGCCAGCGGTTGGCTTTGTTTTCCTCGCGTGGACCAAACCGCGTAAAATCATTATTTCTGCAGCGCAAACCAGTCTCATTCGCAGCCTGATCGCGCCCCATCTCGCGGAGTTTGCTCTCGTGGAGAGCCGGTGAGTGGAGCGGAGTTCGGCTTTAACCCGAACTCCGGAGCCGCTCATCGCGATCCGGCAGAACCTTGTTTTAACGATTAACGCGCAGGCGAAGAAAGCGTCCCGATGTGGTCGGCATGTCCACGATATCCGTTACCGTTACCGGGCCGGCTACATTTGCTGCACCGGTACTGGACCATATCACGCTCCATGTGGACATATTCCCGCTAGCGAGCACTTCGTAGGTCAGCGCGGGGTCGGCGATACGGTTGAATGTCACCGTGACGCGTTTCGCGTTTGCGGATAGCCCATGTGTTATAGAGGTCCCCGCTAAAGTCCCCAGGGGATCGGAATTGAGGGCGTATTCCAGTAGGTTGGATATACCATCCCGGTCGGGGTCTGCGGTCGGCGATGAGTCCTTGCTGCCCCACGAAATCCCCGTTGACCAGCCGGCAAACCGATCTGGGGCGTAGTTGAGCGCAAGCGTGTTGCCGGTCACTGAAACGGACCAGACGCCCTTGCCTGGAAAGCCGATTGGAAGCAGGGCGATCGCGGTTGGGCTGACATTGGTTAGGCTTTTGGTGGCTGTGACCACGGGAAAGCTGCGTGCGGTTTCCGAAAAATTACCCAGGCCAGTCGTATCAAGTCTAAGCGTCCAACTGGTGGCACCGGTTGCGACCAACGAGGCAGCCGTGAAGGGCGGGGGCGACGCATTCCAATCTTGCACGCGCAGTTCAAGTGCTGAACCAGTCAGGACGGTAAGGTTACCGGTAGTGGAGCCGTTACCCGTGAAAATGGCTCCACTGCGCACAGTCACAGCCGACGCTAATATAGAGTCTGCCATTAATTTACCGGAGTTGATCGCAATGCTACCCGTGAAACTACGGTTGTCGCCGGATAACCGGAGCAGGTTCGCGCCCGTCTTAACTAATGAGCCGGTGCCCTGGAGTCGACCGGAGTAGTGAGTGTCTACCCCGTTGGCTCCTACGGTAAGCGTGGCGGTTCCTAGATCAGTTATACAATCGGCGTCGCCCCCCTCCAAACCGCCGATAGTTTGCGAGTAACTGCCGAGGCTTAAGGTGATCGTCGAAGTGGACGGAGTGGCGTTCACGAAGGTGAAGGTGCTGGAGGGGGAAAGCAGGTTGGCCGCACCCATGGCCAGTGAGGGCTTCACGTTGGTGCTGGATGAGGAGAACGTGGTCGCGCCCTTGTGTGACAATAATGCAGTCGAGTTGGGGGCCGCTCGCAGGGTCAGGGGCGAATCTCCACGGAGTTGAATGGCCAGTGCGCCGTCGCCGCTTACGCTGTTGGCGAACGAGCTGGTCGAGGTGTTGACCTTTCGGATAGTCAAAGTCGCGCCCGCGGCCACGTCGATTGATGCCGCTCCCACGGTGCCGGAGGATCCATTATTTCCAATCTGTAGAACGCCTTCGCTTACCCGGATTTGCCCTACGGCTTGCTGATTATCTGCTTCTAGTCGCAAGGTGCCTGGACCGGTTTTATCAAAACCGACGTTGGTTTCTAAGGGCGTGGAGACAAGGGCGTTGGATCGGACATAAATTGCCGGGCGACCGATCGAGGGGAATGTGATGTTACCCGTGCCGCTGGGGTTCGTAATGGAATATTGGTTTCCTCCGGTCGTGTCAAAGCGCAGCTCCGAAACCGTTACAGGCTGGGCCAGCGCGATCGAGTAGTTCGAGGCTAATGCTGCACCATTACCCATTATTGCCTGTTGATAATCCTGCCAGGCGCCGAGTGTACCACTATTATTGCGCCAGTTGTTACCTGACAAGTTCCAGGTTCCCGCTCCTTCGACCGGTGTTGAACTTGTGGTGGGTTGCCACACCTTGGCGCTGGAGAGCGGCTGCAGGGGTGGCATACCGGTTGTATTTATCGAAAAGGAGGGCTCTATATTACTAACCGAAGCGTTGAGTGAAAGGGTCACGGGCGTGCGGTTATCGAGGAACTGGATCGTCCATGTGTTAGCCGTGCTGGAACTAGCAACAATGCCGGTCACAGGATTATTTGCCGCGCCCGTGAAAGGCACCAGTAGGGTGACCATACGCACCGTGCTGGCACTTGCAGCTGTCCTCTGCCTCAGCGTAAGGGCGGGAACGGGATCGGCGCTTTGTGAGGGGTAAAACCAGCCGAGGGTAGTATTTACATCGGTACCGGTAACCCCTGAATTTGCATAAAACTCCGTGGGGCCGGACACGCTGACTATAGCAAGATTTGGCTGAGTGTCGGCGTTGGGCCACAAGGCGACGTCGCGATCGGTGGTCCAGATATAGCGTCCAGCCTTTCCTTGGCCGGTTTCGCTCTGCCAGTTGGTGGATTTCAGGTGCCAGCGTAAGTCGTAAGCGTGGGCTGCGCCATTGCGTGACGTCAGGGTATCCACGACAACCATTAGCGGCGCTTTGCTAGCGGTGGGTTTTAAGAAGGCAATTTCGCGGCGATGGGTGGCGATGCGATTGGTCGTGCTGCCGTAGCCACCGACATACCAACCGGAAGCGTAGTCTATCGCATCGCTGGTGCCGAAACGCGGCGGCGGGGTATCGGTGTCGTTGGTGCCAACGGGATTAGTCGTGGAATCGTAGGTTCGCGCCTGATCGAGGCTGTTTACCCTTATCGTGTTATGCGACGCGGTGGAGGTGCCGTAGTCACGCCACACACTGGTGTCGTAGGTGAAGCCACCGTTGTCGAAGAGGAAGGGGCGACCATAGAAATACGTTACTAAGTTGAGCGCATCCTGATGGCCGTGCCAGCCGCCAAGAGGCCCGACATCAAACAAGGCATAGTGATCGGTTTTACCCCAACCGGACCGCATCACGGTGTAGCCGCTATCAGGCAAGGCCAGGCTTTTGAGGGAAGTGGCGGGGACGGTGTCTTGCGAGGCGGTCTCGGTTTGCAGTGTATTTGCCCAACTTAGGAGCGGGCTGCTGAACTTGCTTTCCCACCCCGTGAAGGTGGCGCTGCTGGTTTTGACCGGCCCCCCGTCGTTGAGGGTGGGGGCCACGCGATCGGGAGCACTAATTTGCACCAGCCACTCGCCCATTTTTATGAGTTTTTCCCAAAGTGGATCGGCTACTTCTGAGCTGAATCCATTACGAATAACCGAGTTGAATGCATCGCTTATCTTGTCCGTTACCCAAACGTGATAACTCGGGGCACATTCATACCATGCACCGTCGCCCAAGGTGTTTTCGTTGAGCGAATACGCCAAATTCTCCTGCCCGCTTGTACGCCAGAACAGGGCGTCGATAAATTCAGGGAAAACTGCGCCTTGGGTGACTAATCCACACATGGCCATAGTGTAGTGATTACCTGCGCTGTAGGCATGGCCGGAGAGGAAATTACCATGATCCAGGACCGACTTTAAAAAGAGCAAGATGTCCTCGTCGCTGACGGAGGTGATGGATTGGCTGAAGACAAAAAACGAGGCCGGCCAACTGCGGGAAAGCCTCAGGCCGGCTTCCAGCCCACGCCAGGCAGAGGTGTCGGTTTCCTGCCTTATGGCGGGAGCAGGTTCTTGAGCGACCCAAGAGCGCAGATTCCCCGCCCAGTAAGCAGCGTACTTTTCCTTGGATGCGGCCGTAGTGCCATTATATGCTTTAGTGAGTGTATCCCAGTGCCCGTGTCGGTTCATGGAAAAGCCCCACTCGTAATTGATCGCACCGGTAAAACCGGGTTGCAGCGTGGGATTGAAACTCCAGTCTATGGCGCCAAGCACCCCGCCTAAGTTGTTGTAGGTGTGGGTGTTTCCCACGTAGGTAAAGGTGCCGGCGGCGAAGGTGTCGGCTGAAGTGGTGGAAGTTGTGGATCCCATCGGCCAACGCGCAGTGAGGTTTTGACGGTAGTATTTGGCGAGGGCGGCCTTGGCTTGATTAATTGCCGTGGTGCGCACGCTGCCGCTACTGCTGCTTGCGGACTGAACCGCCGTTTTTACTGCCTCCATACCCGCGCGGTTGAGGTCTATATGATCGAGCAGATCTTCGTCCTCCACGCCGGGGCCAGTCGAGGTTGTGGCTACCGTGCCGCCGCAATAGTTAATTTTATAACTTCCTGAAAACGTACCGCTTGTTAGTAAACGCATCCGGTTGGCGGTGTTATATGCACCGCTGGTGGCCTTCATTGCTGATACAGGAATAACCAAGCGGCGCCAGCCGGTCCATTGCAAGGGTAGGGTGGCGCGCATTCCCAGCATTTCCACGGTGAGTTGTACCCCCTCTGGAGCGCGGGAGGGCAGGTGCATCCACACTTCTACCGAACTTCCTGTAGCGAGGGTCATCCCAGTCAAAGGGATATCAACTGAAGACTGTGCGGACGGCGTCCAAGCCAGGTTAACCGCACCTCCTCTTTGAGCGGTGGAGGCCATCAACGTTTGGGCATTGGCGGTGCTTACTGGCGGTATAATATAGAAACAGATAACAGCGAGAAGTGCACCGAGTTGCTTCATTGAAACAGGGCCGCTAAGCGAAGGGAACAAACGCAGATTTTTTGGGAGGGTAGGGGGCATAAGAAAGTTACTAACGTGTTTATATTGGGTCCTGTGCTTTCCGGAAGGGGGTAATGGCGGAAGGCCGGAGGTGAAACGCTGGCAGCTCTTGCTATGAGTCGGGCTTTAAGCCTGGCGGCAGCGTGGCCTGCGGCGGTGGGCCGGATGAATCCGTAGTTTTCGCGGGAGTGATTAAAGTCATAATAAAAACGACATTAGAGTTTAACCACGGATTGCGCAGATTGCGTGGATCGCATAACTTGCATACTATTAGGCGTTAAAATTTAATTTACCCCTGTGGTGTGTAGTAGGATTCTTTGATCCGTTGGTAATCTGTGTATTCCGTGCAAGCTGTGGTTCTAATTCTTTTTCTTGGATAATAAACACGGCATCGGGGTTACTCTAACTTGGTGGCGCTCACTTTTAATAGCGCGAGATCCCAGGGGATTTCGTGGTAACCATTAAAGTTACCCAAAGGAACTCCAGGAACGCGGCTTTTCCCGTCCCAACCTTGATAAAGAAAAATCATATTAGCCGGATCGAGTACCATGGATTCATCTTGGGATGCACAAAGCATCTCGCCGTGGCTGATGTGTGGACTCCACGGCGCGGCGCCGTCAGCAGCGCGGACATTATTCCGGCCAGCAAAGGGATTGGTGGCATCGCCATTTATTAAACGCCACTCACCATCTAGTTGATCGGCCACGAAAGAAGTGAAAAAACGAAAACCGGTTTTAGGTTCGATGGCTTCGATTATTGTTAGATAGATCGGCGAGTTTTTTAGTCTAAAAGTGCAGCTGGCTTCAAAGATCACCGACGTAGGTTGTTTCATAACCACCACGGGCGGCTCCCAGCCCAGCGGGAACTTATCTAAACTGGTGGAACTGCGCATAAAGTGACCACTGTCGTCTGTGAAAAAGAGATACATCTTTTTGCCGTCGCCGATCACGGTGAAATCGAGCCAGCGAACGCCTTTCTTTTTCGGTAAGGACTCCGGCACGGACGGGAAACACATCACCGGCGGGGTGATCGTTTCAGGGCGATCAATATCATCCAAGGTACTGAACGCCGGACCTTCCGCGTTTATCGCCGGGTCTTTTCTGCCATAAAAAAGATACCACTTTTGATGCGGGGTATAATAAAATATAGCAGGGGCAGAGGTATAGGCTTCATCCGTGAATAACGGCACCACTTTGGCCTGCTCGGGATGGTTCCAATCGGGCAGGCCGAGATAGACCATGCTGTGCCGGACTTTTCCGGCCACGTAGCACTTGCGTGAAGCAAAAATGTGCCAGCCGCCCTTGGCCATGACTACAGCAGGGTTTTTATAGGCTAGGTGTGTCGTGCCTTCTTCGGCGATTATAGGAAATTTTAAGGGGGCGGTCGTTACCCACGAAAGATTGCCTTTAAGTATACTCTCCAACGCAGGGTCGAGTGCGTCGACTGCCGCTTTTGCAGTGGAAGCGCCAACGGCAACCCCTAGAACGCACCAAAAGACTAAGCCTCGCAACCGGCGATTAAACGCTACGGTTTTAAATCGTGTGATCGCCGTACGCACGAACATCCCAGCACGACTGGGGGCACGATTGTTATGCTGGGATGCCAGGATAGTCATTCGGCTATAGTTTAGGCGCAGTGGTACCGGACAAAGCAGACAGGTGGGACGTGTCTCTAGGGATATGAAGCGTTCCCGAAGGAGTTAAACCGCTCAGGATGATGGGCGAATCTGGGGCGTCGCTCCAGGTTACGGTCCAAACGGTTTTGCCTATAGTGACTTTGGCCGACGTGCTGGAGGGATGCGTGATAGTAATCGCTGTGCCATCAGCGGACAATTGCTTTGGCGGGACCAGCAGGGTGGCAAAGGTTGTGGGGCCTTTCTGCGTGCGTAAATGCCGCACCGTAAGTGCGGGCAGTGGGGGGCCGCTCTTGGTTCTGTCCCAAGTGCCACCTTTAATCACATCCCAACCGAGGATTTCGGGTTTGGTCACGGCCGAATCGGCATGAAAGGAATCCAGTTGAGTCAATGGAAGGATGGCCATTAGCGGGCTTCCCGGCTCGCCACACAGGGCAACACCCTCGGCGTTGAGCTGGGCCTGCGTAGTGGCGGCGTGCCAGCGCAGGTCATAGAAGTGCGGGAGGTCGTCCGCAGGCGTAAGCGTGTCGAGCACCAGTGTGATGCCAGTCGCTTTGATGAAAACGATTTCTCTCCGGTGGAGGGCGCTCAGTTTTTGTTCACGCCCGTAGCCTCCTACGTGCCAGCCGCTGGCATAGATACAGTCCGTTACTTCTGTATAAAATGCGGGAGGGGTTTCTGGTGGTAGCAGGCCGTTTGGATCCTCTTTGGTCGGTTTGGGGCGAAATTGATTTAAACGATCGACGGTAATCGTGTTGTGCGACCGGGTAGACATGGACCAATCGCGAAAGGGGGTTTTGTCGTAAGTCCCACCCGTGCCATCGAACAAACCGCGGCGTCCATCGGGTGAATAAACGAGGTTTAATGCATCCAAGTGGCCATGCCCTCCACCCATCGGGCCGACATCGAAGAGTAGAAAGCTGGCGTCAGGGTTCCAGGAGGTGCGCATGACCATGTAGCCGCTCGCTTTTAGGTACTCGCTGGGTGGCAGGGGCGGCGACTGGCCGGGTGCTGCGTCATTAGCAAGAGCAGCTGCCCACGGCAGGACTCCACTGCCGGGAAAGGCTTCGATTAAAAGCGGGTTCGCTACCGAAGCCAGGGTGAGCCGACTTGAGTCGTTGAGGGCGCTTACCCGGCGATCCGGCGAGGAGATGCGCACATTCCACTCGGCCATTTGCTGAAGCAAGGAGCGGAAGGGTGGGGTGAAGTCGCTTGCGTACCCATTTTGCTCGGCACAGCGCAGGACGATGGCGAGTTTATCAACAATCCACTGGTGGTAAGACGGTGAGCCCTCAAACCAGCCGCCATCGCTGCCGGTATTCGGCACGATACATTTTTCCAAATTCGAGACTGCAATCCTCCGCCAGTCAGAGGCATTACGGAATTCAGGGAAAAGGGTGGCTGTGGTGTAGAGGCCGGAGTTGGCCAGAACGTAAAAATTACCCGTAAAAGGGGGCTTGGCGGCGAGAAAATCGGCGTGTTCCCAGAATGACTTTACCATCGCGAGTAACGCCGCATCCGTAAACGCAGGATGTGCGTGGAAGGCCGCCCAGGCATCCGGCCAGAATTCGCCGGTGCGAATACCCGCTTCCAGTATACGCCAGCCCGAGCCTGACCAGCTCCAATCGGAGTCAGGCATCGGCATTGCCTCGGTCCAACCCAAGACCGTGCGTGCCCAAGCGTCCACGTATCGAGTATCGCCATTCGCTTCAAACGCATACTTCCAGCGCGACGCGAACTCGTGCCTGCTAATACTCCAAACCCACTCATGGGTCTGGGAAGTGGTTCCGGCGGTGGGATCTAGGTGCCAGTTAATGGTGCCGGCCGCGTAGGTGTGCCGGTGGCCTAACATAGCGAATTCACCTTTTGAATTCTTCTCGGCTAATGCTGCTAGATCTTCTTTTTCCTTGGCATTCATTTCCACTGGACGCTCCGGCCAGATGGGTTGTTTACGGGTACGAAAATGCTGAATCAGTGCGCGTATCGCCTCTGTTTGGTCCCCTTTTAACACTGCTGCTCGCACCTGGTTGAGTTCTGGCCGTTCAAGATCGAGCGCCGCTAAAAGCTGGGTATCGCTTAAGCTAGGGCCGACGGGCCAGGCCGGATGCGTTGGGCCAGCCAGTTTTATCAACCCGGTCTTGCCGCTTGCCGTGATACGCAGTTCGCCTGGATTACCACCTGTCCAATTCGCCATCGGCACCGCTATAGTGATGCGTTGCCACCCAGACGTGCGTAATGGAACCGGGGTGGTTTTCTTTTCTCTTTCTCCGGCTGTGATTTTCAGAATACACCCCTCTTCGGCGTCTTTCGCTAGTACGAGAAGCTGGACAAGACCGGGTGTTGGTAAAAGCCGCCAAGCTCCCGTAGTCTTTGATAGTATAAGGGAGGATTCGGAAACCGGATCCCAAGACCGCGCGGGGGCCGCTGTATCCGCGTTAAGCCATCCGGTAAGTTGTGCTGTGACCGCAGTCTCAGTGGGTTCAGCGGCACGAATTGAGACGCAAGTGGAGACTGCGATCATGAGGACACCTACAGGTAATAATAAATTCATACAGTTACGGGAATTAATAATTTAAGGCTAATCTTGCGGCGATGGTGTCAGCTCACGGGTTGTTCGAGATAGCTAAGCGAAGGGCAAAAATACCCAGCCCAGTTAACTGATCCGCAGGTAACTTAACCCGCAATCCCGACTCCTCGCGGGTGATGAGCAGATCTTGCTTCGCGCCAACGAGTCTAGCCGAAGCGATGGTGATCTGTGCTCCCTCGCCGGTGTTACCGAGCGAACGGATCAGCACTTCGCCGTTGCTTGGCGAGGCCATGACGATCGCGTAAATATACAAGCCATCTTTGGATTGCGTGAAGCGAATATCTTCCGCCGTCAGCGGTACGGTGATAGCGTCTTTAATGCCGCCATGTCTGCCTGGCTCGGAGGCCTTTTTAGCCGGACCCTCGCCGAATACCAGCCAAGGGCGCGTCGCGTAAATGGCCTCGCCGTAGCTCTCCAACCACGCACCGATGCCACTCACAATGGCGATTTCTTTTTCGTCGGGCTGACCATCACGCCGGAGCGGAACACTCAGCAGCAGGTTGCCGTTTTTACTCACAATGTCAGCCATCATAGCGATGACGGTATTGGCATTTTTATACTCGTTTTTATCATATACCGAACGGCTGTAATGCCATTGTCCGATGCAGGTGTCAGTCTGCCACGGTTCGGGCAGAATGGTGGCGGCTTTGCCACGCTCGATGTCATAAAGAAACGCTTTGCGCTGTTGATCGTTGAGCGACTTGGTGGCTAGCACGGCTTCGTTTTTGCCGTTCCGCTTGATATTGTCGTTATATAATTTGGCCGCCATCTCGAGCCCTTGGGCCGGGGCATCTTTATAGAGAGGCAAAACAGCGTCATCGAAGTAGAGCAAATCGGGTTTGTAGTCGGTGACCAGTTGATCGACGCGGTTAAAAAAGCGTTCAACGTAGGCTGCTCCGGGAGGCCCGCCGATCACATGGCGTTGCTCATAGAGATCCTGAGGGTCGAGCCCCTCCCACCATAGCCCAGCGCCGTCGGCCTTGGTCAGGCGGCCGTCGTACGTTTTACCTCCCAGGGGGCCGTCTTTATCTGCATTGCGGGTGACTTCCCACCAGCGCCACGTGCGGGCGGAGTGCACACTGACCCCGAAGCGCAGGCCTGCTTTCTGTGCTGCGCCGGCCCACCCGGCAATGAGGTCACGCTTAGGTCCCACCGCCACTGAGTTCCAGGGCTGATGCTTGGAGTTCCAGAGATCTAAGTTGTCGTGATGATTGGCCATCGCGACGAAGTAGCGTGCACCGCTTTTACGATAAAACTCAACCAAGGTATCGGGATCGAAGCGCTCTGCCTTCCACTCACGAATGACTTCTTTAAATCCGACTTCGGTGGGGTGCCCATAGCGTTTCACATGCTCCGCATAGTGAGCTTTATCCTTCATGTACATTTCCCGTGCATACCAGTCGCCATTCTCTGGTTCGCACTGGGGGCCCCAGTGGGCCCAGATCCCAAATTTAGCATCCCGAAACCAGTCGGGGCACTCGTAGGAAGCGAGCGATTCCATATTAGGCAAAAACGGGGCTTCGGACTGCGCCTTGACCGATGCTATCGGGATGAGGGCAGTTAGAATAAGGGGTGATAATAAGCGCATGGAAATGGTGTGGATTGTAGTTTATATAAAACTAAACAAGGGGCTTTATCTGATAATCGATGACTGCAACGCGGTTAAGAATCGGATCCAATTCCTGTGCACAGAAGCGCTGGTGCAGCGGATGAACCAAATAGGCATCCCGACCAGCGGCGTCGGCGAAAGAAACAATGAAGCAGTGGGTGAAGCCGAGGTTAATACCCTCCGTGCTTGAATTCGTCCCCCATTCTAGGGCACTGACAAAATTCAGCTGCTCGCAGAACGCGGCGAAGGCTTTTGCCATCTGCTCGATGCGGGGCGGGGTGACCTCGGGCTTAAACTCAAACCAGACTACGTGCCGGAAGTTTGTAGCGACTGTACTCATTGGGCACCCTTTTTTGCCGAAGACGAGGCGCTTAAGTCACTGGCGATCTGACGCGCAATCTCCTTACCCATAGCGGAGGATCCTTTGCCATTAAAGTGCACATTGTTGGGCAATTGAAACTCTGCAAGGCGAGGCGCGACCAAGCTGTAGATATCAATGACCGGTATGCCCGCTTCCTGCATGAGTTGGTCGGCAATACGGTTGAGTGATTCGCAATGTGCAGCTGTAAAGTTTTCCTTGTTGGTGCCTTCGGAAGCAGGCGTGGTGCGAACCCAGTAAATACGCGCACCCGTGGCGCGTAGTCGGGCCAAAAGGGTGACCAGGTTGGCCCGATAGGTCTCGGGTGGGGTAGCTCGGTCGTGAATGCCAAAGTTAAAGGTGATTACATCCCACTTCTTTTCGCCCAGCCAGATATCGAGTTGGTTTAAGCCGCGGTCTGTAGGGCCACAGTTCGCGGGTGCTCGATGGACATTTACTTTGCCGGCAAGGGCTTTACGCACGTCCAAAGTGTAGCTACGGGAGATGGAATCGCCGATGATCAGCATGCGCGGGAGGCCGGGCTCGTCTTTGAGGTAGTTCCACGCGGTGATTTTTCCGGCGACCCGGTCCTTTTGGTGGTTCGGGAAATAAAACCCACCAAGGTTTTCGGAGAGGGTGCGTTCCCAGGCCTGTTCTTCGGCAGGCAGAGTTGTTAAGAGCTTCTCATAGGCCTCTTTTTGCTCGGGAGTGATAGCTTTGGGTTTGGCATTTTGCTTTGCCGCTTCCTTCGCGTTAGTGGGTTCGCCCTGAGCATACAGGGCGGTGAGCGATAGGCTAGTGCTGCACAAAGCACACAGAAAAAAAGTACGTAATTTCATGGGGGAATTAGGCGTGGAGACCGGCGGTGGCTTGATCGACGGCGGCTAAGATTTCGGGGGTTAATTTTGCTACGTCGCCTGCGGCCAGTAGATTTTCGCTGAGTTGTTCTACCCGGCTAGCACCAAGGATAACGGTGCTCACGTGTGGGTTGCGGAGGCACCAAGCGAGGGCAAAGCGGGCGGGTGGCAGGTCGGCCGCTTCCGCGATTTTGGCGATGGGGGCAACGGCCTTAAGCGCGGTGCCAGGAATGCCGTTGGCTGCTTTTCCTTCCATCAGCGCGCGCAACCAGGAGGTTTGGCCTAGGCGGGAATCCTCGGGTATGCCGTGGGTATATTTACCGGAGAGTAGCCCTGCGGCCATCGGTGACCAAATGGTGGTGCCCATTCCATAGCGCGAGTAAAGCGGGGCGTATTCGCGCTCCACTCGATCGCGTACGACCAGACTATATTGAGGCTGCTCCATCACCGGCGGGATCAGGTGGTGTCGTTCGGCGCATTCGTGGGCGGCTATGATGAGGTCTGCCGGCCATTCGCTAGTGCCCCAATAGAGCACTTTCCCCTGTGAGACCAGATCGCTCATGGTTCGCACAATTTCGAACATCGGCACGGAGGGATCTGGGCGATGGCAATAATAGAGATCAAGGTAGTCAAGCCGTAGGCGGCGTAGCGCGGCGTGGCAGGCTTCAACGAGATGCTTGCGGCTCAATCCAGTTTGGTTGGGACGCGGATTGTCGACGGCGCCAAAGTAGGCTTTGCTCGATATGATATAGGTTTCGCGAGACCAGGCGGCGTCGGCCAGGATTTTGCCCATGACTTCTTCTGAGCGGCCGTTGGCATAAGTCTCGGCATTATCAAAGAAATTTATCCCTGCATCGTAAGCGTAATGCAGAAGCTGTTTGGATGTATCATTTTCAATCTGTGCGCCAAAGGTAATCCAGCTACCAAAGGAAAGTTCGCTGACAAGCAGTCCGGAGCTGCCTAGTTTTCGGTAATTCATTTTAATGGGGGAAATAGTTGAAGCGGGAAGTGGCGGGGAAAGTTTTATAAAATACCCACTATGAAAGTGGGTGGCTGAAGAAGTGGGGTGGGGCTGCGGGGTTTGGAAATCAGGCTTTCGTCTGGAATTCTTCAAGGCGCACTTGGTTTTGCAGGGGATGACCGTCACGCCACGCGAGATAATCATCTATCATCATATCTGCCATGCGCCGGACTTCGTTGTTTTTACTGCCTGCGATATGACTGGTTAACGTAACATTAGGCAGTGTGTACAGGGGGCTGCCCTGCACGGGGGGCTCCGGATCCTGGACGTCGAGTAATGCGGTAAGGTCGGGGCGTGCCTGCAAGACCTCTATCAGTCCTGGTTCATCCACTTGTTTACCGCGACCGGTGTTCAGGAAAGTGGCCCCCGGCTGCATCGAGGCAAAATGGCCTTTATTTAAAATTTTATATAAGCCCGGAATATCCGGGAGGTGATTGCTCACCACGAAGCCTTCGCGAAAAGCGGTTTCTATATCGACTAATTTTGCAATACCCATGGCGTTGGCCTGGCTTTCAGTAAGGTAATCGCTTACGGCGATCACCCGCAGATTGAATGGCTTCAGCAATTTTAATAAGTGCCGCGTCACCGCTCCAATGGCGATTAAGGCCACCGTAACGCCGTATACTCCAGGCCCTGCCGGCATTTCCTTTTCAATCCATGG
>CANIXX010000047.1 GCA_947471115.1 Opitutaceae bacterium | reverse complement strand
GTCGATGTAGGCCATGCAACCGACCACCCTGATTGTGACCCGCGCAAGTTTGGCGAGACCAAACTCGGTGGCGGCCCGATCATCTGCCGCGGACCCAATATCAACCCCTTGGTTTTCGAACGACTGGTTAAGGCCGCAAAAAAACTAAAAATTCCCTACCAACTCGAAGCCGATCCTCGCCCCACCGGCACCGATGCGCGCGCCATCCAGGTGGGCCGCGCAGGCATTGCCACAGGCTTGGTGAGCATCCCGCTGCGCTACATGCACACGCCCAGCGAAGTCGTGGACCTCGAGGACGTGGAGCGCACGGTGCAACTGTTCGTCGAGTTCGCCCTTGAGTTAAAAGCCGGCGAGTACTTGCACTGGTAAGGCTCTTTGCCTGTGTGGCGTTAACCTGTGCTCGAAGTCACCGCCCCCGTTGGTCCTTCACTAAAAAGCGGCGGATTGGATTCATCGCTCTAGGTTTCAAGCGAGCGATGTGGCCATGCGAGACACCAAAAAGGCGGTTCCTGATGGAACCGCCTTGAGGATATAAGAGAACTGAACGCCGCTTACTTGGCGGCCGAAGCAGCCTTGATTAATTCAACAAAGCTACGGGACTCCAGAGCGGCCCCGCCGATGAGGCCGCCGTCGATGTCTTTTTGAGCGAGGAGTTCGGGCGCGTTGGCGGGCTTCATAGAGCCGCCGTAAAGGATGCGAACCTTCTGCGCAACGGCCTCGCCGAAGAGTTTTACCAAGAGCGAACGGATGAAGGCGTGAACCTCCTGTGCCTGCTCGGTGGTGGCAACTTTACCCGTGCCAATGGCCCAGACGGGCTCGTAAGCAATGACCACACTGGTCGCGAGATCCTTAGAGACGCCTTCAAGGCCAGCCTCCAACTGAGTCTGCACAACCTTGAGGGTCTGGGCGGCTTCGCGCTCGCAGAGGGTTTCACCGACGCAAAGGATGGGCTTGAGCTGGTTCTTCAGCGCGGCAAGCACCTTGAGGTTAACAAATGCATCGGTATCTCCAAAATAAATACGGCGCTCGCTGTGGCCGATGATGACATAATTCACGAAGAGGGCGCGGAGCATCTCGGCAGAAATTTCTCCGGTGTAAGCGCCGCTCTTTTCGGGGTGGAGGTTTTGCGCGCCCAATTTGACCGTCGAACCATCGAGGGCCTTGGCGGCGGTTTCGAGTGACGTGAACGGGGGGCACACGACGACATCGACCTCGGTCTGTTTACCCACCTCGGCGACGATCTCTTGCAAAAGCAAAGCGGCGTCGGCGGAGGTTTTGTTCATCTTCCAGTTACCGGCGATGAGTTTTTTACGAATGTTCATGAGCGTTAAAATGGCTGATTAGCTGAGGGGGAGTGCGAGGACGTTAATACCGGCGAACAGGTAACCAAAAGGCCGACTGTTCACCGGTGAAACGCATTTTAGCTTTCAAGGAAAACCACGCCGGGAAGCGACTTGCCTTCGAGGAACTCGAGGGAAGCGCCACCACCGGTGGAGCAATGAGTGACCTTGTCGGCGACTTTGAATTTCTTCGCGGCCGTCGCGGTATCACCGCCGCCGACAATCGTCGTGGCGCCCAGGGCGGTGGCCTCGGCGATGGCATCAGCCATGGCCTTCGTGGCACCAGCGAACTTATCGAACTCAAATACACCGGCAGGTCCGTTCCAAATGATGGTTTTGGAAGAGAGGATTGCTTGGCGATAGAGTTCGATGGACTTCGGGCCTGCGTCGAGACCCTCCCAACCATCGGGGATACCGGTGGCGAGATCGCCGGGCTGGGTGTTCGCGTCTGGGGCAAATTTATCGGCGCAGATGAAATCGATCGGGAAAATCAACTCGACGTTGCGCGCAGACGCTTTGGCAACGAGTTCCTCGACTATCTTGGCACCCTCAGGATCATAGAGACTAGCACCGATGGGGGTGCCGCGAAGAACCTTATGAAAGGTGTAGGCCATGCCACCGCCGATGATGATTTTATCGGCCTTATCGAGCAGGTTTTTGATTAGAGGAATCTTGTCGGCGATCTTGGCACCACCAAGGATGGCGAGCAGGGGGCGCTCAGGATTATCCAAAACCTTGGCGAATGCCTTGAGCTCGGCCTCCATGAGGAAACCGGCGGCCTTGATCGGCAATGTAACTCCAACCATTGAGCTGTGAGCGCGGTGGGCGGTACCGAAGGCGTCGTTGACGTAAACGTCGGCGAGCTTCGAAAGACCGGCCCGGAACTCAGCCACCTTGGCCGGATCTGCTTTCACCGAGGAGCCATCTTCGAGCTTCACTTTGCCCTCTTCCTCGATGTGGAAGCGCAGGTTTTCTAGGAGGAGGACTTGTCCAGGCTTGAGCGCGGCGGCGGCCTGTTCGGCAACGGGGCCGACACAGTCGGACGCAAAAGCCACGGGCTTGCCGAGAACCTTTTCCAACTCGGCAGCGATGGGCTTGAGGGAAAATTTTTCGATCACCTGGCCATCCGGGCGGCCGAGGTGGCTGGCGAGGACGACGGACGCACCTTTTTCGAGCGCGTATTTGATTGTGGGCAGCGCGGCGACAATGCGGGCGTTGTTGGTAATAGCACCGGTTTTCTTGTCCTGAGGGACATTGAAATCAACGCGCATGAACACGCGTTTACCGGCGAGATCGAGGTCGCGAATAGTTTTGAATTTGGCCATAAGTAAATCCTCAGAAACGAAGCGCCCACGGAACACACAGAATACACGGAAGAATCAATTCCGTGTATTCCGTGTATTCCGTGGGCAATACCTCAGTGGTAATTAGAGCTTGGCGGCGATCACCTTGGTGAGGTCGACAACGCGGTTGGAATAGCCCCACTCGTTATCATACCAGGAAACGAGCTTGAAGAACTTGCTGTTGAGCTCGATCGAGGAGCCTGCGTCGAAGATCGAGGACTGCTTATCGTGGATGAAGTCCGAAGAGACAACTTCGTCTTCGGTGTAACCGAGGATGCCCTTGAGATAGGTCTCGGAAGCCTTTTTAAGGGCGGCCTTGATCTCGGCGAGGGAGGTTTCCTTAGTGGTCTTGAAGGTCAAGTCGACGACCGAGACGGTCGGGGTGGGCACGCGGAAAGCCATACCAGTGAGCTTGCCCTTGACGGCCGGGAGAACGAGCGCAACGGCCTTGGCGGCGCCGGTGGCAGAAGGGATGATGTTCTGAGCGGCGGTGCGGCCACCCTTCCAGTCTTTCTTAGAAGGGCCGTCCACGGTCTTCTGCGTGGCAGTGTAGGCGTGCACGGTGGTGAGCAGGCCTTCCTCGAGACCGAAGCCTTCCTTGAGCAGCACGTGAACGAGCGGTGCGAGGCAGTTCGTGGTGCAGGAGGCATTAGAAATGATGCTGTGCTTGGAGACATCGAGCTGGTCGTCGTTAACGCCCATCACAACGGTGATGTCTTCGCCCTTAGCGGGAGCGGAAATGATGACCTTCTTGGCACCCGCAGTGATGTGGCCCTTGGCCTTCTCAGCCTCGGTGAACAGACCGGTGGACTCAATGACGATATCGACGCCCAACTTGGCCCAAGGCAGCTCGGCAGGTGACTTAGCGGAAACAACGAGGATCTCTTTGCCGTTGATCACCAGAACGTCATCCTCGGCCTTATCCGGAGAGGATTTTTTGGACGAAACGGTGCCCTGGAACTTACCCTGGGTGGAGTCGTACTTGACGAGATAGGCGAGATTGTCGGCCGGAACGATGTCGCCGACGGCGACGACGTCGAGGGTGTTGCCGAGCAGACCTTGTTCAACAAGGGCGCGGAACACGAGACGACCAATACGACCAAAACCATTGATTGCGACTTTTACTGCCATGGGAGGAATCCGTTGCTATGAGTTAGGTTGCTGAAACAAGTTAATCGTGCCGTGAAGGCACGAGATGAGCAAAAAAGGCGGCCCGATTGCCGTTGGCAAGGGTTTTGAGTGCGCAACGGGTGGTAAATATGCTGCGTTTATTGGTCGCACGCCCCGTTACGCATCCAGTATCCACAACGCGCAGCCGAGTGCCGGAAGGAATATGTCATCCTCGACGGTTTGACGAAGCGCGGTCATGCCCACGCTGCCAAAGAACCGCTCATGATCGGCAAGTTGCCGCCAAGCCGACGAGGCGATACCCTCTCCGAGCGAAATCGTCACATCGTTGAGCGTGTTGTTGATCGCAAACAGCAATTGTACGGGGCCCTGCGAAAGGTCCGCATTATAAATGATCGCGGCAGCAGCGGTGTTACGCGCCCAGTAAAACTGAAAGAACCCTTCGCTTGCTCGGGTAAAATGACGGACCAAGCGGCCCTCCTCCGAGCGCCGGAAGGCGATCCAATCGGCATAGTACGTGTGCGTTGAGGGAAAGCGGAAAATGCGCCGATAATCCAAGGCGTTCACCTCGCCCATTTGATAGGTGTTATGGATCCCCAGCTTGGAACGAATGAAGTCCTGTCCGGCCGAAAGCATCGGAATGCCCACGGACATAAACAGGATCGAGGCCATCAAATGCGTGCGTCGACGATCGTTAGCCGTCGGCGTATCGCCGTTGCGGTTGGCGTTGTCGGTAATGTTGTCGATCCACGTCTTGTCGTCGTGGGACTCTGTGTAGTTAACCGTCTGGGCAGGCCATTTCGCGTAATACCACGGTGAGCCCTTCAGGTAGTACTCAAAGCCCTCCCGCGTTCCACTGCCGCGAACGTACTCACGTACAAAGTTGCGGTAACCATCATTCCACGACGCCCAACCGGTGTCGCGCAATTCGCCCGCGATATGCCCACGGAAACTCCACGGTTCGGCGATTAGAATGACGTCGGGCTTCACGCGCTTGAGCGCGGTCTCGACCTGCATCAGCACGGGCGCACTCACCAAGTCGGCCAGATCGAAACGGAAACCGTCCACGCCGTAGGTCTCGATGAGGTGCCGGCAACTGTCGATGATCAGTCGCGTGACCATTGCCGCAGAGCAACGCAGATCATTGCCACACCCACTCCAATTGGACAACTGGCCCTTGTTGTCCTGCTCAAAGTAATACAGCCGGTCGACAAACATCAGATGAGCCGGCTCGCCCACGTGATTGTAAACCACGTCCAACACCACCGCCATCCCGCGCTTATGGAATGCATGCACGAGATCTTGAAATTCCTTCACACCGCTGGCCTTCGCCGGATTGGTGGCGTAACCGCTGTGAGGCGAAAAGAAATTGGTGGTCATATAACCCCAGTGATACTCGTCTGCCGAGGCGGCGTCATTTTCCTGAACCGGCTGGAGCTCGACACAGTTCACCCCGAGCCGGTGTAAGTAAAAGTCGGGATGCTCGACCCATTTGCGTAGCCCTACGAAGCCACGTCTCTCATCCCCATCCATGGTTAGGGGCGCGTGCGAAACCAAGTCACGCACGTGTGCCTCGGCAATCACGAGGTCTTGCCATGCTGGCGTCTTAAAAGAACGATCCCCTTTCCCAACCCAGTGTGGGTCGAGCACAATACCTGGCCCGAGCCGACCGATCGTGGCCTGAGCATAGGGATCCAGCACACGATGCGCCGGCTCAAAAAGTCCACAGACGTCCCGCGGTCCATCCACGTGGTACCAGTAGAACCATCCGTGTAAATTCTCGGTCAACACCACTTCCCACACGCCCGCATTGATGGCTCCAAGCTGACCAAGGCTGTTGAGCGCGTAGCGGTAGGGAGCGTGCTGCTCACTCAGTTGCGAACACACGCATAATTCGACGGTTTTCGCTCGGGGTGCAAACAACCGAAAAACCGTCTCGCCACCTCTTACTCCAGCGCCCATCGGCAAGCCGCTTTCCATCTGGAAAAAGAACTCACCGGGCATCAGCGGTACACTGTGTGAATCAGCAGCCTCCGCCCAACGTTCCGACCACGCGGAGGAAAGATCCAAGGGCGAGGCAAGGTCGGACTTAAACGAGTACCATAGAACTGACCAAGAGGACGACAGATCGAGTGGGGCGGCCAGGTCGAACTTGAACAAGTGCTGCCCCGTGCGATCAGGATCGATCGAATAATTGAGGTTTCCTGTGTCGTCCCGAACGCCATTAGGCGCCGAATGAGGCACATTCAACCAACGGCCCTTATCGGTAACAAATTTGAACTTAAAGTGCGGCTGCCTTAAAAAACGTTCCGCCGACCCTGACCAGATGAGCACCGATTCACCTCCCAAAGTTGCAGGACGCATCATCCATTCAGGATGAAAAACCGCCTCTTGCCAGCCGTTGAAATCACCCGCGAGAAACACCTTTTCTTTATCCGCCAACACTTCGGGATGGTGGGCACTTCGGATGAAAAACCAAATCTCCCCCTTACGATTAACAAAATAAGCGCTCTGGCCCCCGAAGGTGTAATCGGGCACACGGTGTAAACTCGCAAAGCTCGCTCCCGAACTCAACGTTAGCGGTGGGAGCTTTCTCGCACGCCAATCTTGGCAAAGCTCGATGACGCCCTGGGTCGGCGAAGTTAACCAAGCGCTAGCAATTTTAGGAACACGAGCAGCCATGATAGTGCCGCCGATATCAGGGTGCTAGATGCCGTCGCACAAGACCGAAAACACCAGCCCCGTCATCAACACGACGACTAGCGATTGACAAACCAACCGCTCCGATCACGTCGTCATGAACCGTGCCCGAAACCGAAAAAATCCTCGTCGCTATGTCCGGTGGAGTCGACAGCTCCGTCGCCGCCTTGCTGCTCAAACGCCAAGGCCACGATCTGGTGGGCGCGTACATGAAAAATTGGATCAACGAAGACAACGTCATCGGCCACTGTCCATGGATGCAGGACATTGATGACGCCCGTGCGGTTTGCGATCGCCTCGGCATCGAGTTCAGGGTGGTAAACCTCATGCAGGATTACCGCGAGCGCGTGGTCGCCTATCTGCTCGACGGGTACCAGCGCGGTCTCACCCCCAACCCCGACATCATGTGCAACCGCGAGATCAAATTCGGGGTTTTCCGTCACTGGGCCCGCGACCACGGTTTCGCAGCAGTTGCCACCGGCCACTACGCCCGCCGTATCGAAATAACCAACACTTCGAGTCATACTTGCGGCGACGGAGGCCTGGCCAGCGGGGCTCGTTTTGCGCTCCTTGAAGGTGCCGACAAGAACAAGGACCAGTCTTACTTCCTTTCGCTGCTTTCACAGGACCAATTGGCCGATGCCCGCTTTCCCATCGGCCACTTGCCCAAACCTGATCTGCGTCGACTCGCTGCTGAGGCAGGCCTGCCTACAGCGGCCAAAAAAGACAGCCAAGGCATCTGCTTTATCGGCGAGGTCAAAATGCAGGACTTCCTCCGCCAATACGTACCCGACTTCCCCGGCCCGATCATGCGCGCTACCGACGGTAAACTCATCGGCGAGCACCGCGGCCTGCACTATTACACCCTCGGGCAGCGCAAAGGCATCGGCGTGCCGTCGAATACGGATAATCAGGCCTACGTCGTCGTAGGCAAACGCGCCGCGGACAACGCGCTGCTGGTCGCCTTTGACTCAACCGAAGCGCCCGGGTTGTTCCAAACCGAGGTGCGTTTACACGCCGTGCAGTGGAACAGTGCGCCGATCCCCACACGCTGCCGACTGGAGGGCCGGGTGCGTTACCGCGACCATCGGGTGGCGATTGAGTTTACCCCCCTGTCTGCAGACTCCGCATTGGTTCGTTTCGACGAGCCCCAGAGAGGCCTTGCCAGCGGGCAAATCCTCGCAATCCACGAAGGCGAACGACTGCTGGGTGGCGGGGTGTACCTGTAAAGACACTACGCCGTCGTCAACAGGCAGCTCGCAGTCCGGTATACCTGCCGGCCATCCGCTGAAATCAAAGTTTCAGCGCCTTAAATTCCTCGGTTTTGAATGTACGTGGCAGGCCACGAGGATCGGCCATTTTCTGCATCGCCGGATTATTCGGATGGTCCTTAAGCCCCTGATTTAACAGCGCGATGGCCTCCTCACCACGGCCGAGCAAGGCGAGCACGAAGGCTTGCTGCGCAAGTTCTTCGGGCTGATGGCCCTCCTTATATCGATCAGCATGCAGCTCCAATGCGGTTTTATAGGCTTTGCGCGCCCCGTCCGTGTTGTCCTGTTTACGACGCGCCATGCCTAGGGTCACCCAATATTCGGGCATGTCATCGCGTAGTTTGAGCGACCTCTGCATCAACTCCTCTGCACGGCTAAACTCGCGGATCTGCATCGCGAACTGAGCCTCACTGGCGAGCATTGCAGCCTCGGACTTGATCGCCGCAGGCACTTCCTTATTCTTTTTGGAGCAGCCGGCACCAAGGGCCACTACGGCGCAAACTAGCAAAGCAAACAATCGGTTCATAGGTGGTAAAATCAAAGATCGAGCGGGACGTTAGCAATCGCCTCCTCCATGGTGGTCAGCCCATCCTTCACCTTAAGCATGGAGTCTTGATGGAGGGTTTTCATCCCCCCCCGCATGCAAATCTTCTTAAGCTCAGCGGTTTCAAGGCCCTTGTTGATGCCCTCGATGAGTTCCTCGGTCGTGATCATCAGTTCATGGATACCGACGCGGCCCTTGTAGCCGGAACCGCCACATTTGGGGCAACCCTTAGGCGCAGCCTTGTAAATGGGCCCGCTCCAGCCGAGGGCCTTTTCAAGGATCTCCTTCTCGCGTGGAGTCGGCTCACTCTGGACTTTGCACGTCTTGCACGCCCGCCGGATCAGACGTTGCGCGCAAACACAGAGCAGCGACGACGAGATCATAAAAGGCTCGATTCCCATGTCCGTCATACGGGCAACCGTGCTCGGCGCATCGTTGGTGTGGAGCGTAGAAATCAGCAAATGGCCCGTGAGCGCCGCCTCGACCGCAATGTTAGCGGTCTCCTTGTCACGAATTTCGCCCACCAAAATGATATCGGGATCTTGCCGCAAAAAGGCGCGTAGTGCACTGGCGAAGGTCAACCCGATCTGCTTGTGCATCTGCATCTGGTTGATGCCTGCCAAGGTGTACTCAATTGGATCCTCGGCCGTACGGATCACCAACTCCGGCGAGTTGATCTCGTTGAGGGCGGAATACAGGGTCATCGACTTACCGGAGCCGGTCGGCCCGCAGTGCAAAATCATACCGTAAGGCTGCTGAATGACATCGCGGTATTTCCGAAGATTATCCTCGGAGAAACCCAAAGCGGTCATCGGCAGAGTGGACTTTTGTTTATCCAAAATACGCATCACCACGCCCTCGCCGTGATTGAGCGGTGCGGTCGACACACGTAAGTCGATATCGACGCCCTTTTTCGTATACTGCTTAAAAACGATACGTCCGTCCTGCGGCAAGCGTCGCTCGGCGATGTCGAGGTTGCACATGATCTTTAGGCGGGCTACGAGCGCCGGCCCAACCTTGGCAGGCAGGCGCAACTTCTCCTTACAGATACCGTCGATGCGGTAGCGCACGACCACCTCTTTTTCCTGCGGTTCGATGTGAATGTCGGACGTGCCCAAATAATAGGCGTCTTCGATGATTCGGTTGGAAAGTTGGATAATCGGGCCTGAATCCTCGGTGACTTCGTCTGCCTCGACAGCATCAGCGGAAGTACCGAACTCGGCGCCGATCTGTTGAACTACGTCTTCGAAGCCGACTGAGCCAGGGGTTTCTTTAACGAACTTGTCCTTGATGTCTTTTTCACGCCCCAGCAGGCGGGCGACCTTCATCCCGGTCATCTCCTGTATTTTAACCGGGATGTTGACCTCAAACGGATTGGCGAAAGCAACGAGGAGCATGTCGCCTACCTGTCCAACCGGCAGCACGAGGTTCTCTTGGCAAAACTCTTGCGGGATACGCTCGAAAGTCTGGGGGGTAAGCTTCCAGCGGGCTACGTTAAAAGGTGACATGTTAACCGCCTTGGCGCGCGCCACAAAAATCTGGAACGCAGTAACCCGGTACTCGTCGGTGAGCAGCTTGTCGAGCGCGTCACCATTGAGGTCGGCGGGGTGATTAACCAGCGCCTGAACTTGGACGTCGGTGAGACGTGCCATCGCCGCGAGTTTGGAGACAATCTGGGTCTGGATTTTTCCGAGGGGCATGGCGATTATTTGGCAGGGGAACCCGATGCAGGGGCGCGAGAGGCCTCGAGCTTTTCCAGGTAATCAGTGATGACCTCCAAGTTACTGCAGAACCAAACGACTGGCCCACCCAATTGCTTTTCCCAATAGGTAATCACGGTCGGACTCAGGTAGTAGGCGGTGGCCACAAAATAAACCCCTTCCTCATTGTCGAAAGGGATCGTCCACGTCGCCCAGCATGCGTTCAGGTCGGTGGCCGTCCGCAGCTCTTCGGGCACTTCGTAGGAACGAAGATCAACGATGCCTACGCCCAATTCATCCATTACATGATGCAAGACATCGGCCTCCTGCACCACTTGCAGCTCGTAGGCTAGAATGGCGAGCACCGAGCTTTTACGATAGTTGCCACTCGCAATTAGCTCGAGCAGCCTCTCATTGGCGGACTCGAGACTTTCGATTTTAACCAAGTTCGCCTCGACCAGACTGGCACCTAACAACCGGTTCGCCCGCATCAACAGGGATCGACATTCTGGAGTCATACTCATGGGGCGAAGACCGGCTTAGGCGGTTTTCTTGATCATGCGTGGCGTGCCACCATTTTTGACTACCCGCTTGCGCAACGCATCGGTGAGCTCCTCAAGTCCCTCGCCAGTGGCACAGGAGATTTCAATGATGTCCACCTTGTTACGGGTTTTAAATTTCTTGAGATTCGCCGCCGAGCTTTCGACATCCATCTTGTTGGCCACGACGACGCGGGGCTTTTTAAGCAAGGTCTTGTCGTAGAGCTTCAGTTCATTGACGAGCGTCTTGTAATCCTCGCGTGGGTCACGGTTGTCGGTGCCGGCCATGTCGATGAGAAACATGAGCAATGTGCAACGTTCGATGTGCCGCAGGAAGCGATGACCAAGCCCGCGGTTTTCGCTGGCGCCCTCGATCAATCCAGGGACATCAGCAAGCAGGAGTCGGTCGTAGGATTTAGGATACTCGATGACACCGATTTGAGGGTGCAGTGTCGTGAACGGGTAGGCCGCCGTTTTCGGACGGGCCTTGGTGATGCGGGTGGTCAGAGAGGACTTACCGGCATTGGGGAAACCCACCAACCCGATGTCGGCGATACTCTTGAGGATGAGCCGAAACTTGCCAATTTCGCCTTCCTGACCGGCGTTGGCCCGCTTGGGTGCACGATTCGTGGCGGTCTTAAAATGGGTATTTCCCCAGCCGCCGTTACCACCCTTACACAGGACGATGCGCTGACCGTCCTCAATGATTTCAGCCACGGCCTTGCTCGTTTCCTCGTCGATGACGACGGTGCCGAGCGGCAGACGCAAAATACATGACTCGCCTTCCTTGCCGTTACAATCGGCACCCTGTCCATGTTCGCCCATCTTGGCGTTCCAGTGCGGCTTGTACTTGTAGTCGATGAGGTTGTTGGTGTCGTCGTCGCCCAAAAGCACAACGTCACCGCCACGACCGCCGTCGCCACCGTTGGGGCCACCCCACGGTTCATATTTTTCGCGGCGGAAGCTCACGGCTCCACGACCGCCGTCACCGGCTTGAACTTTGATTACACACTCGTCTACGAACATAAACCCTGATGGTGCATAAAGCGGGGCGCTTGCCAAGGGATGCCTTTACAAAGACAGAAAAACTCGTCGCCCCCTACTCGCGCACCTCGACGGCGACCGCCGTAAATGCCCCAAGCAGCTCCCTCCAATCCTGCTCGCTCGTCGCCCATCCCGCACTGACTCTCACCCCTCGCTGGGCGCTTTCGACGTCAAAACCGAGCGCAGACAGAACCGAGGAGGGGCCTGACTTGCCGCTCGCGCAGGCTGAGCCGGTCGAAATCTGAACACCGCGCTTGTCCAGCCGTGTGACCCAGCGCGTGTTTGCCCCAAAAGGCATGATTAACGCCACCGTATTCCACAGTCGGTCAGCTCCCCCTGCCACCACGCGTGCGCCCGGAATGGCAAGGGTGAGGTCACGCTCAAAGTCATCGCGCCACCGCAGTCGATCCGTCTCCAAAAAAACTTTTTTTTGTTCGGCCTCAGCCAACGCAGCGCCCATCGCCGCGATCGCAGGAAAATCCTCCGTGCCCCCACGATGACCACGCTCCTGACCGCCGCCGAGTTGGCCGCGCAGCCCCTCGGATTGCTTCGCCAACTTGAGTAGTCCTACCCCTTTCGGCCCGCCAAATTTGTGGGCGGAGGCGATAACAAAACCCTCACCCCCGATCCCACCGGAGGGCAGTTTGCCCAACCACTGGGAAGCGTCACACAAATAGGCGACGCCGGAACGCTGGCACAGTTCAGCCATTTGTGCCCACGGCTGTAAAACCCCCGTGACGTTATTGGCTGCCATCACCACAACCGCCGCAATCCGGCCGGCCCCATAACCCAGCTGGTTGTCCCGCTGCAGTGAGGCCAAGTCCACCACGCCCGCGGCATCCAAGCTGAGCCAGCGCACGCGTGAGCCAAATAGGGCCAAGGCAGGCGCCAGCACGCAGGGATGCTCGGTTGGATTGAGGCCGATCAGGGAGTCTTCAGGCAAGGTGCGCGCCCAATGGGCCAAAACAAGATTGGCGCCTTCGGTTGCCCCCGAAGTAAACACGTAACGCTCGGCCTCGTCACCGAGTAGAATGGCGAACTTCTCCCGCGCCGCGTCGAGGCGGATTTTCACCTGTGTGCCGGCCCGATACGCGCTCGACGGGTTTTGCCAGGCTTCGTCCTGCGCCCGCAGCCAAGTATCGCGGGCAACGGTGGCGAGTGGCGTGGTGGCGTTGTGGTCGAAAAATGGCATCGGCTACCACTGAAAACTCAAATCGACAAAGGCCAAAGCCAAAAGTGAATGACTGGGTTTGGGGTGGTGCCGGAAAACTGGACAGGAGGGATCGTCATATAACTTTCACGATCGCTCGTCCAACCAACCGGGGCCACCTCAGTTTGGCTTGCCCTACGTAAGCCCCGCAGGCTTGCTCACCCTTTTCCCATGAGCACCTCCACTGAACAAGCTATCATCAAGACCTCCCTCGGCGAAATGACCCTCGCCTTCTGGCCCGACGTCGCGCCAAAGACGGTCGAAAACTTCAAGAAACTCGCCAACGAGAAATTCTACGATGGCACCGCGTTTCACCGCATCATCAAGGGTTTTATGATCCAAGGCGGCTGCCCCAACACCAAAAAGGGCGCACGTGGAATGCCCGGCACCGGCGACCCCGGCTACAAGGTGAAGGCCGAGTTCAACGCCAAAGCCCACGTGCGCGGCGTCATCTCGATGGCCCGTTCCGCCAGCCCTGATTCGGCCGGTTGCCAGTTTTTCATCTGCCACGGCGACGCCAGCTTCCTCAACAAACAGTACACCGCGTTCGGCCAATTGGTCGCCGGCGACGACGTCCTTGAGAAGATCGCCACCGTTGCCACGACCAACGGTGGTGGCGGCGAAAAGAGCACCCCGATCGACCGCGTCGAAGTGGAGAGCATCCGCATTGTCACCGTCACCCAATAAGCCGGTTGCCTGATTAACCGCATAAAAAAACGACCTCCCATGACGGAGGTCGTTTTTTTATACCCATTAACGCCGCTCGGCTTGGTAATTTTCCATCACTGTCGGAAGGGACGCCTCGAAGGCTTGCAGTTGGCTTGGCGTGATCCCCGGCTGGAAACGCAGCACGGAAAGAATGTGCGCCTTGGATTGTTCGACGTCGTATTTACTGTCCATGGCGATGCGGTGAACCGTACCGATCAGGCCGAGCACATTCCCACGCTGATCACAGATCAACATCTTGATGGCGGTGGAGTAATACTTTTGGCCTTTGGCATCCACCGATTCCTGCAGGCGGATAACCGGGGTTAGGGTTTCAAACATGTGGGTTTCGGCCGAGTAAAAGGCCTCCGCCAAACGCGCAGGAAAAAAATCAAAATCCGTTTTCCCCGCCAACTCGGCCTCGGTGTGCCCCATATGCGCCTGATGCGAGCGGTTGCTGAACAGGAAGCGGCCGTCGACATCTTTGATAAACACAAGGTCGCGAACCTCGTCGAGGATCGTGAGCAGGGGGCCCCCGCGTTGTGTCTTCACATAGGTGGAAAGATCGTAGGCGTCTATTTTGATCATTTTAGGGGTATCGTGTTAAGTTGGGGTTCTAAATCTTTGGCTACTTCGGGTCGGCTGTGCACGGGAACATTCGAATCATTCACTATTCGGTTACGCCGAGCTCATTGCGTGCACTTAAAGGGAATTATTAGAATGTGTTAGGTAATTTTGGATTTGGCGTAAAGCAACAATTCAATGCGGGTTACCGAACGATCGCGACTGGGACTTCAGTGGAAAGCTGCGTCATAATCGACTCACTCACCCGAGACAAACCGGTGCGGGCGAGCTGACTGGCCGGATGGATATCCTGGGCGGCCAAGTATTGCGTTAGGCTGGCGGCAAAGCGTTGGTCGGCTTCGTACCGCTTGGCTTGATCGAGTCGGCCGACGAACTCGGCAACGCGGGGTGCAAGCTGGGCCATACGCTGATTGAGCACGACGTCGTTGGGCGCGAAAGCGGCTGCCGCCACCAGCGCCTCCCACGCAGAAAAGGCGTTGTTTTGCGCCAGGAGTTCTTCGGTCTGTGCGAGGTAAATTTCCACGCGCGCCATGCGATCAATCACGGCCTTCAGTTGGGGTGCGCGAACACCGTCATTAAGAAAGGCGGCGGCCAGTTCAGCGCGACGTTCGTAAATGCGCCGAAAGTCATCGCGCTTAAAGGCATCGTCAAAGACCACCCCGGCCTGGGTCCCCATATCCGCTTGGGCGGCCATGTTTTCACTGTAGTTCTTGATCGACGGATTGAGCGGCCAAAGCTGTGCTGACTTCTCCACCAGCTCCTGCGCCTTGGCGTAATCGCCCGTGGCCGCCACCTGCTGGGCCGCACTTAGCGCAAGTGTACTCATGCGTTGTGCCGAACGCACGGCAGCATTCACCTCGGGCGCACGGAAGTCGCCGGTCAACGTGCCAATCTCGTCAGTCAGTTGGGTAACCGCCTCGTAATCCTTCAAATCAGCGAGCTTACGCGCTTCGTCCACTTTGCGGTAAAGCGTCAGCAGCGCATCTTTCCTCGCCGGGTCAAACTGGGTGACCGTTGGAAGGTATTCACCGAGAAAAAACGTCTCCTGCAGACGCTCCAAGGCGGCGATTTTACGATTACCATCATAACTAGCCACCACGGCGGACATGCCGCTGTTGACGTCGTTGATGGCTTCGCGGGACAGAAACTCGATGGTCTCGACCGTCATGGCCAAATCAGTCGAGGGAAGGAAAGCGGAAAGCTCTTTTTTACCGACTTCCAGGTTTTGATGAGAGCCCTTGAAAATATAGCGGTAAAAACTGGCTGCAATGAGCGCATGCTGGAAGCGGCGCTGCATGAAAAGGCTCACGATCTGGCTCTGGAACTGGATCTTCGCCTGCGTGACGGACAGCATTCCGGCGGCTTCCAAAGACTTGATTTTGACCTCAGTCTCGGCCAGATCACGGGCCTGCATCGTCAAACGGGCACCGCCTACCGTCGTGCTGGTACCGATACTCTGACGCGGCGTGCTACTATCACCCGACTTTTTAGTGCCAGCACCGGTGGTCGTCTTTGTACCGGTGCTATCTGTGGACGTGGTGGTTGTGGCGCCCGTATCGCCCCCACCCATGGTCAAGTTTCCAAGCAGCGCTGCACTCGAGACCTCATCAATCTTCTTGCCCGTCTCCGTCGCCAGCACGTCGGCTGAATAGACC
>CANIXX010000046.1 GCA_947471115.1 Opitutaceae bacterium | reverse complement strand
TTAGGATAAGTAAGCGACAAATTACCTCCGCTTACACTGAGCGCTGGTTTCTTCCCTGTAGAATCGGCTCGTGGATCAAGGCCGAGTCCATATTCGAGCAAATTATTCATTCCATCCCCATCAGGATCTGCGGTTAAGGCCGCACTGGTCCCCGAGAGGCCCTGAGCTGCTGCCCACGAAGTAAAATCAGTCAGAGACGTCAGGGTTAAAAACGAGAGCTGCTCTCCATAGGAAGTTCCTTGTTGATTGGTCGCATAGGCCCGCAGATAATAAGGGGTGCCCGCACTTAATGAGGTCAATACACTTGTGAACGATCCCATTCCGACTCCATTACTTACTTTGCTTTGACTGATGGTCGGATTTTGCAATGTATTCCAACAAACCCCTCGCTCAGTAACTGCACTCCCTCCATCACTGCTCACCACTCCGCCTGAAGTCGCCCCGATTGCTGTGATTCCCGTCACACTGGTGGTCGACAGCGTGGGTGTCGCCAAGCTTGCTGTTATAAAGGTCTGGTTGGCACCATAGGCAACTCCCATGTTGTTGATCGCATAGGCGCGCACATGGTATGTGGTCCCGGGAAGTAGCGCTGAGGTCGAGCTACTCCAAACACCTATTCCTGATCCGGCGCTACTTTTAAAATCTGCTGTTGTCGGATTTGGAATGGTACTCCAGCAAACCCCTCGCTCCTTGACGGCTGGCGAACCCGCGCTGGTTACCTCTCCGCCGAACGTGGCACCCATTTCTTTGATGCCTGAAACCGCCGCCGTACTTACGGATGCCAACGTTCCTGACGCCAACTTTTTTAGATTTAATGTAAAGTCATCTATGTAAAAAGGCTTGCCGATGCTTGAACCACTTTGATCAACAAATCGTAATGCATTTAAATTCTTGATATCTGCGGCCCCAATATCCTTTAAGGCAACTGTATATTGCTTCCATACGTTTGCGGTTGCCCCCGCTAAATCAATCGTGAATCCTGCCGGCGTCTTATCACTGTAAGCTCTCAGCATTAATTTCTGTCCCGTCACCGGACCGGGATTCAGCCAAAAACTAACCGATTCATAGGGTGTAGTATCAAAAACGACTTGTGCCAAAGGCCCTCTGTATCCCCCCGACGCGGTAATAGTAATCTCAAGTGCGGACACTCCGTTTTTAACATTTGTTGTACTATTTTCAGTACTAGCCCAACCATTAGTCACCCAATTTCCCGCGTATGCATCTCCATAAACGGTAAAAGGGGGAATCTCGTCATCCATAATGGTTAATGTCGCCTGTGTCACCTCGCCTAATAAGGCTCCGGTCGCACCACTCAGCGTTAACGTGAACGACTCCAGGGATTCCAGAAGCCCATCATTCAGGATCGGAACAGTAAAAGTCTTGTCGGCACTATCACCATCAGTCCAGTTCAAGGTTCCATTAATTGTTGTGAAATCCGAAGCCGCTTGGGCCGTTCCCCCTGCGGTGGCGTATTTGACCGAGGCGGCACCCTTGGAGCCGCCGACTCGACTTGCAGAGAATGTGACATTCCCGCCATTCTCCTGAAGATTGTACTTATTAGCCTGAGAGAGGGTGATACTGCCGACAGGCTCGTCATCGAGAATGTTTAATGTTGATGTCGCCGGAGTACCTAGCGTTGTCCCAGTAGGATTACTTAAAAGAACCGAAATTGTTTTTGTTGAGTTAGCCAGCGTGTTATTTTTTATCGGAATCACAAAGGACCTGTCAGAGGAATCTCCGAGCTCCCAAACGAGCGTTCCGCTCACGGGGGAGTAATCAACCCCTGCAATCGCGGTTCCGGTCCCTGTCGAGTAATCAACAGTGGTCCGTCCCTTCGCCCCTCCAAGACGTCGAACCGTCACCCTCGCCTGACCTTTATTTTCCATCACTGAATCAGAGCTCGCGGAAAAATAGATCACATCATTGGCATCCAACAGAACTTTGGCGGCCTGATAAAGTTTCTCGGCGTATAATGGATATCCAAAATCTTGTGACGGATGTACAGGTTCCCCATCGCCTGTCTTAAATAGTTCCGGCTTTGGATTTCCATCCGCCCCAATCCAGTCGTTCCACATATCGTCCATCAAATGAACCCGTGGATGGGTTTCTAATTTTAATCCATCCAATGCTAGATTAATCAACTTAGCGTCTTTATAAAAAGGCGCGGTTGTATTTAAGCAGGGTAGGATTTTAACAACCAGGATGTGGGCATTGGGGAATTTTTCCAAAAGATTCTGAATACAACATAAGATCCCCCGTGCGGCTGCATCAATTCCGGTTTCACCCGTAAAGAACATATTATTATGTCCGATCCCCAGCACGATCAGGCGCGGATCCAATCCTTTCGCGCCGTCATGATCGAGACGCCACAGAACACTCTGAGTTCGATCCCCTGCAATTCCAATGTTAATAGCTGTATATGCACCAAAATGCTTTTTCCAGCCATCGTTAAACGGTTGAAGTTTGGTTATTGGGTCATAAGTCCCCACGGCTGCACTCCCGCACCATTGTTGGGTAATGCTGTCACCGACCAAAAGGATGTCGAGTTTGCTCCCGTGATCGTTCCGATATTGATCGAGCATGGAGACTAGGTTTCCATGATAAGCCAACCACCCATCCCCTCCCAGCGCCGCTGGGGTTGTCGGCACATATTTCATTTGTTGTATTTTCGACGGGGTCTCTTTGCCGGGCCGACGATCGTTCTCTCCTATATTACAATAAGCGCGCTCCGCATCTGAAATCGGCCATCCCGTAATCTGTGGATCCATTTTCAGTAGATTATAATTCTCGTATTCGTACTTTCCATTTAAGTAAGGACCCGTTGTGTACGAATCGGCCATTAACTGATGTGAAGTCAGATTCATGAATCCCATCCATAAAAAAACAAATAAAACTAGGTGGGGGAAGTTTAGGTTTAAAATCGAAGAATGGACTTGTTCGTTAATTGCAAATCGGAGTTTGCGTTGCACGATTATTTGGTTGGGTTTTAATGGTGTATTCACAAAAAGATTAATTTAAATTCGGGAAATGCATTGGTTTTTTGCGTAAATATAATGCCGTTTTTTGGCCTTCTTTGTTTTGCTGATAGGCAGCTGGATTACAGATACTACACTTCTTGTCAGCTCCGACGGCCTTGCTCAGATGGATTCTCGGATAGTCGAAGATGAATATATTGATGGCATGTGTATTCTCATGCGGCCACTGGTGGGGTCTTTTCCGCCGCAGAGTGTGCGTTCGTCATTATTCCTGGGTGGTCGATGGCGGCGATCAAGGGATCAACGGTTTTTTGCATCATGGTACGTAGGACTCCGCCGTGGGAGAGGTGGGTTACCGTGGGGCTTGGATGGGACGACAGAAGGGGTGAGAGGTGATTGCCAGTAAGGGCCGATTCTTCGGCCTGGGCCTGTTGCGGATAGTCCGGGAGTTGGGACGAAGTAGAATTAGATCGACATTGCTCCTAAATACAAGCGCTTGTTTAATTTTCGCTGCTTTATTGTGATCGACCGGTAGTTAGGAGCTAAAAAATCCTTACAAAAGGGACGTAGCGTTGATCCTCACGAAAGGGGGCGTGGCGTTGCTTGTTGATTTAGCAATTCAGCACAAGGATTTGGGGCTAAACTCATTCATTGATTTTAAAATCAACAAACAACGCCCCGCCCCTGAGGGATTATCCGTGGTCATGCCGAGATGGGCGAACTCGACGGATTGAAGTGCCAGCTGGGCGGATGCCATTCTCGGCATGGTTAAGGCTGTGTAACGCGCGGCAATTCCAAGTTCGGTGAGCACGAGGCGGCCTCAAATCCACCGATTTGGTGGCCCACGGAACACACACAAGAAAAAGCGCACCGATTCTTCCGTATATTCCTTGTGTTCCGTGGGCCACAACACTGATCCAGCCCTTGGCCTTGTGGTATGACCCGCGCGGGAGCGACGCCTCCATCGGCCACCGCTGCGCCGCTTAACCTGAGCAATAAAAAACGCTCCATCGCCTAGGACGAAGGAGCGTTTGAATCGACTGGATCTCAACTGAAACCAATCCAGATCAAAAGTTAAAGCCGACACCCATGGTCCAAAGGAATGCACCACTATCGAAGTTATCCCCGGCAGCGTCGGAGTTTTTGAAAGTCCACTCATAGTTCACCAAACCGAAGACAAAGGTGGTTGGGTGCACATAGAATTTAAGTCCGCCCTCAATACCTGCGGCCCACGTGTCGGTGGTATTTTGCCCGTAAAGCCCGCCAAAGTTAAGACCGGCAAACGGACGGAGCCGACCCAGATCTAAATGTTGATCCACTGCAACAAATGTTGATCCATCGTATTCGGTGCCTGTGCCCCCAGAGGGGTTGGAATAGTTAGCCGTTTGGCGCACCGTGATTTCGAGCGTATTGGACATGAAATATCCGACCGAGAAATTCATTCCTCCGAGCGAATGATCAAGGCTCTTGTTGCTCGAACCGCTGCCGCCCAGGGTAAATTCCCATTCGCCGGTATGGGCTCCGAAGTCATTCGCCGCGCGATATGAACTTCTCGTTGTCGTCGCATTGAATTCGGGCTGGCTGACGTTTTGTGCATGGGCGGTAAAAGCGCCGCTGAGTAGGAGCGCGGCACTAGCTAGGATTATCGTAGTTTTTTTCATTAGTATTCAGGTTTTTATCAGTCCCCCAAAGGGGAAATGCATCATGCTCGGCGGGACTGGGAACGATCCGCGCTAAGCTAAGGTCGAGCGATCGGGCTTCTGCCGGCTGCGCGCTTACCAAAAGTAAGCCGCGCCCCGCCGAAGCCCTTACTCCGACTATTTTCCGCGGAACCCACCCATAAAGTAGATGATGATCGCAATGAGTAAAACTAGGCCCAAGCCGCTGCCGCCGATGGCCGGACCGCCAAAATAAAAGCCGCTGCCACCGAACAGAAGAAGCAGTACAACAATTAGAATGATGAGGTTCATGACCGCCAGCTTAGTCCATCGACCTCTAAATGAATATGGGGTTATTCCCGACTGACCGCTGGGTATTTGGGTTTTTATCCTCTGGCGACGGGGTCTTGGCAGCTTAGCAGAAGTCCGATCTCGGGCCTTCTCGCTCATGTTCGCTACCGAGCTGTTAATTCTGCATGCCCACACCCCTGCCGTCCGCATAAAAGCCAGCGTACGACGCATAGGCTAAACGGGCATTGTGGACGCTTCGGCATGAACTACGCGTGATACCCGGGGCCGTCTGTATCACCGCGCTGACTTATAAGGCCAATCCTAGCTGGGTGGCAACCGGCACCGTCGTTACCGATTCTACACGATGCGGGGCCAGCGCGCGGGCCAATCGGCAAGACGCGACTTCGATGGGCTGACCTTGGCGGTAACGCGCCAGCAGTTGGACCGAGCGTTGGGCTAGCATCCGGCGCACTTCGCGGCGACGGCCTTTTTCCCGTGGCATGACTATGCTGTCGTAGCCAGTGGTTTAGTGGCGCATCCAGGCGATGGTTGCGGCCACGGCGTGTTACTGAGAGGAAACTGGGTTTTGTGGCTCATGATTCGGGCGAGGTTTTCCAGCGTTTCACATTCAATCATTGATTATAAAATCAATAAACAACGCCCGCCCCCTCTGTGATTTCCTGTGTTCGCTCAATCGCCCATGCAGGCTAAAGCATCGCGCTACTTTCGATCTGGCACTTTAAAGGTTATTGCTTACTCGGCTGGCTGGCTGGAAGGCGTGGTTTATTGGAGCAATCGCAACGCGGTCTGAGAACTTTGATTGGCCTGCGAAAGCATCGAGGTGCCTGCCGAGACTAACGTATTCCACATGGCCAACTGCGTGGATTCCCAGGCCACGTCGACGTCGATGATTCGACTGGTGGCCGCTTCGAGGTTCGCCTTGTTGGTGGTCAACAGTTCCGATGCAAAACCCAGTCGGCTTTGTTCGGCGCCGTTGGTGGCGCGCATGGTCGCTACGTTTTCAATCGCCGTGGTCACGGTGGAGATCGCAGTGATTCCACTCAGGGAGGTGGAGTTCGTGACCGCGCCGACACCTGTGCTGGTACTGCTGAGATCGCGCGCCCCCAGCACGATTTGGCTGCTGGTGGAGGCGTCCTCGGTCGCATAGACCGTTGAGGTACTGGAGCCGAACATCGACACTCCGTTGAAGCTCTCCGAGGTGATGGCCGTCAACTGGCTCTTCAACGCAACGAACTCGGTGTTGTAATTCGCCTTGTCGCCGGTGCTCTTGGTGACGTCGTCGTTGAGCGTGCGCAGTTCACTGATACGATCAAGGATTTTACCGGCGACCTTAAGCGCACCATCCTGAGTTTGGAGTAACGAGACCGAGTTACCGATGTTACTATTCACCGCGCCCTGGCGTTTGGCCGTAGCGCCGAGCTTCATTGATACAGCCAAACCACCGGCATCATCGGCGGGGTTGACGATGCGCGACCCGCTGGACAGCCGATTCAGGCTCTTTTGTAGCCGATTGCTGGAGTTGGCCAAATTATTGGAGGCAGTGGTGGCAGACTGATTGGTGTTAAGTACGACTGACATGGTAGTATCTTTCCTTGGAGTTAAAACGACGTCCGTCGTCGTCACGGATACGGATCATAAAGCCCGTATCAGGCCGTTGAGGTGGAAATTTAGCGGGTGGCCGCAGCCCGTGCGGCGTGGGGTCGCGTCGGCAACGATTGGTGGTTTGGGCCGTGCTCCATGTCCATGGCAGTACTGTAGGTTATAAATTGAAGTTCCGCTATCGAAGCATCTACTCAACAAGCATTAGGCTATTACCTCAGGCGCAGCAGGGGAATCCCACTAGAACGAAGCGAATTCACCCCATGGAGTGAATAAGGTGCAGCCCCTGAATCCCAGCGTTGCGCCCGCTTGCCTCGGGCGTTTGCCTCGACGGTTTTCCATCATGACCGCCATTCCCAACGTCCTCGCCGAACGCTACGCCTCGCCGCTCATTAAAGACATCTGGTCGCCCACCGGCCGCATCACCATCGAGCGCGATTACTGGATCGCCGTCATGAAGGCCCAGCGCGACCTCGGCCTGCCCATCCCGGCCGCCGCCATCGCTGACTACGAAAAGGTCAAAACCAAGATCGACTTGGCCGACATCGACGCCCGTGAGCGCGTTACCCTCCACGACGTCAAGGCCCGCATCGAGGCGTTCAACGCCCTCGCCGGCCGCGAATCCATCCACCTCGGCCTAACCTCGCGCGACCTCACCGAAAACGTCGAGCAGCTCCAAATCGCCCGCTCCCTCGAAGTGGTGCGTATGAAAACCGCCGCCGCGCTCCTCAAGCTCGCCCAGCGCGCCAAGCAGTACCGTACGCTCATGCTCACCGGCCGCACCCACAACGTGCCCGCTCAGCCCACTACTTTGGGCAAACGTTTCGCCATGTCCGGCCAGGAGTTGCTCGCCGCCTACACCGGCCTCGACGAAATCACCACGCGTTACCCGGTGCGCGGTCTCAAGGGCGCGGTCGGCACCCAGCTCGACCAGCTCACCCTGTTTAACGACCCCAAAAAAGTCGCCTCGCTGGAGGCCAGCATCCTCAAGCACCTCGGCTTTAAGGTGTCGCTGTTTGCCGTCGGCCAGGTGTATCCGCGTTCCCTCGACTTCGAAGTCGTCGCAGCGCTGCACCAAGTCGGCGCTTCCGCCGCGAGCTTTGCCACCACGCTGCGCCTCATGGCTGGCCAAGGGCTGCTCACCGAGGGCTTCCAAAAGGGCCAGGTCGGTTCTTCCGCCATGCCGCACAAGGTCAACGCGCGTAACTGCGAGCGCATTTGCGGCTTTTCGACGATTCTCTCCGGCTATGTGACCATGACCGGTGCCTTGGCTGGCCACCAGTGGAACGAGGGCGATGTGTCCTGCTCGGTGGTGCGCCGCGTGGCGTTGCCCGATGCGTTTTACGCGATCGACGGCCTGCTGGAAACCCTCCTCGCCGTGCTCAACCAGATGGACGTGTTCGAGGCCGCCATCGGCGCCGAAAATCAGCGCCAACTGCCCTTCCTCGCCACCACCACGATTTTGATGGAAGCGGTCAAAGCAGGCGTAGGCCGCGAAACCGCCCACTTGGCGATCAAGGAAAACGCGTTGGCCGCCGCCAAAGCCATCCGCACCGGTGAAGGCCAGAGCGACTTGGTGCGCTTGCTCGCCGCCGACGCCCGCCTCGGGTTGTCTGAAAAGGCCCTGCGCGCGATTCTGGCCGACGCCAAACGCTTCGTCGGGGCAGCCCCGCAGCAGGTGGACACATTTGTGAAAACCACTGCCCCGTTGGCCAAGAAGATCAAGGGTGCGTCGACCTACGAGCCGGGCAAACTGCTCTGAGCCGCTTTCTTATTCGAGGCTCTTCGACAGTTCCAGTGGGTGAAAAATCGAGCCACGGAGAAACCGAGGTGTCACAGAGCCGAGCCGGAGCTATGACACCGAGGACCACAGAGCCCGAACCTCGACAGGGAGGAATAGCCATAATGCAGCTTTAAAGAAGGAGTAAGGCCGCATGGAGGACGGGGGGATTGGAGGCATTAGAACCAACGAAGTCTAAGTGGACTCCCTGTCTTGCGCTCCGTGTCGGCGCTCCGGCTCGGCTCTGTGAAACCCTCCGACGGTCTGGTTTTCTGCCTCGAGCCCCACCGTCCTCTATTCGGCGTTTTAACTTATTCCGGAATGGGCCAGGGACGGGCAAAATCCACGCGCTACAAATCCGGTGTGTAAGTCCTGTGCGCAGGCCTGTAAGCGGGCCGCCTGACCCTCGCCGGCGCTCAGGCTGATCACGATGAGGGCGCTCGGTGTGGCGCTGGTCGTAACGCCAGGGTTCATCACTATCACCAAGGTAAAGAGTCGGATGCGACGCATCGGCACGCTAAGGTGCGGGCAATAGGTGCGGTTTACCCAAGGCAGGCCGAAATTTTCCGGCAAGGGTTATCCGCTAATTTTAATGTTACCCGTCTTGTGAATAACGTGTTGGCAACAGACCGGAACTTCCGGTTGCTTTTGTGGCTAACGCAGCCGATTTTCAAACCGCCATGAGCGACGCATGCACCTTGATCCCTTTACTGGAAACCTCACCTGCATCCATGGCGGTCGGCTCCCGACAGCCGAAAAGCGACGCGCGCTTCAACACGATCACCGGTTGCGACTGGAAGCGCTCGCTCGTCTCAGCTCGGCAGCGGCGCGCGTCGGCATCGGAACGGATCCGGACGATGACCTCGTCCTCTGGGAATCCGACGAAATAGCCCTGCTGGCTGAAGCCGACCCGCTTTGGCACGAGTTGTACGAGGCGGCCCGCGCCTTCCGCACCTTGCTACCTCTCATCTCGTTGGAAGATTTTGGATTTCCTGCGGGTGTCGAGGACCTGTTGGCCGAATGCGGCCCGCGCCTGCGGCCAATCAGCAGCGGGGTGGAGGCGACTGCCTTCGAGGCTAAGGACCACTCGATCTACAAGTTTTTCATGCCGCGCACCAATGGGCGTATTGGCGGCACCTTTGCGTTTCGCCGCAGCGAAGAGGTTGCCCTGATCGCCGATGCCTCCGACGGGAGTTATCGGGCTATGCTGGAGAAGTTTAACCTCATTGTTCATCTCGACGGCATGCCCACCGAAGTGCTCGGCGTGACCAAAAACGAGGGCGTGCTGGTGACCAAACAAACGCTCGGTAAACTGCTCGCCGAAGGCGCCGACACGTCCCAGGTGCAACCCGCCCCGCTCATCCCGATTCCGTCGCGCTTCCTGCGCGCCTACCGGGACCATCCTCGGCTGTATTTTTTAGATGGAAAGCCTTGGCTGGTAGCAGATCTACACTCGAAAAACTTGGTTCGCGCCTCCGACGGGGTGTTGCGTGCGATCGATCTGCTTGCGGCCCCGCTGCCGGCCGACTTGGTGGCCAAGGAACCGCTGTTGGTTGACTGGCTGGAGAGGGCTCGGCTGGACCCGACTGCCGCGTTATTGCGCCCCGTACACGACGACGAACTGTAAGGGGCGCTTAGGCTTACTTCGCTTCGATGAAATTTAAGATGTCGGTGGCTTGCTGCTTGGTGGATCCCTTGGTGTCGACGTACACCACCTTGCCGTCGTTAATGAGGAAGGCTTGGCGGCTGGCAAACAGCAGCGCGTTCTGACCGAATGCCTTAAGCACCACTTTGTTGATGTCGGCAATGAGGGTGTAAGGCAGTTTGTATTCCTCCTTAAAACTTTTCTGTTTTTCCACCGTGTCAGTGCTGACGCCGATGATGGTCACGCCAAGTTTGGTGAGTGCTTCGTAGCCGTCGCGCAGTGAGCAGCTTTGGGCGGTGCAGCCGGGGGTGAAGGCTTTGGGATAGAAAAACACCAGCGTGTACGGGCTGGAGGTGTAGACGTCGGCGAGGTTCAGTTCGACGCCCTGTTCGGTGGTGGCGGTGGCGACGGGAGCAGGATCGCCGACCTTGGGCCGATCGGCAGCTTGGGAAATGGAAAACATGGCGAGGAATGCGCTGAGGGTGAGAAGCGTGCGGAGGTTTTTCATGGGAGAAGAAACGAGGGAGAATGCTCGGTCTCGCGGACTTCGCAAGCCGTCGTGCGAAGTGCGCCGAATCCTGAGTTTATTCCACGCCGGTCACGGGCAGATCGGCGGGATGTTCGATGGAGAATTTCAGCGGGATCTCGCGCTTTTCACCCGGCTTCAGGTCGAGGCGCCAAGTGAGTTTCCCCGCCGCGTCACGGGCAATGCCGAGCTTGGGCGGTTGCGCAGCGGCGTCCTCGGGCTTGAGCAGCTCGCGGGCTGCAGGCGCGATCAGTTCGACGACGATTTTCTCGTCGCGCGAAACCGGCGCGACATCCTGGAGCACCACGCGTTCGGTGGTGCGCTTGTTGTTGGTGAGCGTCACCAGAATGTCGTAGGTGGTGCGGCGGCTCTTGGTGGTGAAACCGGTGTCTTCGGTGAAGCGCGAAACGATCTTACGCTTGATCGCGATGCCCTCGTCAGCACCAAGGTTGAGGGTGAATTTTTCGCCGGGCATGGTGGTGGCAAGCCGTGCGGTTGCCACAAAGGTGTCGTCGAGAAACACGTTGAGCGCACCTGCCAGCAGGGGAAGTTCGCTGCGGTTAACCACAGCGGCGGCCAGGTACGCGGTCTCTTGGAGTTTGGGTGTCGTCTGGTAACTGAGTTCGGCGGCCAGCGTGAGGGTGCCGAGCGGCAGGCGCTGCGGGGTGTTGTCGCTGGCGAGGGTCACGGGCGTAGCGATCTTGAAACTGGCGCTGGTGGCGGCGGTCTCGATTTGTGCGCTCGCGTTAAGGGCTGCGATCGGTTCGGGAGCGGCAAAGTTGTCGGCCATGGCTGCGGTCGGGGCCAATGATGATTCGAGGGACTTGCGCTTGGCGACGCTACCGAGGCCGCGGTCGAAGGCCATCGAGCCGGCATCTGAGCGTGAGTAATTCACCACGCGGGCGACATCGACATGCCACGGGGCGATCTCGGGCGCGGCGCCGCCCAACCCAGGACGCGCAGTGGACAGGGTCAGCGTGATCGCCTTCCAGTCCTCGCCGGTGCCGTTGCGCACCAGGCCAAACGCGTCGAGCTGAACCTGGCGTTTTTCCGAGCGCAGGCGGGCGTCGTAGGCGGGTGTCCAAGAGGCACCGGGCAGGCCGTAACTGAGCGTGAGGTCGAGTTTTCCGGCGGCCTCGGTGGCGAGGCGCACGGTAACCGTTTTATGGGCACGGCGGGACGGTTGGTGACCGCGCAGTTCGTTGAGTTGCGCCTGGGTGGCGGCGATTTTTTCGGCGAGGGAGGTGCGGTCGAGGTCGAGTTTTTGGGCGGCGGCGTCGAGGCGCGCGCGCTGGGAGGCGGAGAAGCCGAGGAGTTTCTCGTAATCTTCGAGCGCGGGACGGGCCGGGGGCGTTTCGCCGGGGCGCGAGGTCACCGGCGTGGTGGAAACTTTTTCAATGCTGGTGAGCAACGCGCGCTGCGATTCGAGCACGCTGCCCTGGTCGTTGAGGGCGCGTTCGTCGCGGCGCAGGGCGAGCAGTTGGTCTTCGAGGGTTTTAACGCGGGCGTCGGGCTCGGCTGTGACGTAGGCGATGCGCGTGGTGATGTCCAAAAGGGCGGCGGCAGTGGTGCCCTTGGCGGAGACCTGCACCGATTCGTCGAGGAGTGCGGCGGGCAGTTGAGCGAAACTGATTTCGGTGGTGCCGGCGGGCACTTCGATGAGCGAGGCGCTGCGGGTAACCACGGCGCGGTCCGGGTAAATGGTGGCGGCGGTGAGGGTGGAGTCGGCGGCAATCGGGGCGGCGAACGCGGCGGTGCAAACCAGCGCGACAAGGACCAAGGGCAAGCGGAGTAGGTTCATAGGGGAGGGGGCGTGAGCTGAGTGAGACTGCAAGAATCGTAAAACGATCCAAGGGCCGAAAAAAAGACTGAGCGGGCGGCGGAAGGAGCGGGCGGAGGGACTGAAAGTGGTTAACCCCGAAGGCCACGCCCCCGAACAAAGTGTAACCTATTAGGTGACGCTTTATTCGGGGCGGGCGAGCGGCCGGGCGGCATAAAAAAGGCGGCGCCCGCAGTAGGGGCGCCGCCGGAAACAAAGGAGCCGGTACGGGCTGCAGCTGCGTACGGCGCTGGTTTTACCAGGTGTCGCTGCGGAAGGGGACGGCGGGCAAGCCTTCGACGTTGAACAACCCGGCGAGCGGGGCGTTGCGCCAAGCGTAGCGCACCGCCACCGGAGCGGGCACGTCGCCGGTGGAAACGAGTACGGTGTCTTTTTCGATCTTGGCGGTAGCCGGTTTGAAGACCTTGTCTTCACCGGCCAACTCGAAGCCGACTAGCGCGTTGAGCGGCGCAATAAGGCCGCCATTGACCTCAGCAAAGCTCACGCGGAAGCCGTCCCCATCGCGCTCGGCCTTGGTGAATACCGGGCCGCTTGCGACGATCTTTTGGGCATACGTACGGGACAGAGCGACGCGGGCAAGGCGGCGGCCGACGTCCTTTTTGTTGCGTGGGTGGACGTCGGTGACGTTACCGATGTCGACGGTGACGGCTTGGCCGGTATTGGGCAGCGACAGGGTCTGGGTTTGGGCTTCGCGCAGGAATGCCCAGTTGGTGTCGGTGGGACTTTGGTAGTTGGCCAGTTGCACCCAATAAAAGGGGAAGTCGCCCTGGGCAAACTGGGTGCGCCAGCCGGTGATCATGGCGGAGAACAGCGCGCGGTATTGGGCGGCTTTGCCGGCGTTGGACTCACCCTGGTACCAAATGGCACCGCGCAGAGCGTAGGGAGCGAGCGGCGAAATCATACCGTTGTTTAGGCCGGACGGGGTGGCTTGATGGCCGACACCCCAGGGCTCGGCGGGCGCACGCTTGGTGAAGGGCTGGCCGGCGGCCTTGGCGGCGTCGGCTTCGACTTTCCACGCGGCGAGATCGGCAACCTGTTTTGCTTTGGCGGCGGGATAAGCTTCCAAGGTTTTAGCCCAATCGCTGGCCACGGAGTCGAAGGCGGGATTTGATTTGAGGGTCGCCTGATCCATCCAGGCCTCGACCCGGGTGCCGCCCCAACTGCTGTTGATGATGCCCACGGGCACGTTGAGCACACGATAGAGGTCGAGGGCGAAGTAGTAGCCGACGGCGCTAAAATTGCCGGTCGTGGCCGGGCTGGCGACTTGCCAGTTGCCGGTAGCGCTGGTGAGCGGGGCGGAGGCGACTTTTTTTGCGATCGTGATGTGGCGAATCAGCGGGTTCGCCGCCGAGCCGGCGATGTCGAGGGCACCGTCGTAGGTTTTGCCCAAGGTCCACTCCATGTTGGACTGGCCGGAGGCGAGCCAGACCTCGCCAACCACGACGTTGGTGCGGGTAACCGTGTTGTTGCCCTTAACCACCAAGTCGGCGGGTGTGGCGTTGGCGGGCAGCGCGGCGAGGGCGACGCTCCACTTGCCGACGGCGTCGGTGGTGGTGGTGAGCGATTGGCCGGCGAAGGTGACGGTGACCTTTTCACCCGCGTCGGCCGTGCCCCAGATTGGGACGGGCTTGTCGCGTTGAAGAACGGCGTTGTCGGTGAAAAGCGGCGCGAGCACGACGTTGGCGTGTGCGGAGGCGCCGAGGCTGAAGAGGACCAGGCAGAGTAGGGGGTTACGCATGGAAGGGGTAGTCGTACGCAGGGTGTCGGGTCGGGCAAGCGTATAGACGTTCTTCCTATCGAGTGACTTCCTGCTGCGGCGCGTGCTGTTGGGCTTAAGTTTGGCTTGGCGGCAATCGCACAGGGGCGAGGGGCGATTCCTTCCACCCACCGCCTTTTCCATTGCTGAAAATGGGTTAAAGTAGAGGCTGCCAACACCCGCCGTTACCGGATTTGGATTTTAATTACCCCCATGAAAAATTCCGAAGAACAGTTTCGCCTCGCAATCGCCAAGATCGAGAAATTCAGCCCCGCGCCGGCCATTCTCGCTCGCGCATTGATGTTACTGCGTGATCCGCATTCCGACATCGCCGATATCGCAAAACTCGTGGGTAGTGACCCGTCGATAACCGCCGACCTCATCCGCTGCGCCAACAGTGTGTTTTACGGCACTGGTGAGCCGAATCGTACGATCGGTGAAGCGATACAAAAAATCGGCTCCAATGAGACGATTCGACTTTTGAATTTGGCGGTCACCCGCGTGGTGTCGACGCAACATCTCGGCTGCTACGGCATCTCGGCTGACGATTTCTGGGCGGAGAGTTTGTTTAACGGTTTATTTTTGCGGAACCTCAGCTCGGCGTCGGGGCAGGGTGATGCAGGCCAAGCCTATACGGTGGGCCTGCTGCGTTTCCTTGGCCGCTTGGCGATTAACCAGGCCATCGAGGACCTCGGTGGCGGTTTGTATTGGATCGGCAACGAGACCATTTCCGAGTGGGAGCAGCAGAGCGTGGGTTTTGTCCAAGCCCAAGCGGGGGCAACGCTTTTGCAAAAGTGGAAATTTTCCGACGACATGGTTCAGGCGATCGCTGGCCAAGATGATCCCTCGGCCTTGTCCACGCCCAGTTGGCTGGCCGAGGCGCTGCAGTTTGCCTCATACCTTTTTCCGCAGGGGCGAGGTGTTCAACTGCAGCCATCACCCGTTGACGTCATCCTCGCCGAGCCAGCCAGCATTCGGTTTATCGCCACGTGTGGCCTGAGCGCATCCCAGATCGAGGGGATCGTGGAAACCACCTTCGAAGATTACAGCCGCACGCGGCGGATGATTGATCCCGCTGTTTAGTCAGGGCATGGGCGTGACCCGTACGGCGAGCGACGCCTGCACCGCAGGCGAAGCGATCGGACAGGGGGCGACTTGCCCTCGAATCCTTGGCCTGCCGCCTGCGTGCAGCCGCAGGCTCAACGATGCCCCCGGTGTGTCGCTGAAAGCGTCCATGCCCGAAAAATCGAGGTGCACCCGTTGTTCTCGGTGTAATCCGTAGGTTGGCTATTTACGCGGCACCGGTACCCGCTCAACCTGCACGTTTTCGTTTCTATGAAGTTACTACGCCTGTTTTCCCTCGTCGTGTTGAGCGTGTCCGCCTCGGTGGCTGCGGTAACGCCGCCGGTGGCGGTGGAGGCGCACAGCGAGGAGCCCCCGGTGCCGGCGGCGGCGACTGCGGCGCTCAAATTCCTTGTCGAGCGCCAGCGCGACTTGCTCGCTGAGGTGGCCAAAAAAAACACCCACGCCGAGGTCGAGGACCTGCGCGCCCAGTTTCAGGAGCTCATGTTCAACTACGATGACTACCTGAAGAAATACCCCGAGGTGGCCGCCGGCTACGTGAGTTACGCGTTGCTCCTGCGTCAGCCAGTGGTCGATCAGCGCAAGCTGGCGGCGGCGATGCTGCTCAAGGCCAATGCCATCGACCCCAATCTGCCTCTTGTTAAAAACCAGCTGGGCAACTACTTGGCTGAGGAGGGACGCGC
>CANIXX010000045.1 GCA_947471115.1 Opitutaceae bacterium | reverse complement strand
GTGGCTGTCCACATTTTCGTCGTTGGACGAAGCCCAGATCTCGGCGGGAACGCTGCGGCGAAAGTCGGTGACCTCCTCGGGGCGTTCATCGACCAGCAGGATCATGACGTGGCACTCGGGGTGATTTTGCAGCACACCCAGAGCTAAATCGCGCAACAGCGTGGTTTTTCCGGTGCGCGGCGGAGCGACAATAAGGCCGCGCGTACCTTTTCCGATGGGGCAAAACAAATCGACTGCGCGGGTGGTCATACGACCGTCCTTGAGCTCGGTTTTGAGCTGTTTGTCGGGCGACATGCTGGTGAGCGCGATGAACTCGGGGCGGTCTTTACGATCCTCGATGGAAATACCGTCGACGGTCTCGACAAACTTCATCTTCGGATTAGTGAAGCGCCCCTCGGCCGGCCAAGCGGTGCCGGTGATGCGGCTGCCTTGGCGTAATTTGAAACGGCGGATCAGCTCCTTGGGAACGAAGGTGTCGGACGGGCGGCGTTTGCCGTAGCGGGTGAGGTCAAGGAGTTGACCATTGCCGCCCTTCTGGATGTCGATGTCGAGAACGCCCTCGACGTGGATCACGACCTCGGGTGGACGCTCAAAAACGGGAGGAGCAACGGGCGCAGCCACCGCAACGGGAACGGCGGCGACGGAGACGTCAGCGGCGGCCGTCAAGGGCGCAGGTTGGCTCTCGACCGGAGCCGGAGCGGGGATGATGGGGGCGGTTGTATTAGCCATGAGAATGAATTAAAAAAATGTGAAGAAGCCGACTGCATAAGGGGTGCTAAACTGCTGGCACACCATTGACGGGATAAAAAACCGCAGAAACAACGGTTGTAGCCCTAGCGCACGAATATCCGCGCGCATAAAAAAACCTAAAATAAATAACGTGTCAGAACCAAAGATTACCTCCGAGTCCCGCGAAAAACGGGTTTTCAAGCCTTCAGCCGAGTTTCAACGTCAAGCCAACTTGGGAAGTCTTGCCACGTATAAGAAGCTCCACGCCGAATCTGTCAACTCTCCAGAAAACTTCTGGGGGCGGCAGGCCAACGAGCAGCTGGTCTGGCGCAAGCCCTTCACCACGGTGTTGAACTGGAAGAGCCCGCACGCCGAATGGTTTAAGGGCGGTAAACTCAACGTTGCCGAAAACTGCGTCGATCGCCACCTCGGCACCGCGCGTGAGAACAAAGCCGCGATTATTTTCGAGGGCGAGCCGGGCGATGTGCGCACGATCACTTACAAGCAGCTCGCCATGCACGTGTGCCGTCTGGCCCACGTATTCGAAAACATGGGCATCAACGCAGGCGATCGTGTGGCGATTTACTTGCCCATGGTGCCCGAGGCGATCGTCGCCATGCTGGCCTGCGCCCGCATCGGCGCGGTGCACACGGTGATCTTTGGCGGCTTTAGCGCCGAGGCGATCAAGGATCGCATCAACGACTGCCAAGCCAAGCTGGTCATCACAGCCGATGGCGGTTGGCGCCGAGGCAAAGTCGTTGAGCTCAAGTCCGTGGTCGACCGTGCGCTGGAGGGCACCCCGAGCGTGCAGACGGTCATCGTACTTAAACGCACCGGCAACGAGATCAACATGGTTGAAAGCCGTGACATCTGGTGGCACGACGCTTGGAAGGGCGGCCCCAACCAGCACAAAGCCAAGGCCTTCGATAGCGAACACCCGCTTTTCATCCTCTACACCAGTGGCAGCACCGGTAAACCCAAAGGCGTTCTCCACACCAGCGCCGGTTACCTGCTCGGCGCGAAACTCTCCGCCCACTACGTCTTCGACCTGAAGGAGAACGATCGCTACTTCTGCTCCGCCGACATCGGCTGGATCACCGGCCACAGCTATGTCGTTTACGGCCTGCTCGCCAACGGTTCGACGGTGTTCCTTTACGAGGGTGCGCCCAACCAGCCCGAACCCGACCGCTTCTGGCAGATGATCGACCGCCACGCCATTACGATCCTTTACACGGCGCCGACCGCGATTCGCGCCTTTATGCGTTGGGGCGACAACTACGTCCTTCGCCACCGTCTCGACTCACTGCGTCTGCTCGGCTCGGTCGGCGAACCGATCAGCCCTGAGGCCTGGCGTTGGTACCATGCAATGATCGGCAAAGGCCGTTGCCCGATCGTCGACACCTGGTGGCAGACCGAAACCGGCTCCATCCTGATTGCCACGCTTCCCGGTGCCGCCCCGCTCAAGCCCGGTGCAGCCGGCCTGCCGTTCTTCGGCGTAGCGGCCAAGATCGTCGACGAACAAGGCAAGGAAGTGCCTCGCGGCACTGATGGCAAAATGGTCATCACCAAGCCGTGGCCCTCGATGCTGCGTACCCTATGGAATGACGACGCGCGTTACCAAACGGCCTACTTCGGCGACTTCCCCGGCGTTTACTTCACCGGCGACGGTGCCAAGCAGGACAAAGACGGCTACTTCTGGATCTCCGGCCGCGTGGACGACGTGCTCAACATATCCGGCCATCGCATCGGCACCGCCGAGGTCGAAGCCGCACTGGCCTCACACCCCTCGGTTGCCGAGTCAGCCGCAGTTGGCCGTCCCGACAGCCTCAAGGGCCAAGCCCTCGTGGTGTTCGTATCCCTCAAGACCGGGGTCGTCACCAGCGACGCGCTCAAGGAAGAGCTACGCTCGCACATCGGCCGGGAAATTGGCTCCTTTGCCAAGCCGGACTCCGTGCGGATTGCCGCCGGCCTGCCTAAAACCCGCTCGGGAAAAATCATGCGCCGCATTCTTAAGGAAATCGCCGCCGGTCGCGAAGTGAAGGGCGACACCTCAACCTTGGAGGATTACTCCGTGATCGCCGCCCTCCAGAAGGAGGAGTGATTCACGCCCGACACAGTGGCCATTGGTGGCTGCGGTGTCGGAAATCAGGGCACAAAAAAGACCGGGAGGCACACAGCCTCCCGGTCTTTTTTATGCACAACGGTTATTCTTCCCGGCGATTGCTGCCCATCAACATCATGACCACGTGCAGCAAGGAGCCCAACGCGGCCACAAAGGCGGCGACGTAAGTCAGCGCCGCGGCATCAAGGGTTTCGTTGGCCCCCTTGATCTCGTCCTTATCAAGGATGCCAAGGGTGACCAACTGCTTCTTGGCCCGGCGACTCGCGTCAAACTCAACGGGCAAGGTGACTAGCTGGAATAGCACGATGACGGCCAGCGCAACGGCGCCGATCATGAGCAAATTATAGCCGAGCGAACCGAAACCTTTAAGGAACGTGAGCATGAGGATACCCGCCATGATCACGTAGTTGGACACGCCGGCGGCGATCTGAGTGGCCGGAGCGATGGTTTGGCGGACGGTCATCATGCTATAGCCCACTTTGTGCTGGATGGCGTGCCCGGCCTCGTGTGCCGCCACGCCCAACGCAGCCAAACTGGTGCCGTTGTAATTCAACTCCGACAACGCCAAGCGGCGATTAATAGGATCGTAGTGGTCGGTGAGTTGGCCGGGGACTTCGACGATTTCTACATTAGTGATACCAGCCGAGCGCATCACCGCATCGGCGGCTTCACGCCCAGTGATCCGACCGCGCGACGGGATTTGTACATTTTTATTGTAAGCACCGTGTACACGCATCTGCGCGTATAAGCCGAATAGGAAGGGACCGATCAAGATGGCGAGATACCAGAGTGAGTTCATAGTTTTATTTGGTTAAAGTGTCGCAGAAATGAGCCGTAAATCCGCGCGTTTCAACCAAGACCGAAGCAAACTGGGCTAGTTTAAGCCTTTCTGGAAAAGTTTTCTAGGTTTGTAAGCCCGCTGAATTAGCATCGGATTCCACCAAATCCAGCTGATCAACAAATTGATATGCGCAAGTTGAGCGCCTCTATCGCAGGGTAATCGCCTCCATTGGCCCAGCCGGTCCATCACCCTCATTTAGGGGTCGATTGGGACGGGTTAATGCTTTTGCTCAGTTCAGCTTCATGTCCAACCCGACCTCAGCCCGCTTGCTTGGCATCCATTTCTTCACCGGCTCCGTCGCGGCAGCTGTCGAGCGGGTAATCGACCATTCCAACACTTTTCAGCGAGATAACTCCGACGCGCGCCAGCACACTCTAGCAGCGGCACTCGCCAGCACTCACGATCAGCTCGGAAGCGCTCCAAGCGGGACCGCCGTATTGACCGCCCCCAGCGAAGCCACAGGCGCATTCCCCTCGATGCTTGTCGTCGCCCCCTCCGCGCCAGGCTTGGCGGCCGATTTGGTCAAATCCGCCTCCTACCGCGAGGCCCTGACCACGGCCGACCTAGCCATCACCGATTCCGGCTTCATGGTACTGCTCTGGCGCGCGTTTACCGGTGTAAAGCTCCCGCGGCTCTCTGGGCTTAAATTCATGGTCGCCGTGCTCGCCCGGCCCGAACTCAAGCAGCCCGGCTCCGTCTTCTGGGTCATGCCCTCGGCCGAAGAGGATCAACGTAATCGCGCCTGGCTCGTCAGCAAAGGCTTCCCTGTGACTGAGGCCGACGTCTACCTTGCCCCGCACTATCCGCTTGGGGCCATCCAGGATGCCGAGTTGCTTCGTCGCATCGAGGCGCGCAAACCGAGCGTCGTGATGCTGGCAATCGGAGGCGGCGTGCAGGAGCGCCTCGGATTGATGCTGCGAGCCCAACTCAAAACACCGACTTCCATCCTGTGTCTCGGTGCAGCGATCGCGTTTCTCTCCGGCGGACAAGCCAATATCCCTCCTTGGGCCGACCGCATGGTACTCGGCTGGTTAATGCGCTTGGCTTCCAACCCGCGCAAATTTTGGCGGCGTTACTGGGAGGCACTCGCGTTGGTGTCATTGCTGTGGCGGCACCGGGACCGCCTGCCGCCGTTGGCAAAGCCGAAGCGCGCCAACTAAACGGACCTCGTCGGCCCGCAAACCAGCGCTGGGCCTCCAGCAAACCATCGCTGGGCAGGCAGCAAATTTACACCTGCCGGGTGACAATTGGGAAAACACCCGTTTGCTCCTTGATTTATTGATTAGGCGACTAACTGTAAGCCGCCTCACTGTCCCGCCTTAATTACCGTTTAACCTTACCACGCCTCGATCCCTCGCCCCACCCGCATGCAACGCCTCGTTCTCAAAGACCTTCCCCGCTACGAGTGCCTGGTGGCGGCGTCCAAGCAATTCCCCGACCTCAATCCCTCGGCCTGCGAGGCGTTCATGCACTTGATCCGCGCCAGCGACGAGGTCTGGCGCGTCATGAACGGGCATTTCAACGCCCATGATATCACCCAAGGGCGTTTTTTGGTGATGATGCTCTTGCTGGAAAAAAAGGATACCGAGTGCCCGCGCCCCAGCACTCCGGCCGCGTTGGCCGAGCTCGCCTCCGTCTCGCGGGCAACCATCACTGGGCTGCTCGACACCCTTGAGCGCGACGGCTTTGTCCGCCGAGCGCCCGATGCGGCCGACCGCCGCCAAATCGCTGTCCACCTCACCCCGGCGGGCCAGGAGTTCATGAACCGTCTGCTGCCCACCCACTTTCAGCTCATCAACGGCCTAATGGCCAACTTAACCGAGGCGGAGCGCAAAACCCTTGTGAAACTGGTCCACAAAATCGTCGAGCGCACCAACCCCGAGATCACCGCCGCCGAACCCGACCCACGCTAAACCGCATCCCCGCCACCACACTTTCGAATTAGCCTTAACCGCCACTTTATCACTTAAAAACCATGATCAAGAAAATCGCCTTCACCATCCTGGGTCTACTGCTCGTTCTGGGCGCCATCGCTGGCGTCAAAGCCCTGCAAATCCGCGCCCTCATCGCCTCCGGTAAAACCATGATGCTTCCACCCGAGGCCGTGACCACCGCCGACGTGCGCGCGGAGACATGGGAAACCACCCTTAATGCGATCGGCTCATTCGCCGCTGTGCAGGGCGTAACCCTGAGTGCCGAGGTCGCCGGTACCGTCAGCAAGATCGACTTTGAATCCGGGGCCAGTGTCGCCGCCGGCGCCATGCTCGTCGAACTCGACACCTCGGTCGAGCAGGCCCAACTCCGCTCGGCCGAGGCCACCGCCGAGCTCGCTCGCCTCAACCTCGCCCGCTCCCGTGAACTGCGCAGCCAGAACACCAATTCACAGGCCGACCTCGACTCAGCCGACGCCCAAGCCAAACAGGCCGCCGCCCAGGCCGATAACCTCCGCGCGATCCTCGCCAAAAAACTCATCGCCGCCCCCTTCACAGGTCGAGCCGGTATCCGTTTGGTCAACGTCGGCCAATTCCTCCCCGTGGGCACACCGATCGTTTCGATCCAGGCACTTGACCCGATTTTCCTCGATTTCTCCCTACCTCAGCAGCAGCTCGGGCAAGTCTCCGAGGGCCTGACTGCCCGCGTCGTCACCGACGCCTATCCCGGCCAGCTCTTTGAAGGCAAGGTCACCGCGATTAACCCCGACCTCGATCCGACCACCCGCAGCGTGAAGCTCCAAGTCACTCTGCCCAACGCCGAGTCACGCCTACGCCCGGGCATGTTTGGCACGGTGTCCGTCGTGCTGCCGGTGACCGCGCCGGTCATTATTATCCCAGCGACCGCAGTGCTGTATGCGCCGTACGGTGACACGGTTTTTGTAGTCGAAGAAAAGAAAAACGAGGCCACCGGCGAAACCCAAAAAGTCGTGCGCCAGCAGTTTGTTCGTCTGGGCACGGCGCGCGGCGACTTCGTGGCGGTGACCTCCGGCCTCAAAGTGGGCGACACCGTGGTGAGCGCAGGGGTTTTCAAGCTGCGCAACGGCTCGACGATTTCCGTCCACAACGAGCTCGCTCCCGACGCCCAGCTCGCCCCCAAGCCCTCCGACTCCTGATTCCCCGTCCCGCGTGAACGGTCTTTAACCACCGCCAGCGGCCACCACCATGAAATCTTTTACCGACATCTTCATCCGCAAGCCCGTGCTGGCGATCGTGATCAACTTGGTGATCATCATCGCCGGTTTGCAGGCCTACCGTTCGCTCAACGTGCGCCAGTATCCGCGCAGCGAGAACGCCTCCGTCACCGTCACCACAGCCTACGTGGGCGCGAGCGCTGAGCTGGTGCGTGGATTCATCACCACGCCGCTGGAGCGCGCCATCGCCGAGTGCGACGGCATCGACTACGTTCAGTCCAACAGCGCCCAGAGCGTCTCCACCATCACCGCCCGCCTGAAGCTCAACTACGACGCCAACAAGGCGCTCTCCGAGATCAGCAGCAAGGTGAACAAGGTCCGCGGCGACCTGCCGCCCGAGGCCGAGTTGCCCGTTATTAACATCATCTCGGCCGACAGCCAATTCGCCGCCGCCTACCTCAACTTCCGCTCGGACGTCCTCCAGCAAAACGAGATCACCGACTACCTCGTACGCGTGGTGCAGCCACGCTTGACTGCCGTCCCCGGCGTGCAACGCGCCGAGGTGCTGGGCGCGCGCACCTTTGCGATGCGCATCTGGCTCAAACCCGAGCGCATGGCCGCACTCAACCTCAGCCCGGCCCAGGTCCGCTCCGCGCTGGCAAAAAACAACTACCTCGCCGCCGTTGGCCAGACCAAGGGCGCACTCATTCAGGTCAACCTAACGGCCAACACCGACCTGCGTTCGGTCGAGGAATTCAAACAACTCGTTGTCCTCGAATCGGGCGGCACCATCGTGCGCTTACAGGACATCGCCGACGTCGTTCTCGGCGCCGAGGACTACGATACGGAAGTGCGTTTCTCCGGCCAGACCGCCGTGTTCATGGGCATTTTTGTACTGCCCAACGCCAACTCGATAGACGTGATCAAACGCATCCGCGCCGAAATGGTCGGCATCGCCAAGGACCTGCCCACCGGCTTGGAAACCCGCGTCGCCTACGACTCCACCGCCTACATCAACGACGCCATCAACGACGTGGTCAAAACCCTGGCGGAAACCCTCTTAATTGTCGTCATCGTCATCTTCCTTTTCCTGGGCTCATTCCGCTCCGTGCTCGTGCCGGTGGTGGCTATTCCCGTGTCGCTGATCGGCGCGATTTTCCTGATGCAGGCCTTCGGCTTCACCATCAATTTGCTGACGCTGCTGGCGGTGGTGCTGGCAGTCGGTCTGGTGGTCGACGACGCCATCGTCGTAGTGGAAAACGTCGAGCGTCACATCGGCGAGGGGAAATCCCCGCTCGACGCCGCCCTGCTCGGCGCGCGAGAACTTGTCGGCCCAGTCATCGCCATGACCATCACCTTGGCGGCGGTTTACGCCCCCATCGGTTTGCAAGGCGGGCTCACCGGCGCGCTGTTCCGCGAATTCGCCTTCACCCTCGCCGGTGCCGTAACGATTTCGGGCGTGGTCGCACTCACCCTCTCGCCGATGATGTCGGCCAAGTTGCTTACCGCCGACATCGAGCACCAGGGTCTGCCGGCCAAGATCAACGCCGGTTTTGAGCACCTCAAACGCGGTTACGCCCGCCTGCTCGACGGCACGCTGGCCAACCGCCCCTACGTTTACGCGGTGTGGATTTTCGTGAGTTTGCTCGCCCTGCCGCTGTTCAAAATGTCGCCCACCGAGCTGGCCCCGGCTGAGGACCAAGGCGTGATTTTCGGCATCATGAACACCGGTGCCAATAACACTCTCGACCAGACCAGCCACTACGCCGCCGCCGCCGGCAAAGAGTTCCGCAGCCTGCCCGAGACCGACTTCACCTTCCAGATCACCCGGCCGACCTCCGGCTTCGGTGGCCTAGTTGTCAAACCGTGGACCGAGCGCGACCGCAGCGTGTTTAAGATGATCCCCGAGGTGCAGCAAAAACTGGGTGCCGTTCCCGGCATCCAAATGTTTGCAGTGACCCCACCCGCGCTGCCAGGCGGCGGCCAGTTTCCCGTGGAATTCTACATCGCCTCGACCGCTCCCAGCGACCAGGTGCTCACCTTCGCTCAAGAGCTGCAAAACCGGGCCATCGCGAGCAAGAAGTTCGCCTTCCCGCCGATCATCGACGTCAAGGTCGACCAGCCTCAGTCCGAGATCGTCATCGACCGCGACAAGGTTGCCGCGCTCGGCCTCAACCTCACCCAAATCGGTGCTGACGTGAGCGCGGCGGTGGGCGGCAACTTTGTTAACCGTTTCAACATCGACGGCCGCAGCTACAAAGTTATTCCGCAGATCAAGCGCGTCGACCGGCTCACCGCCGAGCAGATCAAGGATCTGCACGTGACCGGCCCGGGTGGAAAACTCATCCCGCTAAGCACGGTGGCCGAGATCAAAAACAGCACCGTGCCGCGCACGCTCAACCGCTTCCAGCAGCTCAACGCCGTGTCGCTGTCCGGAGTGTGCATCGTGCCTCTCGACGAGGCGCTGCGCTTCCTCGAAGACGAGGCAGCCAAGATCCTGCCCAAGGGCTACGTGATCGACTACACCGGCGAGTCCCGCCAACTGCGCGCCGAGGGCAACAAGTTCATCCCCTCGCTCGGTCTGGCCGTGGTGCTGATTTTCCTCGTGCTGGCCGCGCAGTTTAACTCCTTCCGCGACCCGTTCGTGATCCTGTTTGGCTCGGTGCCACTGGCGATGTTTGGAGCGCTGCTCTTCACCTTTTTTAAAATGCCTAACCCCAACTTGGCTTTCTGGACCGACGGTTGGACAACAACGATGAACATCTACGCCCAGATCGGCCTGGTCACGCTGGTCGGTTTGGTAGCCAAAAATGGCATCCTGATCGTCGAGTTCGCCAATCAGCTGCAAGCCCAGGGCCGCAGCAAATTGCAAGCGGTGCGCGAGTCCTCGATCACCCGCCTGCGCCCCATCCTGATGACCTCGGTGGCGACCGTGGTCGGCCATTTCCCGCTAACCTTGGTGAGCGGACCGGGCGCATCTGCGCGTAACTCAATAGGTCTAGTGCTGGTCGGAGGTATGACCATCGGCACGTTGTTCACGTTATTCATCGTGCCTTCGCTCTACATCCTGCTCGCCAAAGATCATCAAGCCAAGCCCGCCCTCCCAACCACCCCAGGCGTGCAGCCGCAGCCCGTTCCAGCCAAGTAATTCATCCCGTTAAACTCGTCCCATGAAAACATCTTCACTCATCGCGCTCTTTGCGCCCGCCGCTCTGCTAATCGGCGGAACGGCCCTATCAGCCGCCCTGCCTGAGGCCGCGCCGACAAAGACCGTTAGCCGTGCGCCCGACGTCCCCCCGCGCCTTGATCTGCGCAACGCCATCGCCTACGCACTGGAGCACAATTACTCCATCTTGCAGGCCCGTGAGCGCATCAAGGAACAGGAGGGCCTGATCGTAGAAGTGAAGGCCAAAACCATTCCCCAACTCGGCCTAAGCAGTTCGTATAAGAAAAAGGACGAGGAGCTCGTCCAAGGCGGCGGCAGCGACCAGGACTGGAGCATCGCTCTCGAAGCTCGCCAGGTGCTTTACGCCGGCGGCGGCATCTCGGCGGCGCTCGAAGCCCAGAAGGTCAGCCGAGAAGCCGCCCTGCTCGACCTCAAAGCCACGATCAACAATGCGCTACTGGAGGTGCGCACGCGTTATTACGACGTGCTCCTGGCCCGTGAGCAGATCACCGTGCAGGAGCAGAACGTGCAGTTGCTCCGCCAACAGTTGCAGAACGCCAAAAACCGCTTCGAGGCCGGCACAATTTCCAACTTTGAAGTACTGCGTGCAGAGGTGGAATTGGCCAACGCCCAGCCCGAGTTCATCAAGGCGCGCAACCGCAAGCGCACCTCGGTAGACCAACTCCGTCAGGCCATCGGCTACGTTAACACCACGCCGGAAAACCTGCATAAAACCCCCGAGTTTCTGGGTACCTTGGACTTCCTGCCCGTGAGCTATGATTTGCAAAAATCCCTCGACGCCGCGCGCACCAACCGGCCCGACCTGCTGCGCCTCGACCGCCTGGCCAAGGCCCGTGAGGCCGGCGTGCGCATCGAGCAAGCCGGTAACCGCCCGACCGTCGACCTGATCGGCGGCTACCAGGTGGTTAAAAAAATCAGCTCTAACAGTTTCAACGATTCGCCGGAAGGCTGGGTGGTCGGCGTGCAGTCGAACTGGGCCATTTTTGACGGCCGGGCTACTGCGGGCAAAGTCGCCCAAGCGCGCTCGCGTCTGCGCCAGTCGCAGTTGAGCGCCCGCGAGCAAGAGCTCGCCGTCGAGGTCCAGGTGCGTACCGCGCTCTCGTCGTTACAGGAAGCCGCCGAGTTGGCCGAGGCCGCCCAAAAGGTCGTCGCCCAAGCCGAGGAGTCGCTGCGCTTGGCCGATGCGCGTTACGCAGCCGGCAGCGCCACCCAGCTCGACGTCTTACAAGCCCGCGTGTCGCTGACCCAGTCGCGTACCAACCAGCTCGCGGCCAATTACAGTTACAACGTTGCCCTGGCCACCATGCGCCGCGCCCTCGGCGAACCCGACGCCTACGCGCCGGAAGCGGCCCAGTGATTTTTCATACCCACCCAGGAAAACCGGTGGTGGGATGAGCATCTCAGCTGCACTTCACCAAGCGGCGTGACTGAAGTGAAATGAAAGGAAAAGTTAAACTGGCTAACTTGGCTGCTACCGGGGAATGGTGAGTTTTCTCCACCTTGCAATGCGAGCATCAAGTCCCATTAGTGACGCCACTTCGTCTTCCGTGCCCATGCTTTCCGTCACCGATCTATCCGTCACCTATGGTGCGATTCAGGCCGTTAACGGTATCTCCTTCGAGATCCCGTGCGGCTCCATCGTCACGCTCATCGGCGGTAACGGGGCAGGCAAAACCACGACCTTGCAGGCCATTTCAGGGCTGATCCGCCCGCGTGCAGGCCGTATCCGCTTTAAGGGTGAGGACATTACGCGCATGGCCTCACACGAGATCGTCGCCCGCGGACTTTGCCACGTGCCCGAGGGACGCTTGGTGTTCGCCAACTTGACGGTGGCCGAAAACCTCGCGCTCGGCGCCTACCTGCAGCGCGACACGGCACTCAACGAACGTACCCGTGAACACGTTTTCACGCTTTTTCCCCGCCTCAAGGAACGGCTTAAACAAACCGCTGGCACCCTCTCCGGTGGTGAGCAGCAAATGCTGGCGATTGGCCGCGCGCTTATGGGGCAGCCGAAGTTCCTCATGCTTGACGAACCCTCGCTGGGCATAGCACCGCGCCTCGTATCGACGATTTTCGAAAAAATCGTGGAGATTAACCGCGTCGAAGGCCTGACCATTTTACTGGTCGAGCAAAACGCCCACCTCGCACTGGAAATCTCCTCACACGCCTACGTGCTGGAAACGGGGCTCATCACGGTTTCGGGGCCCAGTAACGAACTGCGCGACGACCCTCGCCTCAAAGCCGCCTACCTAGGCGGTTAGCGAATGGCTGCGAGCGCTAACTTAATGCGAGTGCTCCAAGCTGAGCATCACCACACCCAGCACGGTAAACACCAGCCCTAGCAAAGCCGCTTCCCAGTGTTCGATGCGCTTGAGCTCAACTTTTTCGAGCCCCACCAAGGTCAGCCACGTAAACAACAGCATGCCGCCAAGAGTGCCGACTGCGAGAATGCCACTCAGCACAAAAAAGCCCTGCCACCCAAATTGAACGCCCGACAGGTAAATGGGCAAAAAGCCCTCGCATGGCGAAAGCGTCAGCATGACAAACAAGCCGCTGATCGCCGCCCAGTCACTCTTGCGCTTGGAGACAAGTGCACTGCCCTCCAGTTCGGCTTCCAGGTGACTGTGGGCTTTGTCGTGACCGCAATGCGCACTCGGTTCGTGGCGACCGCCCGGGGTGTGGTGATGCATGATCCCCTGCCCCCGCCACTGGCGCCAAAAGTAGAAGGCCGCCACCGCGAGCAGGACAACCCCGGCCACTTGGGTGAACGCATGGCCGAAGTGATGATCGAGCTGAAAACCGAACCACGCGATCGCCAAGCCGAGCAAGCTGGTCAAGGCCACATGCCCCAAGCCGGCAAAAATGGCCACACCTAGAGCCTTGGAGCGACTCCATTGCCGGGCACGCGCTACCAGTACGAAGGGCAACCAGTGCGTAGGAATGGCCGCATGGAAAAACGCCACGGTAAAACCGGTCATTGCGATCGTGGCTAGGGCGGTTGAGTTCATGCGATGAGTAAAGACGTAGAAGAACATCAAGCCACCAGGCCTTGTCCGCTGTCGAATGTGAACTGTAGCAAAGTCGTCCAGCCCCCCTATTCAAATGCAACTATCTGGCCTGACTTGAAAATTCCCTTTGCGCCTTATGCCCATTTTTGAGCCCATCACGTGACATGGATCGTATTGCCAATGCCTTCTCCCTCGCCCGCGCAGAAAACCGCGCCGCTTTCGTCGCCTACCTCTGTGCTGGAGACCCCGATTTTGCCAGCTCCTTGGCCGCCTGCCGCGCTCTCATTGAAAGCGGCATCGATATTTTGGAGCTGGGAGTGCCCTTCAGTGATCCCCTCGCCGACGGCCTCACCAACCAACTCGCTGCCCAACGCGCCCTCGATGGCGGAATGACCGCAGCACGCGTGTTCGAGCTGGTGCGCCGCATCCGCGAATTCGCGCCTCACACGCCCATCGTTTTCTACACCTACTACAACCTGGTTTTCTCCAACGGCGTGGATGCCTATGTGAGCGACGCCAAGGCGGCCGGAGTCGACGGCATGTTAACCCTCGACCTGCCACCCGAAGAGGCTGCCGACGTACAAACCGCCTGCGCCCGCCACGGCATCAAAACCGTGTTTATCGTCGCCCCCACCACCCCCGAGGCGCGGCTCGCCAAAATCGGCGCCGCCGCCACCGGTTTTATTTACTATGTTTCCCGCGAAGGCGTTACGGGCGTGCGCGACTCCGTTGCCACCAACATCCCCGAGGCGGTCGCAGCGATCAAACGCCACACCGTCCTGCCTGTGGTGGTGGGCTTCGGTATCGGTCAGCGCTCGCACGTCGCCGAAGTAGCAGCCCATGCCGACGGCGTCGTGGTGGGCAGCGCACTGGTCAACGTCATCCGCGACCACCTTGCCGACCGCGCTCAAATCGCCCCCGCGCTAGCACGACGCGCCATCGACTTGGTCGCCGGTACTCAGCGCTAATTTGCGCGACTCTCCCCCACCCTCCAACGACGCCCACGCCTCTCCCGCCGTGCTCCCGGTCAAAAAAATCCTCATTATCGAGGACAACCTGCTGCAATATAAGGTGACAGATCGCATGCTCGCGAATGCCCAAATCGGCCGTTTCCAATCCGACTGGGCGCAGACCTACGAGGAAGGCCTGCGACTCTTGCTCTCGGGGGACTACGCGGCGTGTCTACTCGATTACCAACTCGGCGAGCGCAACGGCTTAGACCTGCTCCGGGCCGCACGCGAGGAACGCTGTGAAACCCCCGTGATTTTCCTTACTGCGGATTCCTCCGAGCAGGTGGACGAAGCGGCGATGGAGGCCGGAGCGGCTGACTATCTGGTTAAAGGTGAAATCACCCCGCGCATGGTGGAGCGCTCCATTCGTTACAGTTTAAAACTGGCCGAAGCCATGCGGGAGCTGAGGTTACTGGCCACCCACGACGCCCTCACCGGCCTGCTCAATCGCCGGGCGTTCGACGCCCTGCTCAACGAGGAGGTGCAACGCGCCCGCCGCTTCAACCACCCGCTTTCGATGATCATTGTAGATCTGGACCACTTCAAGTCCGTCAATGATACCTACGGCCATGCAGCGGGTGATGCCGTGCTGGTGGCCGCCGCCCGTCGAATAGAATCGGGTCTACGCGGGATCGACCGAGTCGCACGCATCGGCGGCGAGGAGTTCGCCGTGCTGTTGATGGAAACCCCAGCACAAGAGGCGATCATTGTCGCCCGCCGCTTGGTGGCGGAGATGCAGGCAGCGCCCATTCAGGCCACCGCCTCGGTGAGTCTGCCGATCACGCTGAGCGCCGGAGTGGCGTCGCTGCCCGTTTCGAGCGCCCCGAATTTCTCACTGCAGGTGGCGGCCGACCAGGCGCTCTATGCGGCCAAGCACGCAGGCCGTGACCGCGCCGTGCTTGCCTCCTGAACTGCGGACAACGAACCTGCCGCCATGGCGTTTACCGACTCAGCGACAACCTTGGCCGAAATCAAAACCCGCGTATTGGCTTTTGCCCAAGAACGCGATTGGGAGCAGTTCCACTCGCCGAAAAACCTGAGCATGGCGCTGACCGCCGAAGCCGGTGAGTTGATGGAGCATTTTTTGTGGGCCACTCCGGAGGCTTCCCGCAGCATTTTTCAAGACCCAGATAAGCGAAAGAAGATCGAAGAGGAATTGGCCGATGTGGTCATCTACGCACTGGAATTTGCCAACATGACCGGCATCGACGTGGCGGCCGCGATCCAGACCAAGATGACGGCCAACGCCGCCAAATACCCGGTGGAAAAAGCCAAAGGCCGCTCGGATAAATACACCGAGTTGTAGGCCGTTAAACCCGCAACTCGGGAGCTCCGGGTTGCCACCACATCCTGTGACCGTGGTAGCAACGGGATGGTAACGCTTAGGCCTTGCCGCCAAAGCTGACGTAATCGTCCAGATCGAGCAGCTCGAAGAAGGTCCTGATGTCCTCACGACCTGGGGCGGTTTCAGTGATGCGGCCGGCCATCCACGTGTGCATGTCCGCCGAGCCGGGTCCATTTTGCTCAAGCCACGCCGACCAGGCGACGACCTCAACCGGGGACTTACCGCTTTTTTCATTCACCCAAGCGAGCATCTGGGAGTCGGTCAGTCCGCTCTTGATGGCGTCCAGCATCGCCGCGTGGTCAATGCCAGTGAAATCGAAGAAGCGCCGGTCGAGCGAACAGTTGTAGTGGTAATCACCGCCGGTGCCGGCAAGGACGGCGCGGGCCTTGTCGAGCAAACGTGCGAGGTGGGCGTAGCCGCCAAGGCGGACACGGGGGCTACGCGGGGCATGTTGAGTGAGATTGGGAGCGAAGGCGTTGATCATAAGAATTGCCCCGCACGCAAACAGGGCTCCGGCAAAATGCAAACTTACCTCAACGATCGATGGAGAACTCAGTACTTACTCACACTAATCCTAAATCCGGCAGTTG
>CANIXX010000044.1 GCA_947471115.1 Opitutaceae bacterium | reverse complement strand
GGTAAAGAGCCTCGAAAACAGCCAAATGCCCCTAGTGAGCCCGAGTAAGAGGCGGATTGGCGTTAACGTTTTTTTAACGCCCACAAATCACCTCTTAATTATGCGGATGTTTCCGTTTGGGCTATCGTGCGGGACGCCATGAATAACTTCGCCTGTATCGCCCTCGCCTTGGGCTTCTTCGTCCTTTCGGCCGCCTACGCCTGGTTCTGCGGCCGGTTGCGCTGAGCGCCGTCCTACCGCGTAACCACACGCTAACCCACGCCCTCCAACCCGCGCCTCGCCCCCTCCGCTTTATGGAAAATGTCCTTATCGGCCTCCTCGCCGTCGCCTGTCTCGCCTACCTCGTCGTTGCCGTACTTCGGCCAGAAAAATTCTAACCGGCCCGTCACGCCCTCGCTATGAACAACACCCATGCTTGGTTCCAATTCGCGCTCTTCCTCGGCGCTCTCCTGCTCCTCACCAAACCACTCGGGCTCTACCTCATGCGCGTGCTCGACGCCCATGGCGGTACTTGGCTCGACCCGCTCGTCCGCCCGATCGAACGCCTCACCTATCGCCTCTCGGGAATCGATCCTGAAAAGGAGCAGAGTTGGTTCGGCTACACCCTTGCCTTGCTGGTCTTCAGCCTGGTCGGCTTGTTTTTCACCTACTTCATCCTGCGCTATCAGGATCAGTTGCCGTTGAACCCGCAAAAACTGCCCGGCCTGTCGGCGCACCTCGCGTTCAACACCGCCGCCAGTTTCGCCACCAACACCAATTGGCAGAGTTACAGTGGTGAAGCGACGATGTCGTATTTCTCGCAGATGGTCGCGCTGACCATCCACAACTTCACCTCGGCCGCCGCCGGTATCGCCATCGCCGCCGCCCTGGTGCGAGGCATCGCCCGCCACTCGACGAAAACCATCGGTAACTTCTGGGTCGATACCGTGCGAGTCACCTACTACTTGCTTGCTCCGCTCTGTTTGATGTTCGCGCTGTTCCTTGTTTCCCAAGGCATCGTCCAGAACTTTTCGCCGTACACATCCGCCACGACTCTCGAAGGCGCCACACAGACCATCGCCCAAGGGCCTGTTGCCTCGCAGGTCGCCATCAAAATGATCGGCACCAACGGCGGCGGTTTTTTTAACGCCAACGCCGCTCACCCGTTCGAGAACCCCACGCCGCTCTCCAATTTCCTGCAAATGCTCGCGATCTTCGCGATCCCGAGCGCGCTGACCTACTACCTCGGCGGCATGCTAAAAAACCAGCGCCACGGTTGGGCCGTCTGGAGCGCCATGGCGCTGATGTTCGTAGTCGGCACGCTCGTCGCATGGAAAGCCGAAGCCGCCGGTAATCCCATCCACCACAATCTCGGCGTTGCTGTGGCCGATGGTAACATGGAGGGCAAAGAGGTGCGCTTCGGTATCTTCAACTCCGCGCTCTTTGCGACCATCACCACCGACGCGTCCTGCGGTGCAGTCAACGCCATGCACGACTCGTTCACCCCCATCGGCGGACTCGTGCCGCTGTTTAACATGCAAACCGGCGAGGTCATTTTCGGCGGCGTCGGCTCCGGCCTCTACGGCATGCTCATCTACGTTATCCTGGCCGTATTCATCGCCGGTCTGATGGTGGGGCGCACCCCCGAATATGCCGGTAAAAAGATCGAAGCCTACGATGTGAAACTGGTGATGCTCGCACTAATGGTGCTCGCCGCGACGATCCTCGGTCTGACCGCTTGGGCGAGCGTGGCCACGTGGGGCACCGCTGGCCTGAACAACGCCGGTCCGCACGGCTTTAGCACGATTCTCTACGCCTACAGTTCCGCAGTGGGCAACAATGGCAGCGCCTTCGCCGGCCTCACTGCCAACCCCGCCGACGGCAACCCGCATTGGAATGTCACTCTCGGCATCGCGATGCTCATCGGCCGGTTCCTGATGATTATCCCGATCCTCGCCCTCTCCGGCAGTTTCGCTGGCAAGCGTCTCGTCCCAGCCAGCGCCGGTACGTTTAAAACCGAGGGCTTTACCTTCGTGCTTCTGCTCGTCGGCACCGTCGTTCTCGTCGGTGCGCTCACTTTCCTCCCCGCTCTAGCGATGGGACCGGTCGTCGAGCACTTCCTGATGAGTGCCGGCAACCTGTTCTGAGTTCACTCGCCCTTCGCATAACCTTTCGACCCGTTCATGAGCACTAAAGCCTCTTCCCTTTTCGACGGCGCGATCTTGCGTCAGGCCGTCATAGACTCCGTCAAAAAACTCGATCCGCGCCAACAGCTTAAAAACCCCGTGATGTTCATCACGCTGCTCGGCGCCTTCCTCTCGTTTCAGCAACTCTTCACCTCTAAAGATCCGTTTGGCTTCGTTCTCCAAATCGCGCTCTGGCTGCTTTTTACGGTCATCTTTGCCAACTTCGCCGAGGCCGTCGCCGAGGGCCGCGGTAAAGCCCAGGCGCGCGCCCTCCGCGACTCACGCAAAAAACTCGTTGCCAACCGCCGCCGTAAAGACGGCTCGCTCGAATCCTTCGACGCCACCTTGTTGGCCAAAGGTGACCTCGTTTTCGTCAAAGCCGGTGAACTTATCCCCGGTGACGGTGAGGTCATTGAGGGCGCGGCCTCGGTCGACGAATCTGCGATCACCGGTGAATCCGCTCCCGTTATCCGCGAAGCCGGCGGCGACCGCAGCGCCGTCACCGGTGGCACCGCGCTTTTGTCCGACACGTTGCTCATCCGCATCACCGCCAATCCAGGCGAAGGCTTCCTCGACCACATGATCAGCCTGGTTGAAGGCGCCTCCCGTCAGAAAACACCCAACGAGATCGCCCTCACCATCCTGCTCTCGGCGCTCACGTTTATTTTTCTTCTGGTGATCCTCGCGCTCAAATCCTTCGGTGCATACGCCGGCGTCGCCTTCTCCATCACCACCCTGGTCGCGCTGCTCGTTTGTTTGATCCCCACGACTATCGGCGGCCTGCTTAGCGCCATCGGTATCGCCGGCATGGACCGCCTGCTTCAGCGCAACGTGCTCGCCGTCTCGGGTCGCGCCGTCGAAGCCGCCGGCGACATCGATGTGCTCCTGCTCGACAAGACCGGCACCATCACCCTCGGCAATCGCCAAGCCGCCGATTTCGTTTCCGCACCTGGCGTCAGCGCCGAACGTCTCGCCGACGCCGCGCAATTGTCCTCGCTCGCCGACGAGACGCCCGAAGGCCGTAGCATCGTTGTTCTGGCCAAGGAGAAATATACCCTCCGCGGTCGCGACCTCGTTCCGTCCCACGCCGCCTTCGTGCCCTTCACCGCGCAGACCCGCATGAGCGGCGTGGATCTCACCGCTACCGCCGACCATCCCGCGCGCTCCATCCGCAAAGGTGCCGCCGCCAACGTCAAAGCCTGGGTCGAGTCGCAAGGCGGCAGTTACCCCGCCGCGATCACCGCCGCCGTGGATAATATTTCCCGCCAAGGCGGCACGCCGCTGGTCGTCGCCGAAGCCGTCAACGGCACCGCTGCCGCCCTCGGGGTGATTTTCCTCAAAGACGTCGTCAAAGGCGGCATCAAGGAGCGCTTCGCCCAGCTCCGCGCCATGGGTATCCGCACCGTGATGATCACCGGCGACAACCCGCTCACCGCCGCCGCCATCGCCGCCGAGGCCGGGGTGGACGACTACCTGGCACAAGCCACGCCAGAGATGAAGCTGGCGCGCATCCGCCAAGAGCAGGCCGACGGCCACCTCGTGGCCATGACCGGCGACGGCACCAACGACGCTCCTGCGCTTGCTCAAGCCGATGTCGGCGTCGCCATGAACACCGGAACTCAGGCCGCCAAGGAAGCCGGCAACATGGTCGATCTCGATAGCAACCCGACCAAACTTCTGGACATCGTTGCCATCGGCAAACAACTGCTGATCACCCGAGGTGCGCTCACCACGTTTTCCATCGCCAACGACATCGCTAAGTACTTCGCGATCATCCCGGCGATGCTGATGGGCGCGTTTCCCGCGATTGCCCCGCTCAACGTCATGCACCTGGCCTCGCCATCGAGCGCGATCCTCAGCGCGGTGATTTTCAACGCCTTGGTCATCATCGCCCTGATCCCGCTGGCCCTGCGCGGTGTCGCCTACCGCCCGATTGGGGCGGCGGCCATGCTGATGCGTAATTTGGTGATCTACGGCCTCGGCGGCATCCTCATCCCGTTCGCTGGCATCAAGCTGATCGACGTCATCATCAACGCCCTCCACCTCGTCTAAATACCACCCTTTTTCTCCACCATGAAAACCCTCCTCTTAGAACTCCGCACCTCCGTCCTCCTCACCGCCGTGTTCGCCGTCCTGCTCTGCGGAGCTTATCCGGTGGCAGTCTGGATTGGTGGCCAAACGCTCTTCGCCGCCCAAGCCAACGGTAGTCTGCTCACCGATGCCGATGGCACGGTGCGCGGTTCTACGCTGATCGGCCAGTCGTTCACCGCCGACCGCTATTTTAACTCCCGCCCCTCTGCTGCCGGCACCGGTTACGATGCTACCGCGTCCTCAGGTACGAACCTCGGGCCGACCAGCCAAAAACTCGCCGACTCGATCAACGCCAACGTTGCAGCCTACCGCATCTCCAACGGCCTGTCGCCCGACGCTCAGGTCCCAGCCGATGCCGTGACCGCTTCTGCCAGCGGACTCGATCCTCACATCAGCCTGGCCAATGCCCAACTCCAAGCGCCCCGCGTAGCCAAAAACCGGCAGCTGCCGCTCGCCACCGTCTCCGCTCTGATCGCCACCCACACCGCCCGCCGCGACCTCGGCGTTTTCGGCGATGAGGGCGTTAACGTTCTCAGCCTAAACCGAGCGCTCGACCAGGTCCTTGCCACCCATTAAAAACCTGCGTCCTGCTATAACCACTATGTCCCTATCCAACTCCGATCAAATTTGCCGCGAAAGAGCGCAGAGATCGCATAGAAATACAGGGATTGTTCTTTGCGCTCGCTGCGTTCCTTTGCGGCTAAACTGCCTTGGGTTTATCCGTCAGGTGCTCGGTTAATACCCGCCATGACCGCCGCCCTCCGACCCGATCCCGACGCGCTTCTGGCCTCACTCCACCGTGAGGAAAAACGCGCGCGTCGCGGCAGCCTCAAGGTCTTCTTCGGCATGTGCCCCGGTGTGGGCAAAACTTACGCCATGCTCCGCGCCGCTCAACAGGAACTCAGAGACGGCACCGATCTCGTCGTTGGCGTTGTCGAAACCCACGGCAGAGCCGAAACCGAAGCCCTCCTCGCCGGCCTGCCCGTTCTTCCCCGCAAACAAATCGCTTATCGCGGCATCCAGGTCAGCGAAATGGACCTCGACAGCCTGCTCTCTCGCCAGCCCCGCCCGCGTCTGGTCTTAGTCGATGAGTTTGCCCACACCAACGCCGAGGGCTCCCGCCACCCCAAGCGTTATCAGGATGTGATCGAATTGCTCGACGCTGGGATCGACGTTTTCACGACCCTCAACGTCCAGCACATCGAAAGCCGCGCTGACGCCGTGCGCCAAATCACCGGAGCCACGGTTCACGAAACGGTCCCCGATTCCATCTTCGAACTCGCCGACCAGATCGAACTGATCGACCTCACGCCCGAGGCTCTGCGCGAACGCTTGAAGGAGGGGAAAGTTTACCTCGCCGATCGTGCCCAGGCCGCCGCCGACGGCTTTTTTAAAGACACGCACCTCACCGCGCTTCGCGAGCTTGCTCTGCGTTTCGTCGCCGAACGCGTCGACAAACGCTTGCGCGAGCTGCGCAGCACCAGCCCGATCAAAACCGTCTGGCGCTCCGGCGAACGCCTACTGGTCGCGGTCGGCCCCAGCCCGTCTTCCACTCAGATTGTGCGTTGGACCCGGCGCATGGCTGCGGCCCAAGGTGCTTCGTGGATCGCCGTCAGCGTCGAATCGTCGCGCACGCTGCCGCCCGAAGACAGCCGCCGTCTCGAACAAAACCTCGCCCTCGCTCGCGAACTCGGCGCGGAGATCGTCGTCACTCACGACGAAAATATCGCCGCCGCTCTGGTTCGCGTAGCCCTGCAAAACAACGCCACCCAGATCGTGGTCGGTAAATCCCGCAGCCCACGTTGGCTCGATTTCCTACGCGGCGGTAGCTTGGTCGATCGCCTGCTGCGGATCAGCGGCCCAATCGACATTTATTTGGTTCCCGCCGAACGCTTGGACGACCAACCGAGTCTGCGCATCGACTGGCAGGCCCCGACGCTGTCGCCACCTCGCGAGTATTATGATGTCATGGCGGTCATCTCTCTGATCACGGTGGGAAGTTGGTTTCTGGTCGATTACGTCGGCTACCTGTCGATCGGGTTAATTTACCTCCTCGCGACCATTGTACTCAGCCTGCGTGTGGGCCGCTGGCCGGTGCTTTCAGCCGGCGTGATCAGTGCGCTGACCTGGAACTTCCTCTTTATCCCGCCGCGTTTCACCTTCGAGATTAAGAAATTCGAGGATTTTACGCTCTTCGTCACTTACTTCGTGGTGGCGGTTATCGCCGGTCAACTCACGGCACGAATCCGCGCTCAAGGCGTCGGTGAACGTCGCCGCGAGGCCCGCGCCACTGCGCTTTTTGAACTGACCCGCGCTTTGGCCGCGGCACGCACCCTCGACGACGCCCTGTTCGCCGGGCTGCGGCAAGCCGACGCGCTTTTTGCCGGACGCACCACCGTGCTTCTGCCGGGGGATGACGGTCACGAGATGGTCCCTCATTTCACGGCTTCTTTCACGGTGGATGAAAAAGAACAGGCCGTCGCCGCCTGGGCGTGGCGGCAGTCCCGGCCGGCCGGTCGTTTCACGGATACGTTACCCAGCAGTACGGGAATCTACTTTCCGCTCCTGAGCGATGGACGCGCGCTTGGGGTGTTTGGCCTCCAGCTGCCGCGCGACACCCACCTTACTCTGGCCCAACGCGATTTGGCCGAAGCCTTCGCGCGTCAGTTCGCCCTGAGCGTTGAGCGAGACCATCTGCGCGACTCTCAGGAAAACGAACGGATACTCGCGGCCTCTGAAAAACTCCATCGTACCTTACTCGACAGTGTCTCGCACGAGTTGCGCACCCCGCTGACGGTGATTCTTGGCGCGCTGGACCACCCCGAGGGTGTAGCCCCTAGCCCCGCACTGTTGGCCGAAGCGCGTACTGCCGCCCGCCGCCTCAACCGGCTTGTGGGCAACCTTCTTGATCAAAACCGACTGGAAAGCGGAACGCTCAAACCGCGTCTGGATTGGTGCGACGTCCATGACCTCCTCAACGCTGCCGCCGACCAGGTACGCGACGCCTTGGTCGAGCACACGTTGGTCATTCACACGGCTGAAAACCTACCGCCGGTGCGTGCCGACTTCGCACTTACCGAACAAGCGCTGGCCAACTTGCTGCTCAACGCCGCCCGCCATACGCCCGCTGGCACGCGCGTCACGCTGTCCGCCTATTTGGAAACCGATGCGCAGCGGCTGGCATTAACGGTTGCCGATGACGGGCCGGGCTTGCCCGCAGGATTAGGCGAGCGGCTGTTTGAGAAGTTTGCCCGAGGCGATTCAGCCAAAGCGGGTGGACTCGGCCTGGGCCTGTCGTTGGTGCGGGGATTTATCCAGGCCCAAGGCGGACAAGTCATCGCCGCAGCCCGGCCGGGTGGGGGCGCGGTCTTCACCATTTACCTACCGTACATTGCGCCCCAGCTTGGCGAGCCCGTATGACCGCCACTCCCGCCACGCCCACGCTGCTTGTGATCGACGACGAGGTGCAGATCCGCCGACTCCTGCGACTCACCCTTGAAGCCGGTGGCTATCGCGTCCGTGAAGCCGAGACGGCCACTCTCGGCCTGCAAGAAATCGCCCTCCGCGCCCCCGACGCGGTGATCGTTGACCTAGGTTTGCCCGACTTGGACGGAACTGAGGTCGTACGCCGGCTGCGCGAGTGGTCGCGATTGCCGGTTCTCGTGCTTTCGGTGCGCGACGGCGAAATCGATAAAATCGCCGCCCTCGACGCCGGTGCCGACGACTACCTCACCAAGCCATTTGGCGGCGGGGAATTACTGGCCCGCGTTCGTGCCCTGCTGCGGCGCGGGCGTCCCGGCGGCGAGGAACCGGCAATCGTGAGTCTTGGCTCAATTGAGGTCGACCAGTCGGCGCGGGTGGTGCGCCGTGACGGTGCCGAGGTGCACCTGACCGCCAAGGAATACGCCCTGTTGCAATTGTTGGTGCAACACCGAGGCAAAGTAGTGACGCACCGCCAGATTTTGCGGGAACTGTGGGGGCCAAAGGCCGAAGACAACACCCACTACCTGCGGGTACAGATGACGCACCTGCGGCATAAACTAGAGGTCGACCCGCAGACTCCGCGCCTGCTGCGCACCGAGCCGGGAGTCGGTTATCGCTTGGTCGAATAATCGGACTGAAACCTGGGTGGCATTGACATGTGGAGGGCTTCAATGGACTTTTCCCCTTAAGAATCGAGGCGGCCTTGGCTCAGAGTAGGCCGACGTTTTTATTAAGCTAGACCATGGATATCACCATCAAGAATTTAAAAAGTGAAAAGGGGCTTCTGCGCGCTCTGATCGATGTTCTGCCTGATTGGATTTACGTTAAGGATGCCCAAGCTAGAAAAATTTTGGCCAATACCGCTGACCTTAAAAACTTGGGGGTGAAGTCGGAAGCCGAGGCGTTGGGGAAGGATGATTATTCTTTTTTCCCCGATAAAATAGCTGCCGCTTTCTATATGGATGATATGGCCGTTTTGGGGGGCGGTCAGTCCATCGTTAATCGTAAAGAAAAGTTTGTCGGCCCCTCGGGTGAGGTGTGCTGGAGTTTGACCACAAAACTTCCTTTGCGCGATCGCTCGGGAAGTATCGTCGGCCTGATCGGCATCGGTCGTGATATCACCCAACAAGTACAGATGCAGAAATCGGCACTCATGCTGATTGATGAAATCGGTCTGGCGATGAAGGCCGGTAAATTCGAGACGGCGAAGGACCTTCTACCCATTCTAAAACAACGGGTCGAGAATGCCGACCAAGACGATCCGTCCGCTCATTGATAATCCGCGCAGGTTTTAATGATGGGAAAGGTGGTTTTTGATGTAAATCCACGGCCTCGGTCGGTCCCGTTGACCGATTCCTATCCTGCGATCACGCGAGCCCCGCTGGAAAACATTGGCGTCGGGCTGGGTCGGTGCCCATTACCTGTGCCGACATGGGCGTAAAAATCAAAGCCAACGACGACCGTATTCTAGCCATTGCCACTGCGGTGTTGCTCCTCAGCCGCGACGATTTGAGTCAACGAGGCGCTACGCCCGGGCTGATTACACGCGCGCTGGCGGTTTATCGCACCGACTACGCTGGTTACAAGGCGCTCCATCCCAAGCGCGACCGGGCGGCGGTGAGCGACCTGAGCTCGTTGCCCCAGCAGGGGCGGCGCGAGGTTTACGAAAAGCTTCTCGCAGCAGTCGACGTCGTTTTGGCTCGAATCGAGCGCAACAGCACCCAGTTCAGCAGCCTGTTAGAACTAGATAACTTTTTCGCCTTTAACCTGAAGCAGTTCGATTGAGCGAGGCGGGAACTAGGCGTTGGCATAGCTTAACGACTCAGTGTTTTGGAGCGCTGCGCAACGGGTCTCCAAATGGTCTCCAAAAGTTTTAAAAAAACCGCTTGCCTTCGGCGTCAAAAACCTGATTTTCCACAACTCTTGTCAGTTCGTTGGGGCTGTTAGCTCAGTTGGTAGAGCGCCTGCATGGCATGCAGGAGGTCAGCGGTTCGACCCCGCTACGGTCCACCATTTTGGATAAAAGGCATCGGTTTTAACCCCGGTGCCTTTTTGCTGTCCGCCCTTCAGCGATCAATGTGTCATCACGGCCTCAATTTCGCGCTCAGTTTGTGCACACCCTGACTGGGTGAGCCCCCTAAGCTTCACGCGCAAGGCCACGGAGAACCTGGCCGAAGGGGCTTTGAGCGTGGACTCAACGGAGGACCGATACTGTTCGCCTAGAACGCGAATCAACGGGAACGTTGGCGTATCCCGCTCGACCGAAAACGGGGTGCGGGCCGATCAATCGCTTGCGCCCGAACTGAGAGTGGCACGAGTGTGACCCTGCTCCTGGGGTCAAGATATCCACCTGCATGGGATCACCTTTCGAAGAATTAACTCAAGCCCACAAGGAGGTGGGCCTTCCCTCGATCCCGCGCTTCCCCCTAGGGACAACCTCCGTGTCGTTCGTGTTCGGCTACACGGTTTAAGGCGAAACATACTGGGTTTTTTTAGCCTCTGTCTGATACCCAAATAGTGTTTCGAGCGGGTGAACGACCGGTCAGGTGCTTAGCAGGGGGCCCCGGGTCGCGATGATCGTCTTCGGGGGGACTTGACGGTGATGATGGAAGGGCAGCGCGGCCATTCAGGTTTGAGCCCGACGTGTGGGCATAAAAAAGCCGCCGGGGTGAACCGGCGGCTTTGCGGGAAGGGCGTCGAAGCCGGGGCGGCTTAGCGGCCGGACTTCTTGGCCTTCAAGCGCTCGCCGGTGTTCAGCAGGCGCTTGCGCAGGCGCAGGCTCTTCGGGGTGACCTCGAGGAGCTCGTCTGAAGCGATGTACTCGAGGGCCCGCTCGAGGGACATCTTGGCGGCGGGGATCAGGCCGGTGGCGACACCCGAACCCTGCGAACGGAAGTTCGTGAGGGCCTTTTCGCGCACAGCGTTGCACGAGATGTCTTCGTTGCGCGGATTCTCGCCGACGATCATGCCTTCGTAAACCTGCTCGCCAGGTCCGATGAACAGCTTGCCACGTTCCTGAACCATCAAGAGGGCGTAGGTGGTGGTTTCGCCGGCTTCGGTCGCCGTGATCACGCCGGTCATACGGGTGAGAACTTCACCGGCGTACGGGCCGTACTCCTTGAACAAGTGGCTGGTGATGCCGCGACCGCTGGTGGCGTTGATCACATCGATTTCCAAACCGATCAAACCACGGGTGGTGATGGTGGCTTCGATCATCGTGGTGGTGACCAACTTTTCCATGTTGGTGAGCAGGCCCTTACGGTTGGCCAAGTTCTGCATGATCGACCCAACGCACTCGTCGGGAACTTCGATCCAGACCGTCTCGAACGGCTCGTGGCGAGCGCCGTCAACGGTCTTTTCGATCACGGTGGGGCGGGAAACGAGGAGCTCGAAGCCTTCGCGGCGCATGGTCTCGACGAGCACGGCGACCTGCATGGTGCCACGTGCTTTGACGTTGAATACACCGGCGCGGTCCGCGTCATCGATGTAGATAGAGACGTTGGTCTTCAACTCACGCATGAGGCGCTCGCGGATTTGGCGCGAGGTAACCAGTTTGCCTTCCTGACCGACCAGCGGGCCGTCGTTGACGGAGAACTGCATCTCGAGCGTGGGCGGGTCGATCTGAGTGAAGGGCAGGGCGTGACCGTCTTCGCGCACGTCTAGGGTGTCGCCGATGTCAACGTCCTCGAAACCGGCAAGACCGATGATATTACCTGCATGGGCAGCTTCGACTTCGCGCTGACCGAGACCGGTGAACTCAAAAATCTTGGTGACCTTGGAACGGACCTTTTTGCCGTCTTCGTTGTGGCGGATAACGAACATCGGGTCGCCGACCTTGATGGTGCCGGCGAGGATCTTGCCGACAGCGATACGGCCGACGTAGTCAGACCAATCGATGTTGGAAACGAGCATGTGGAAGGGCTCGTCGGGCTTAGCAAAAGGAGGCGGAACGTGGTCGATGATGGTCTGGAAGAGGGGCGTCATGTCCTTCTTCTCTTCGCCAAGCTTGTACATCATGTAGCCGTCGCGGCCGGAGCCGTAAACGACGGGGGCGTCGAACTGTTCCTCGGTGGCTTCGAGTTCCATGAGGAGCTCGAGGACCTTGTCGTACATCTTGGCCGGATCTGCATTGGGGCGGTCGATCTTGTTGATAACGATAACGACCTTGAGGCCGTGGGCTAGGGCCTTGCGGAGCACGAAGCGCGTCTGCGCTTGGGGTCCGTCATAGGCATCGATCACCAAGAGGACGCCGTCCACCATGCGGAGGGCGCGCTCAACTTCGCCGCCGAAGTCGGCGTGGCCGGGCGTGTCGAGAATGTTAACGATCTTCCCCTTCCAGTGGACGGAGGTGTTCTTGGCCTTGATGGTGATACCCTTTTCCTTTTCAAGGTCCATGGAGTCCATGGCGCGGACTTCGACGGCTTGATTGGCGCGATAGACGCCACCCTCTTTAAGGAGTTGGTCCACGAGCGTGGTTTTACCGTGGTCGACGTGGGCGATGATGGCGATGTTGCGGATGTTCTGGTTCATAAATCTCGGGGACGCGTTCTTCTGTGAAAAAACGAAGACCGTGCGAGGCGGTTTCAGCGTTGGCAAGGACTAAGGCGAACAGTGACGAAATCGTTACGCAGGCGAATGACTTAACGCGTAACGGGAGTGCGTTGGTTGCGTAGGTGAGCCGACTTACACGGGCAGTTTATACTGGAAACTAAGCCCATTTCCATAGACGCATCCGCCCGCGCCTAGGGTGTATGCGCGCCTCAGCGTGATAGGTTAAACCGGGGGCTCGAACCATTTGCCCTGTTCTTTGATGAGCGCGATCAGGCGTGAATCGGCCTCGGCTTGGGGGATGTTGTACTGGACGCAGGTTTTGCCCACGTACAGGTTGATCTTCCCGGGGGCGCCACCGACGTAGCCGAAGTCGGCGTCGGCCATCTCGCCGGGGCCGTTAACGATGCAGCCCATGATGGCGAGTTTCACGCCCTTGAGGTGGCCGGTCTGCGCACGGATGCGCTGGGTGGTGGTTTGCAAATCGAACAGGGTGCGGCCGCAGGAGGGGCAGGCGACAAATTCGGTTTTCGAGATGCGCGCGCCGGCACCTTGCAGGACGTTGTAGGCGAGTTGTGTGGCGCGCGGGGCATCGGATTCGGTTTCGATGGATACCACGTCGCCCATACCATCGCAGAGCAGCGAACCGGTGAGGATTGCGGCGTCGAGCAGGCGCGAGAGGAACGAGGGATCACCTTGGACTGTGGTGGTCGTCGTGTTGCGGATCCACAGTGGGGCTTGAACGCCGGCGAGACGCAGTTGCTCGACCAGGGCACGATAGGCTCCGGTGGGGTGGGCAACGATGGCCCCGACAATGGGCATAGCAGGATGGGAGAGCGTGAAGAGCAGTCGGTCTTCGCCAAGCGCGGGCAATGCCGGTGCAAGGGCCGCAAGGTCAGCTGCCGTCGTGGCGATGGCCAGCGTGTGCCCGCGACTGCGGGTGAACTGCGCAAAAGCGTGCAGGGCCACGCTGTCGTCGGCATCGAATGTGCGCAGAAAGACTGCGGGTGTCGTCAACTCTTCGGTCGCTGCGGCCACCGCGACCGCTGGCAGGCTAGGTGCCAGATCAAAAACGATCAGCGGCGTTGCGCCCGTTTGGCTGAGCTGCTTGAGCTCTCGACTGACGCTTTGCAGCTCCGAGGTTGTGGCGATGGGTAAAATTAATCCCTCGGCGGGGGTGTCGGCCAAACGTGCCGAGGCGAGTTGTGCGAGGGCCGCTGGCCAGGCCTGAATCGAGGGTATGCGCACGAACACCCGGGGTGGTTGCGAGGGGCCGACTTTGATCGTGGGGGAAAGCTCCACCGGTGTGCTCTGCCGGCGGGTATAGGTAAAGGGATCAACGGCATCGGCAGTCGCGGCAAACCGGGCGAAGGGCGAGGCCGTCAGGTTGATGGTCGGTTTCCACAGCGACATGGCCTTCTTTGCGAGGGCTTGGGCTACTGGGATTTCGTACACGCTGTCCTCGGTGAGTGAAACGCGAATGGTGTCGCCGAGACCGTCATAAAGCAGGCTGCCGATACCAATCGCGCTCTTGATGCGGCCGTCTTCGCCGTCACCCGCCTCGGTCACGCCGAGGTGCAGCGGATAACTCATGTGCTCGTCGTTCATGCGCTGCACCAATAGGCGGTAGGCGGCGATCATCACCTTGGGGTTGGATGATTTCATCGACAGGATCAGCTGGTTGAACCCGTGGGATTCGGCAATACGCAGGAACTCCAGCGCGCTCTCGACCATGCCCAGCGGCGTGTCGCCGTAGCGGTTCATGATGCGGTCGGAAAGCGATCCGTGATTAGTGCCGATGCGCAGCGCTCGGCCGAGTGTTTTAGCCCGGAGTACGAGCGGCGAGAACGACTCATGGAGGCGTTGCAGCTCTCGCTCGTAGTCGGCGTCAGTGTAGTCGGTGACGGCAAATTTTTTCTTGTCGGCGTAGTTGCCCGGATTGACGCGGATTTTTTCAACGTGCTCGACGGCCTCCATAGCGGCGGTTGGCAGGAAATGGATGTCGGCGACGAGCGGAATATGGGCGAAGCCGGCGGCGGAGAACTGCTCGCGAATGGCGCGCAGGCACTGGGCGGCAGCAACGTTGGGCGCGGTTATGCGGACGATTTCGCAGCCGACCTCAGCCAGGGCGATGGACTGTTTCACCGTGGCGGCGATGTCCTGCGTGTCGCTGGTGGTCATCGACTGGACGCGAACGGGATTTTGTCCGCCAACGCCGACCTGGCCGACTTTTACTTCTACAGTTGCCCGGCGGATGGTGTGAAAACGGGATGCGCAGTAGGACATGAGAGGCGAGGACGTTCAATGACCCTAGACCCTGAGCCAAGGTCAAATTCACGCCCGGTCGAGCTGCCGATTCGACGCGTTCCTGGCGCGGCGGTGTGTTTCGCTTGCGCGGTTGACAAGGCCCGCAGCCCTCGGGGTCATAGCGGCTGTGGCAACCCATTCCTTTCTCGATAACACCTTTGCAGTCCGCTGGTCGCAGCATACCCCCGAGCAGATCGCTCCGGCCATTGAGTCGGCTTTGGCTGGCGCCCAACGCGCCATCGACTCCATCGCGCATCTCGACCTGGCCGCGCTCACCTACGAAAACACGTTTCTCGCGCTTGAGCATGCCACCGAGGAACTCAATTTCGCCTGGGGCAAGGTCACTCACCTTCAGTCAGTCGACGACTCGCCCGCGCTGCGCGACGCCCACAATGCCCTGCTGCCCGCCGTCTCGGTTTTCTTCGCCCGCATTCCCCTCAACCCCGCGCTGTGGACACGCTTGAATGCCTTTGCCTCCACCCCTGCCGCCAGTGCCTTGACTGGAATTCACCGGCGCTTCCTCGACGAGACGGTTGCCGAGTTCCGCCAAGCCGGCGCTGATTTGCCCGAAGCGCAGCGCACCCGTCTCGAAGTCCTTCAAACCGAGCTCGCGGAAGCCACGCAGAAATACGGGGAAAACGTGCTCGATGCGACCAACGCTTGGGAGCTGATCGTCACCGACCCGACGCGCCTGCAGGGGCTGCCCGAGCATGCGATTGCCACCGCACTGCGCAGCGCCGAAGCCAAGGGAATAGGCACACCTGCGGCACCCGCTTGGCGCTTCACGTTGCACATGCCGTCGCAGGAACCGGTCATGACCTACGCCGCCGATGAGAGCCTGCGCCGCGAGGTCTGGACGGCCGCGACCGCCGTGGGAACGCTGGCACCGCACGACAACGCCGCCCTCGTGCAGAAAATTATCGCGCTTCGCGACGAGAAGGCGCGGTTGCTCGGCCAGCCGCATTTTGCCGATCTGGTGCTCGCTCGCCGCATGGCGGTTTCGGGTGACAAGGCACTCGCTTTTATTGCCGATATGCAGGCACGTGCTCAAGTGGCTTTTGTGCGCGAGTGCGCCGAGCTGGAGGAATTCAAAGCCAAGCTCACCGGTGCGCCGCGCGCCTTGCTGAAGCCGTGGGAAGTGGGCTTTTGGTCCGAAAAACTGCGCCAGGAGCGCTACGATTTTGATGACGAGGTTCTGCGTCCTTACTTGCCGATGGATCGGGTGATTGCCGGTTTGTTCGACTTGGCGGGCCGCGTGTTTGGACTTCGAATCACGGAGCGCTCCGTGGTTTTCTCCGGGCGTGAGTTGGCGCAAACGGGCAACTCTTCGAGCTCGGTCGAGGTGTGGCATCCGGAAGTTAAATTTTATGACCTTCATGATAAGGCCGGTCG
>CANIXX010000043.1 GCA_947471115.1 Opitutaceae bacterium | reverse complement strand
GATGGAGGCCAGGCTTTCAATAGCAGCACCGCCCCTAAACAGAACGCCATGCCGTGCACCCCAAGCAATGGCCGCGAGAATGGCCGAAGGAATCGACAGCACCAATGCACACGGGCTCATCACCACCAGAAGCGTCATCGCCCGGTAAAACGCCGAGCGCGTCCCCTCCACATTGGTGAAGGGCGGCAAATTAAAGCCCAGCCACCACACCAAAAACATCACCGCACACACGCTCAAAACACCAATGGTGTAACCACCGCCGAATTTGTCGGTAAACCGCTCGCTCGGCGCGCGTAGTTTTTGCGCAGTTTGAATGAGTCGGATAATTTTCTGCAGCGTGCTTTCGGAGGGCAATCGAACCACCTGAAACTCAACCGCCCCCCACAGGTTGAGCGTGCCGCTATAGACCTGATCGCCCACGCCTTTTTCAACAGGCACCGCCTCACCGGTGAGCGCGGACTCGTCGCTAGCGCTTTTACCCTTGAGCACGTTGCCATCGGCCGGAAACGCCTCGCCCGGACGCACAAGCAGGCGATCGCCGATGCAGACATCCTCCACGGGTACTTCCCGTTCGCCGCCACCCGGCACGAGCAAAGTCGCCCGCTTGGGAGCTGACTTGAGCAACGCGCTCACTTCACGATGGGTGCGGTCTAACGCGTAGGCCTCCATTGCGCCAGAAGCGGAAAACAAAAACAGGAGCAGAACGGCCTCGCCCCAAGCCCCAATAGACACCGCCCCGATAGCTACCGCCAACATGAGAAAATGAATGTCGACCTTGGCTTTTTTGATATTCTCCCATGAGTCGACCACCGCATCCCAGCCGCCCGCAATCAACGCCACCACATACAAAGCGGTCGACACCCAGTCCGGCCCAACGCCAAGCGCTTTTGTGGCAAACCCGGTAATGCCCGCCACCCCACATATAGAGGCGAACACGGTGAGCGCCTTCCATTCGGACTCCTCGGCGTGGGCGTCCACCGGCGCGACGTACTCGGGCCAATTGAACTCGCGCCACTTCCAAAACGTTGGGGCAGTGGCGCAACTGACTCCCGCGAACTCGGTCAACGCCCCGGCTCGTTTCACCGTGAAACCCATCGGCGGTTTATCCTGTAAATCGAGATGCTTATCAATGGCGGCCAGCGTTTCGGTTAGGCGTTTCTCCAGTTTCGCAAGATCAACCTTGCCGAGTGTGGCGATCGACACCTTGCGTGAAGCTGGGTCGAGGCGCACGGCTTCGACCCCCGGTTCATTCTTGAGAAATTCCGCCAAGGTTTCGGTCCACGAGGAATGCATAAGAACTTTTAAACAAAGCCTTTTCCGTGCCGATGCAATGAGTGAACGCATGAGACTCGGTCACAATCCGGCGCAGCTCGATTTGCCATGGATAGCGGGCCTGCGGACAGCAAGCCCGCTACCCGAGGGAACGCGCGCGTTGCCCTCTTGAGCGAATGGGGCGGCCGCATCGAAATGCGTTTTTCTGGAGCGATTTCGTTAATGGCCGTTCGACATTCACCCAAAGGCACTCGATGTTTTTCGCCGTTATGCCTGAACTCGCTGCTACCGACCTCCAGTCCGTCTTAGCTGCCACGCCGCTATTTGAGGACAAATCGTGGCAACTCTCGCCTGATGCGTGGGCGTTGTCCCCGATCCAAGGCGCAGAGCTTCTAGACATTGGCACCGCCTGCCTTGATTATCACCAAGCACTTGAATCGCTTTATCTGCGTTCGGCAGCCGGGAAAAGCCTCCTGCGCAACCGCCCCCTTTTCGCTACCTGGGTGGCTGACTACCTTGACAGGGGAAAACCGCCCGAGCTCATCGCCCATGCCCGCGATCCCCGCAACCGTGGGGCATTCCCCACAGTGCTCCGCCCGGATCTACTGCTCACAGCCGAGGGGTTTGTGATGACCGAGCTCGATTCTGTACCTGGGGGCATCGGCCTGACCGCGTTTCTCAACCGCCTCTACTCAGGGGAAATCACTGGGACCCAATTTCCACCGGATAACGCGTTACTTGGCACCGGCGACACGATGATCCGAGGGTTTTATGATTCGCTGGCCGCGTTGAAATCCAACCTGCGCAACCCCCTGATCGCGTTGGTGGTTTCCGAAGAAGCTGCGACTTATCGCCCCGAAATGAGATGGCTCGCCGAGCAACTGCAACTGCAGGGGAAACGGGTTTTCTGCCTGAGTCCCGATGAAGTTTTCCCGCTGGGAACGACGCTGTGTTTCGACCTCGATGGCAACCCAGAGAAGATCGACATCATCTACCGCTTTTTTGAGTTGTTCGATTTGGCGAATATTCCGACTGCGCCCTTTTTTTTCGAGGCTTGGGCCGCCGGAGAAGTCGTGATTATGCCTCCCATGCGTCCTTATCAGGAGGAAAAACTTGGACTGGCACTGTTCCACCACCACCAGTTGCAAGACTACTGGGCCGAAGCCCTCAGCGCTCGAACTCTAAAGCTACTGCGCCGTCTTATTCCTCCCTCTTGGGTATTAGACTCAACCCCATTACCACCAGGCGCAGTACTCGATGGACCCAAAGTCGGCGGGCGCGCATTGACTGACTGGAGCCAACTCGCCGGTGCTTCACAAAAGGAGCGCGACCTGATTATCAAAATCTCCGGTTACCACGAAACCGCTTGGGGCGCGCGCAGTGTCATTCTGGGCAGCGACTGCTCGCGCGATGAGTGGCAGGCGGGCATCAACCTCGCCCTAGCCGACTCGACCCGTAACCCACATATCCTCCAAGTGTATAAAAAACCATGTCGAGTAAAACACCGGGTCTACGACCGCGAGCAGCAGGTGCGCGAGGTTGAGGGCCGCCTACGGCTCTGCCCGTATTACTTCGTTAAGGACGGAAAAGCCGAGCTGGGCGGTGCGTTGGCCACCTTCTGCCCTCCCGACAAAAAAATCATCCACGGCATGCAAGATGCCGCGCTCTTACCCTGCCGAATCGTCAAACAGGAAACGGCCGGATGAGATTACCATAATCGCCCTCTCCAGTTACGGGGCGGAGTTTATGGCGGCCTTGGTAGGTTGCCCTTACCATTTCAGCGGTAAACCATGACGGAGCTAGGAAAAAGCAGGAAAGCAACGGGCCTAAGGAGAGTTCGACTTAGCGGAAGTGCTTAACGATCTCTTTCTCAATCAGGTCATCAACTCCTGAACAACTCCGGCCTTCCGCTACTGGGAAGGATCGAGGAACCAAACTGAAATACGCCCCTTAGGACACGCGGGGTAACATCACAGCGGCTTTTCAAGAACACAATAAATGTTGTGCGTACAATATTCCTCTAAAAACGACACTCGGCGTAAAACCGAGAGTACCCGCGATAGGCAGTGCGTACTGCGGTTCACCTCGAACCGCACCACCTTCAATCCGCTGCCGTAAATAAACCGACGGTAATCAGCCAAGGAATACATACTCAAACCCAGATCGCGAATACTGGTTAATGGCGTGTCTGCGTACGTAAAAACCGGTTCACCACGGGCACGAATCCGGTTTAACCGCTGCACGATTTTCGCCTCGGACTCCCATAAGTGGGCCCACGGAAATTGTCGCCACGGCAACCGAGTCGCCACCCGGCCGTGGTGACCGAAAGGGCTGTTGTAGAGTGGACCGAACCCCGAGTATATCCGTCCGCCGGGTTTTAGGTGGAACGCCATTGCGCGGATCATTCCTTCCAGATTCATGATGTGCTCGAAGGAGTCCTTGGAGACGATAATGTCGAACTTGCCCTGATTAAACCGTGCCAGATCCTCGTCGTAAAACTCCAGTACGGGCAGCAAATCTGGAAATGCCTGAGCGCTGTGCTGTCGAGCAAACGCGATCAACTTGGATTCGGTGTCCAACCCCACAACGCGGGCCGCTCCCCCTGCCGCCATGTCCACACAGAGCGAGCCCAACCCGCAGCCCACATCGAGAACGTGTTTTCCGGAAAACTGCGGACGGTCGACGAGCCGCCACCAAAACTCCGGATTTTCGTCCGCACCTCGATTAAAATAGTCCACGTCGGCTGGATCCAAACCACGCATATCCGCTGCACCGAAAAAAGCGGCTCCAGCCGGCGATATTTCCGATGAACGAGCCCAGGAATGTGGCGCGCCTTCGCCGCCCCCACCTTGACTCACAGCTGGCAGCGCCTCGTTTTCACGACCATATTCGCGCTTCATCGGATAGCGGCGAAACCAAACCTGACGACAGCCCTGCCAGTAGGTGCGTGCGGTGCGTAAAAGCGCTTGTGGAGTTTGGATCATGGTCTGGAGTGATTCAGGGTGGTGTAATGTTGCCCCCGACCTTTCGTCCTGCACCGGGGACACCAGTTTCGCACATCGCAGAACGAGGGCCTATGGGGTGAGCCGCGCAGACCCAGCCAAAATCAACCCACCTAAGCCACCCCCGAATCCAGCCAAAAGACAGTACAGGACGTACCGTGTGCGTGGGATTGCGATCAGACCGGCTCGCCGGCGCCACTCGGCTTGCTTTGGGTGCGGCATTGGGCGCACCCTAAAAGCTCGAACTGAAATCCCCCGCTTTACGATGAAACCGCTCCGTATCCTTATTCTCGCCCTAAGTTTTTTGGTGCTGCTTTTAGGCGTGTTCGTAGCCCTTGCCTTTAACCCGGGCGCGCAGACTTGGGCTGCACGCCAATTCGCGCCCGCTTCCCCTGCCCTCACCATCACTTTTGACGGCGTCGACACCGGGCTGCAGCGCACACGCGTAAACAACCTTAAAGTCGTCCAATCCGGTCTCGTTTTCACCCTGCCCTCCGCCGAGGTGGACGTTAACTTGCTCGACGCGGCCCGTGAAAAAATCGCAGTCAAACGCCTGGTTGCCCATGGCTGGATTCTGGACCTCACCGCACCGGGCGGTGCCGCCACTGATCCCGTCTCGGCCCACTCGTCTACCTTGGCGCCCAGCGCCGCTTCCGCCGAGCAGCATGCTCGAGCCGCCTTCAATGGGTTATTTGCACACCTGCAACTGCCCGTTGACCTCGCCATCGACGGACTTGATCTAGAAGGCGATGTCATCCTTCCGGAAGGCCGTATCCACATCGCGATAACCGGGGGCGGGCTTAAAGCCGGACATGAAGGCAAGTGGGCCATCATCGCCAAGGTGGCTGGTACCGATGCGACTGCCATGACGGTTCAAGGCGAGCTCGTCGCCCGCTTGATGACCCCACGCAGTTTTGACCGCATCGAACTCGCTATCACCGTCGCAGCCCCGAGCAGCCCCAGCTCCCAACCGTCCGAAGGCGCAAGCCTCGCGTTGAATCTGCGCGCCACAAGCGAGGCCGGACGTGAGTCCTACTCCGCCCTTTTGAGCTCCGGGCCCCGTGAGAATCTCAACTTAAACCTCGTCGTGCCCACCAGCTCCGAGCCACTGACCGGTTCGTGGACACTCGACTTGACCACGGCCGATGCCGCACCCTTCGCTCGAGGCTATGCGCTGCCGGATTTTGTGGCCAAAGGACACGGGGAGTTTTCGACCAACCGTACCTTTACGCAAATTAGGACTTCGGGCTCACTGGATACATGGGTCGATAAACTCGACCCGCTGCGACCAGAACTCGCCTCGCTGGGCCGCCTGGATTTACGCGCCGGTTTCGAGCTCAGCGTCGTCGAACAGCTTGTGAGCCTCAACCGCTGCGACCTACGCCTGAGCGCCGGCACCAAACCGCTGGTGAGCATAGCCGCCCTGCACCCCATTGCGTTTAACCGCACCTCCGGCGCGCTCGCCGCCTCCGCAGGAACAGGCCCCGAGCTGATGAGCCTGGTCATCGACGGCATACCCTTAGCTTGGTTACAGCCCTTTTTGGGGGAGCTTGAACTCACGGGACAGGACCTACGTGGTGCATTTACCGTCCTCGCCAGCAATGGAGGATTATCCCTGCGAAACGCTCAACCGCTCACGATCAGCAACCTCGCGTTGGCACAACGCGGTCGCCCACTCGTCAAAGGAGTGGACGTAACCCTCGCCGCCCAGGCCGACTACACGCCGCAAGGCTGGAACACCGAAATCACCCAATTGACCGTCTCGCAGGCCCAATCACCGATCCTCAAACTGACCGCCAAAGCCGGACATCCAGCCGGTGAACAACAACCGTTCACCGCATCCGGAACTTACGAACTGGAGTTACCCGAGTTGCTGGCACAGCCACTGGCGAACGGCTCGATGGGCTTGGCGCGCGGCATGGCACGGGGGGATTTTAACGCAGCACTCGGGACCACGAAGACGGCTACATTAACCCTACAACTCACGAACCTCGTCGCCGCCAATGTCAGAGCCACAAAACTGCCTGCCGTTGTCGTGCTGGCGAGGGCCGATGTAGATACAGCCGGGCGCCTTAACGCCCAGATGCCCATCGTCATCACCCAAGGCGCGCGGCGATCAGAAATCACCGTGAAGGCAGCATGCAACTCAGCTACGGGAGCAGCTCCGCTGAGCGCCCAGGTTACTGCAGGCACGGTCTACCTCGACGACCTGTTGAGCTTCGCAACCCTACTCGCCACGGCACCGAATGCATCATTGGCCGGAGCAGCGCCGACTTCGTTGCCCACGACACAACCCGCACTCAATCCCGCAAAAAAGGGCATGTCCACGGCCGCTGTTTCGGCGTCAGAGGAGGTGCCAATATGGGCGGGGACAACGGGTGACTTCAAACTCGACATCCAGTCGCTGGTTTATTCGCGCGAATTAAAGGTCAATGAGATCAACGCGGCCATTCAACTCACTCCCGACGCACTCAAGTTGGAGGAGCTACGGGCCACGTTAAGCACAGGCGGTCAGTTTCAGTCTGCAGGAGCCCTGCGCTTCGATGCGAAACAGACCGAAGCCTACGAGCTGAAAGCAGACGTTACTATCAATGACCTCGAATCGGCACCGCTGCTGCGCGCGCTCGCACCAGGCCGCCCCTCACCGCTTGAGGGCAAATTAAAGCTTACCACGCAACTCTCTGGCCGGTCCCCCACGCCCACGGGCTTTGACAGCAGGACCATCGGCGACATCGCGTTGAGCAGCACGGGGGGCGTCTTGCGTATCCTCAGTGTTAAAACGGGTGCCCAGGCAGACACCGTTGCCACGGTCGCTGCGGTTGCGGGGTTGTTTGGCGCCATAACCGGCAGCGATACGACCGTAAAAAAAGCGGAGCAAGTGCGAGCCGCGGCCACGGTCGCCAAACAACTCTCGGCAATCGCCTACACTCAGCTCAACGTGGTCGTCGGCCGGGACGATCAGCGAAATCTAGCAGTTAAAGACCTTACGTTAATCTCGCCGCAAATCCGTTTGGCTGGTTCGGGTCACATCACCCAAAAGGCCGGTGTTGCGCTATTCCAGCAACCGCTGCTGTTGAGCCTAAAAATCGGCTCGCGGGAACCCCTCACCAGCAGCCTGCGCAGCCTTAATTTGATAGCGGAAAAGGCCGACGCTCAGGGCTACACGTTTCTGCTCGATGAGGTGATTCTAGACGGCTCGTTACAATCGATCGGCACCGGCCAATTACAGCGACTGCTCGACCGGGCACAGGCTGAGTAAGGCTGTGCCGGAGCGCCCCCCATCGGAAACCCTGGATGAGTGGCTGGGCCGAACATCAGGTGCGCTGACGATCGCTCAACGCCCAAGCCAAGTCGCGGGCAAAAAACGGCCCACGATAAATCATGCCGGTGTAAACCTGCACGAGCGTCGCTCCAGCATCGAGTTTCTCGGCAGCGCCCGCTGGGTCGGAGATGCCACCCACCCCGATGATCGGCAGTTTACCAGCGGTGGCCCTCGAAATGTAGTTCACCACCTCTGTGGATTTTTTGCGCAGAGGCTTGCCACTGAGCCCGCCGGACTCGTTGACCTCGCTGAAGAAACCCGGCCGCGCCAAGGTAGTATTGGTGGCAATGATGCCCGCCAAGCCGAACTCGGCTATCACCCCAAGTGCTGCATCGATTTGCGGCCAAGACAAATCGGGGGCGATTTTAAGCAACACAGGCAACAACGCGCAGCCACGTTTGGCCGCACGCTCACGGTTGGCCGCCATGATTGCGCCCAACAGCTCGCGTAGCGGTTTCTCATCCTGGAGTTGACGCAACCCAGGGGTGTTGGGACTGGAGACATTGAGCACGAGGTAATCGGCAAAATCCGCTAGCCGGGAAAAACTGGTCAAATAGTCAGCGACCGCATCCTCCAAGGGAGCTACCTTGGATTTACCCAAATTCACCCCGAGCGGGATACGGCGCTGGCCGGGGCCGGGTTGCTTCGCTAGCCGTGCGGCGACCACCTCCGAGCCCTCGTTGTTAAAACCCATACGGTTAATTACCGCCTCCTCCGCTGGATAACGAAACATGCGCGGCTTCGGGTTGCCCGATTGGGCCAACGCGGTGACCGTGCCGATCTCCACATGGCCAAACCCGAGAGCGGCTGCCGCCTCCCAAGCGCGCGCGTTTTTATCGAAGCCAGCGGCCAGACCCACTGCATTGGGGAACTTTAAACCAAAGGCCTCCACAGGGCGGTAGTGCGAGGCCGACAGTTGCATGCAAGACTCCATCAAACGGCAAAGCGGAACAACACGACCGAGCAGGGCAAGCGCATCGACACCCAGCTCGTGAGCCGGCTCGGAATCCATCTTGAACAACGCCGGACGCAGCACCTTTTCGTATAAGCAACCCATAGATGCACGGCACACTGCGAAGCTGCCGTCAAAAATCAAGTTCACCTCTGAGGTGAGTCACAAGTTTCGAGACCATTTTTATGCTTGTTATCTCGCTTCAATCGCTCGCACGCTGAAAACGAAACTACCCCCCTGAGCCACACTGTAGCAGCACCTGCAAAATCTTTTTAACTAAAGTCGTTTCGCGGTTTGACTCCACTACAGCGCGCGCTCTTTGCTCCGACCAACTCCCTAGAAAACTGTCATGGCAAAATCATCTGCAACTCTCGATTGGTGTATCGTTCGTCTTGGTGACGACCACAACTGGTGGGTCAACGAAGTCAGCGACTCAGTGCGCTGGGACGTCGATGGCCTCAGCATCATCGACCCGCGCCAAATGGCCCACCTCATTGAACTGGTTGAGCCGCTTCGCGACTACGGCCTGGACCAAGACCTAATGGAAGCCGCGTTCATCCCCTTTCGCATTGAAAAGGAAGCCGGCGAGCAGCTTGTTCGACTCAAGCGAGTCAAAGACTCCTTCTTTGAGTCCGAAGAAAAATTATTCGCCCTAGCCGACATCCTAGACGAGGAAAACGGGCCCTATGCCGACCTGCTCGACCACCTCACCCGGTGCCGCGTAAAGATGCTCAATGACCTGTTTAACTTCGAGTCCAAGCTCACGGTTGACGAGGTCGAGGACGAAATCCGCGAAGACCAAAACGCCAGCTTCATCGAAGGTAAGGCTATTCATACCTTCGACGAGCTGAGTGCCATTCTTGACTACGTACCGGCAGGCTGGGAATCCGAGGAGGGTGAAGAACGCGCCAGCAAAAGCGATGACGACATCGACGACGAAGACCTGCCTGAACTCGACGAAGAAGACGAAAAGACCCTCGCCGGCGATTCCACCCTCAAATGGGACGAGGAAGACGATGCCAAAGACGACGGCGAAACCAAAAAATCCTCGGACGACGATGATGAGGATGAAGACGAGGATGAGGATGAAGACGATGATTCGGACGAGGATGATGATGACGAGGACGAGAAACCCAAAGCCAAGTCGAAGCCCAAACCCAAGAAGCGCTAAAGTCCCGCTGTGTGGTTAGGAAAATAAAAGGTGCCTGCATAAGCAGGCACCTTTTTTATTTTAACCTAGGTGTTTCCCAAGTCGCGCCACGCTCATTGGCAAAAGAGTGACAGCAAGGGACCGGTTACAGGGGACTGGAAAACCAGGACTTCGGTGAAAGGGCAATTGGAGTGAAGTCATCCGTACTGCATACTTTACAAGACGGAGTGCACTGCGTCCCCATCCTTCGAATTGCCTATAGGACGGTCTGATACGCCCAAGCGCAGGTGTCTAAGCCCTAATCGAGGCCAATCAAGTTGCCAACAAGGGGCGATAACCGGGTAACGCGGATACTTCAACTGGATCGATCTGCTCCGGCGGTAAAAAGCGTTTGGCGTAGTCCAGCCACACCCCTTCGCCGATGAAAACATCGAACAAATCCGGGTCAATGTGACCATCGAGCTTCATCCGGCCAAGAATGGCCAGAGCCTGTGACAAGGGCATCGCTTTCTTGTAGGGGCGATCACTGGCCGTCAAAGCCTCAAACACATCGGCAATACCGAGGACACGCGCCTGAACTGACATTTGGTCCCTCGTTAATCCTTTCGGGTAACCCTTGCCGTCCATGCGTTCGTGATGGCCACCGGCAAACTCCGGAATCCGCCGAAGGTGCTTGGGAAACGGAAGTGCTTCGAGCATTCGAATCGTTACGACAATGTGGTGGTTAATGATTTCTCGTTCTTCAGGGCTAAGGGTTCCCTTGCTGATTGTAAGGTGCTTCACCTCATCGGGGCTCAAAATCGGTTGCGAGCTGCCATCCGGGGCTATCCACGTCCGTGCAGCAATTTCATGCACGCGCTGTTGATCTTCGGGTCGCATGAATTCTCCACCCGTATTCGCACGGCGAAGAAAGGCGATTTCGTCATCAAGACTCGCACAGCTACGAGCATACTCCTGCTCGACTAAGTTTCGGTCCTCGCCGCTCATAACGGCCTTCAATAGTGTGATTTCAGCGTCGCGTTTGAGCACCGAAAAACGCGTTTCAACCAATCCGATACGATCGAAAACTCCCGATAATTTAGTAGCTTTATCCATCACCCATTCAGGCGTGGTGATTTTGCCGCAATCATGAAGCCAGCCTGCTAAGCGCAGTTCGTGCCGATCCGCCTCAGTCATTGCGAAATCCTTAAGCGGTCCCCGATCACAACGTGCCGCCGCATCCGCCAACATCATGGTGAGTTCAGGCACCCGTTTGCAGTGACCTCCGATGTAGGGCGATTTTTCGTCGATCGAGGACGCAATCAAACGGATGAAAGACTCCAAAAGGTTATTCATCCCGTCGATAAGGGCATGTTTGGTCAGCGCTGTGGCGGCTTGGGAAGCCAAACTCTCGGTCAAACGCTGATCGGTTTCGCTAAACGGGACGATATTGCCTGACTCATTCCGCGCATTGAGCAACTGAAGCACCCCAATGATCTCCGCCTCATGATTGCGCAACGGCACCGTTAAAAACGAAGTGGACCGATAGCGCGTCTGGAGGTCGAAGGCGCGCGTTCCGGAAAAATCAAAACCCGGCGCATGGTAGGCATCAGGGATATTCACCGTTGTGCCATCAAGCACGGCACAGGCGACAATCGAACTCCGATTGGGCGCACCGTCAGGTAGGTAAAGAGGAACCGGTTTAAACGGAATCGGCTTACCCGTGGTGCCGCCGAGACACATCTTCAGCGAGTCTGAACTCAAGGTCTCAAAGTATAATTGGCCGCCTTCACCTATCGAATAAATGGTGCCGCCATCCGCGTTCGTGATGGCTTTGGCTCCGTGCAAAATCTGCTCCAGCAATTTAACCGGATTTTTCTCCGCGGATAATGCGATACCAATGGAATTCAATCGCTCGATACGTTGCGTGAAAACATCTGCGCCATGCGACATGGCGGGTGACGTTAGACAAGGTGGACTGAGTGACAATGATGCAATGTGAACGACTGGAAGCGGAAGTGCCCGTGAGCATGGATAAAAATCGAGAAACGAGAGCTTCGTTAATTGGTCGGCGAATAACGTCGGGCGGAAAGCGGCGGACTGGACGTGGCCGCCGCTTTTGGATTCGATGCGGCGGACATGACTATCCATCCCGTTCCACCATTGATTGGATCGATAGTGATGCTCGGCTGCCTTTGGTTCAGTCTACGGCAACGGCGCCGCCACCGATTACTGAATGATCTCCCCACTTCGAAAGTGCAGGGGGTTTTCATCGGTCTGGTAGAACTCAAGGGCACGGCAGAAAGCGAGGCCCCACTCACCAGTTATCTAGCGGAGCAAACCTGCGTTTATTACTCGTGGAAAGTGGAAGAACACTGGCGCCGTACGCGCACCGAGAGCTACACGGACAGCAAGGGCGATAGGAAAACGCGTACGGTGACCGAGACCGGCTGGGAAACGGTGGCCAAGGGTGGCGAGGAGCAGGCGTTTTATTTGCGCGACGATACCGGCGACGTGTGGGTCCGCCCCGAGGGAGCCACGATAGATCCGTTGGAGGTATTCGATCAGACCTACTCGCGTGGTGACGGTCTGTATTACATGAAAGGACCGGACGGGGCGGTCAACGGGTCAACCGGAACACGGCGTTTTACGGAAGCGGCCATCGGGTTACATGCCATGCTTTACGCGATCGGAACAGCGAGGGAGCGCAGTGACGTGGTAGCACCGGAAATCGTGAAAGGCCAAGGCGAGGAGTTCATCCTATCGTGTCGAAGCGAAGAAGCCGTGACGCGCGGTATGGCTTGGCGTTCTTGGTTGGCGTGGATCGGTGGACTTCTGGCACTGCCGACGGGAGTGTTTATGGCATTCGAGGAGAATCACCGCCCTGAGGAGCTGCCGATTTTCTGTCTACTGGCTGCAATGACATTTTGCGCGGTGTGGAGCCTCGGTTGGGTGTGGATCGTGCACGATAGTCTAATCGGTCTACGCGAACGGGTGCGTCGTGGGTGGTCGCTCATTGACGTGGAGTTAAAACGCCGACACGACTTGCTGCCCGGCATCATCGCCACGGTGAACGGACTGGGGCGGCATGAAGCGGATTTGCAGCAGACAGTAGCCGCGTTGCGCACACAGGCGACGGCGACAAAACCAGGCCAACCGGGACCGGAGTTTACGGGTGTGGCAGCGGAGTTGCGGGCAGTGGTCGAGCGTTACCCCGAGCTGATGGCGCAGGCGGGATTCACGGCTTTGCATCGTGAACTGGTGACGACTGAGCAGCGCATCGCGCTAGCGCGGGGTTACTACAATGACATCGCGACAAACTATGCCACGCGGCTTGAGCGCATCCCCGATTGCTGGGTGGCTAACTTGCGCGGTCTGAGGCCCGAACCGTTGCTTACGGTGGCGGTGTTTGAGCGGGCTCGGGTAACGACGAAGTTGGGCCTTTAGAACTAAGTTCCGAGCCGTCGTTTTGCTTCATCAACCGCTTCCTAGCTAAGCAGCAAAGAAACAGGGAGAACTACTACACTATAATTAACCCGAACGAAATGCCCCGGTCGTCGCACCACACACGGCTAACGTAGTGGAATCGTGGAGCGATTTCGGTTCGAGTTGTTAAACACTGAGCTCATCCTCCGATTGAAATGATAACCTGCACCGTTTTCAGGCGTTATTGGCGATACCTGCGTTTAGCTGCACTTCTACTCATGCCTATCTTGGCTGAGGCAACGACAACGCTTCCGCTAATTGATCAAGCCTATGTTGTTGGAGGTGGGCCCAGCCAACGTTTAGACCTATTTGTCCCCGTACAAATCACCCATACGCCGCCGCCCCTATTGGTGTGGATTCATGGCGGAGGCTGGCGCGAAGGCGACAAACGCCAGCATCCATTAAAACCCTTTTTTGCGCAGGGATATGCCGTAGCGAGTATCAACTATAGATTAAGTGGAGAGGCACCATTTCCGGCACAAATCGACGATGTGCGCATCGCCATTCAGTGGCTGCGTTCGCACGCCAGCACCTACGGCTTTGACCCTAAACGCATAGGAATAATCGGGCATTCAGCCGGAGGCCATTTGAGCGCTCTTTTTGCCGTCACGACGAATGAGGGAAATGCCGTGCAAGCCGTGTGTAGCCTTTCGGGTCCGAGCGACATGGAGCGCTTGTTCAAGCAGGCTCATGATAAAAAACGGCAAGAAGCGCTGGTGGCGTTATTCGCAGGGTCACTTAAAGACAACCGCACGCAGGTAAGGGCCGCGAGCCCGCTTCAATACATAACTCGAAACGTTCCACCCCTGCTGCTCGTCCACGGCGACCGCGACAACATAGTTCCAGTTGAGCAGGCGCGACTTTTTGCCGATGCGCTGAGAGCCAAGGCGGAGCACCCTCCGCAGTTGGTAATTCTAGAGGAAACGACCCACGATATTTTCCGCAATCCACGCTGGCTCATCGAAGCACAGGGGTTTTTCGCACTGCATTTACACCCCTCAGCCGCTGATTCCCGATAAGAGTCCGCGCTTATACGCGATTTCAACTTCGGTAAAACAGCCCAACTGGGCCCGGAGTTAACGGTTACGAGTTTAAGCCATCCGCTCGGCTTCGAAGCGGTAAAACACCCAGGTCGCCGGCACGCCGCGCTCGTTTCGATGGCGGGTCTCGTACTCGCGCAACACACTCCGCATCCGCCCTGGGGCGAACTGCGTCACCGGGGCAGCGCCCACTCCGTGAAGGCTACGCAATAAGTCCAACGCAGTATTTTGGTAAAACACCCGCGTGCTTATCTCGCTGCGCACCCGCCGGAGCCCTCCTTTTTCGAGTGCTTCGTCCCACATCACCGGAGTGCGCCACGTCAACGGGCTCGCCCCCTGGGTCAGCGCCCGCAGTTCGGACAAACTGCCTTCGACGAATAAACCGGCGAGCACCCGTCCGCCGGGCTTGAGTGCATCGCGCCAGGCGGCGAACACCGCCTCGGGATCTTCCATCCATTGCAACATGCTGCTGCTAAAAATCCAATCACACGCCGGCTCACGCTGCGGAGCTTCGGCGCGCATCACCCTCCAAGGTATCTGCGGCAACGTGGCGCGGCCTTCGTTGCACATCGCTTCCGCCATATCGGTGGCCGTAAACGAGCCGACCCAGGGCAACAACCATCGGGTGAATACGCCCGTGCCCGCGCCGAGTTCAATCGCCCGCCCTCGTCGATTTATAGGCAGCCAATCCGCCAGCCACTCGGCCATGGCCACCTGCACCGCCGCGTGTCCCGCGTAGCTAGCGGCCGCACGTGAAAAACTGTCGCGGACATGCGCGAGCGAGGTCGGCTCGGCGTTCATCGGCAATCACGCGCCCAGGCGTGCAACAGTACGTCCGGGTGGTGGCCGGCGCCGTCCACCGCGTTAAGCGCTGGCTGAATCCGCACCAGCACACCCGCGTCCAGCAGCGCATCATCGGCACCGACGTAACCCGTCCAGCCCTGCGGCCACGGCGCGTCAAAGCGGTCCAGCGCGAGTTTATCCAATCCCCATTGCAGCTCTTCGGCGGAGACATTGGGATCCGCCGTTTCGCAGCCCGAGAGTCCGGCACGAGCATAAAAATCCGCCAACGCCGCGACCGGATCCCGCCGCACCCAGCGCGCCAGATAGCGCACCTGAGTCCGCGGCACTTTACCGCCCAACCCCTCCTCCTGCGCAAACGCTAGTACAGGCGAGAGCAAGACGACACGCGGCGTCAATTTCATCACCGCCTCGGCCTCCTGCAACAGCAGCAGAGAGCCCAACGAATACCCCGCCACCGCATCCCACCGACCGCCTGCGCGGAGTTGCTCCAGCCATTTAGGCTCAGCCGCAAAAAAGTGGTGCTCGGCATCGGGAAACGCCGCCTGCGCCAGCGGCGCGAACCAGCCCGCCGACACCGCCCAGCCCAATATCCAGGCGATCCTCACAACAACTCCCGTCCGGCAGCCAAGGCCGCCAGCAAGCGCGTTTCGTCCGCCTCATTAAACGTGCGTTGCAACGACAGGCGCAGCCGGCTTGTGCCTTCGGGAACCGTAGGCGGCCGCACCGCCGCCACCCCGATACCCGCCGCCCTCAGGTGTGTGGCCAACGCCACGGTCCGCGCCGCGTCACCGATCATAATGGGCACGATGGGCGCGTCGCCTTCGGGCGCGTCCCAGCCCGCCCCGCGCAGTCGCTCACGCAGGCGCCGCGACGCGTGTTTCCACCCGGCTTGGTCAGCGGCCGCCAATTCGCGCACGCGCCCGACCGCCGCCCTCGCCGCCGCAGCCGAGGGCGGTGGCAACGCCGTGGAATAGATAAATTCACCGGCTTCGTTGATCAGCGCGTCCCGCCACAGCTCGTGGTGAAACAGCGTGTAGGCACCGCCCGAGGCCAGGGTCTTGCCGCAGGTGCCGACCAGCACATCGACGTCGGCCACCACGCCATGTTCTTC
>CANIXX010000042.1 GCA_947471115.1 Opitutaceae bacterium | reverse complement strand
CTCGGTGAGGATCTCCTTGATGGTTTTCTCGGGGGTTTTCACGAAGGGCTGATCGAGAAGCGCGACGGTCGCGAAATACTTCTCGAGTTTGCCTTCAACGATCTTCTGCACGGCTGCGGGCGGCTTGCCTGCAACCTGGGCGGCTGCGATGTCGCGCTCGACGGCGATATCGGCCTCGGGAACCTGATCGCGGGAAACGCAGATCGGGTTGGCGGCGGCGATATGCATGCCGAGATTACGAACGAGGGCCTTGAAGTCGTCGTTACGGGCCACGAAATCGGTCTCGCAGTTGACCTCGATGATAACGCCAACTTTGCCACCGACGTGGATGTAGCTCTCGATGAGGCCTTCTTTGGCTTCGCGATCCGCACGTTTGGCGGCGGAGGCTGCACCCTTTTTGCGAAGGATGGTGACGGCCTCTTCGAAGTTGCCGTTGGTTTCAACAAGCGCGCGCTTGCAGTCCATGAGACCGGCGCCGGTTTGGCCACGCAGGTCGTTGACTTGTTGGGCGGTGATTGGAGTGCTCATTTTTAGATAAACAGGGGGCGTTAGGCCTTGGGAGCGGCGACCTTCTTGCGAGGGGTGGCAGCGCTCTTCTTGGCGGAAGCGGCGATGTCGGCCTCGGAGACCTCGACGGAGGACGGGATGGAGATCTTGGAGAGGTCGACTTCGCCGGCTTCGTTGGTGGCGCCAGCAGAGACGGCCATCTCGGAGGAGACGGCGCGCAGGTCGGCCTGACCGCGGGTGTTGCGGCGGCTGTCGCGCTGAGCCAGACCGCTCTGAACGGCCTCGATCACGGTGTCGACGATGATGCGGATGGACTTCACGGCGTCGTCGTTGCCGGGGATCGGGTAGGCGAGCTGGGTGGGGTCGGAGTTGGTGTCGACCAGGCCGACGCAAGGAATGCCGAGGCGCTTGGCTTCGGCGACGGCGATGGCTTCCTGGTGGGCGTCGAGGACGAACACAGCGGAAGGCAGGTTCGCCATGTCGACGATGCCGGAGAAATTCTTATTCATGCGCACCATCTCGCGCTTGATAGCGGACTCTTCCTTGGAGGAGAGCTTGGCCAGTTCGCCCGAAGCTTCCAGCTGCTGGAACTTCTTGAACTTCGCGATGGATTTTTTGACGGTGGCGAAATTGGTGAGGGTACCGCCGAGCCAACGGTCAACAGCGAAAGGCTGGTGGGTGGCGATAGCGGCCTCGCGGACGATTTCCTGGGCCTGGCGCTTGGTGCCAACGAAGAGCACGTTACCGCCGCCGGCGACGGTTTCCTCGAGGAAGGTGTAGGCCTTCTGGAGCAGCTCGTGGGTCTTGCCGAGGTCGATGATGGTGATGCCCTGGCGGTGGTCGAAGACGTAGGGCTTGGAGCGCGGGTTCCAACGTTTGGTCTGGTGGCCGAAGTGTACGCCGGCGTCGAGGAGGTCCTTAGGAGTTACGTTCATGGGAGTTGATCTATGTTATCTGCCTGAAACACAGGTCGGCCAGAGGGCCGCCTTGCGATCGAGAGATGCTGGTTGTTGGTTGATTTTCCTGCGCCCGTGGTGGGCGAAGGAGCGGCAGACAACAGAGGTGCTCTGCGGGGCTGGCAAGCGGAGAATCTGGTTTTTTGAAAAAAGGCCGTTGACAGGGCGCGAGCGGCGGTGATGGTGTGCCCTTCCCACTTATTGCAGGGTGGAGCAGCCCGGTAGCTCGTCAGGCTCATAACCTGAAGGTCGTTGGTTCGAATCCAACCCCTGCACCCAATTTTAGCCCTTTAGATCACGTCTAAAGGGCTTTCTTGTTTTTATTTACGGGATTTAGGCGATTTCTTTGCGGTAAATGCGACCTACTGCAACCGAGTGCGACATGGAGAAATATTTGACGTAGTTCTCGACGTGTTTTTTGGGGCTACGGGTCATGGTTTGGGCCGATCCAAAGGGACCCTCGGCTGGAATGGGGCGGGCAAAAGGCCGGGGGGGGGGGCTTTAGTGCGAAAAAATGAGCCGCGCTAAGTTCGCGCACGGCTGAGTTTGGACGTGTGCGCGGTTATTTGACCCTTTAGGGTCGGCCCCCTGCGGCGCACTTGAGTTACACCAAGGGAGTAAAAAGTGCTCCCATTTTTGAACCTAGTCACGAAAAAGAAAAGCGCCGTCTTGGCCGACGGCGCTTTTCCACGGGTAAACCTGGAGGTTTATTTGTTTATGGTAATGGGACGGCCGTAAGCGTCGACCGAGGTGTCGTAGGGGACTTGAATGGTGCGCCCGTCGCTTGTTGTTTCCGTCCGCCAAGTGCGCACGGTGCGCGGTTCGTTGGTGAAGGGTTTTTGGGCCCCGCTAACCGTTCCTTCAACAGCCCCGACAGCCGCCCCGACGACATTGCCGCCAACCACGCCGACTGCATTGCCGACCGCTTGCCCAACAGCGGGCCCTGGGTGGGCGGGGTTGGTAGTCGATTTACCTTCGGGACTGGTGCAACTAGTCAAAAGCGGGGCGAGGATGAGAAATCCGCCGAGAAAACAACGAGCGCGCAAATGGAAGTTCATAAATATAGGGTTTGGAGTGTTGCGGCCAGAAGACTACCTAGGGGCTTAGCGTCCGCAACCGTGGATTATCGCTTGGGGTATTTGGTAAAACCAGTAGGCAGACACTTTCAAAGTACCGGATTGAAAGTAGTGCGGAGCTTTAGCCCGTATCGGTAATCACAGGTGAGGGTAATCCGTTGTAAACCTGCGGGCTGAAGCACCGCACTACCGCAGAACTCAATCCTGCACCTTGATGTTACTGCCTTTGTATTCTTCGTATGCCGCTTTTACGGATATATTATACCGGATAAGTGAACAATCCTCTGAAAATTGCTTCACGGCTTCGGAACCGAAGCGCTCACCGGTTTATCATTGTTGAAGGCGGACTTAACCGTCGGCGTGAACGTTCCGATATGATAATTGTGGCAGAGCGTACAGCTGTTGCCCGCACCTTGCGGGTTATGGCAACTCGCGCAGTTCATGAGGTTCACTTTTTGGAAGTTGCTCGTGAATACAGCGGGATTTAAATTGTCCTTGAAGGCCGCTTTATATTGAGCTGCAGGATCGATCTGGTGGCAGGACTGGCAGCCTTTTTCACTCAAAAGACTGAAGTGGGTTCCATGGTCGAACTTAGTGAACTTATGCGTCTGGGTGTTGGTGGTCGCACTGTGCCAATTGACCACCAGGCCGGCACCCGGTTTCTGGTCAATACTGTGGCATTTCGTGCAACTATTGGTCTCGGCCAACGTTTTAAACTGATTGAGGGCGTCCGGGGTGGTGGCTTGAGCGGCGGCATACTCTAGCCAGGCTTTTACAAACGGGTCCGCATGGCCGGTAATACGGTACCGAACCGAATAGTCGGAATTGGATGCATACCAACCGCCACCCGATGTCCACTTCTCTCCAAGGATTGGTTTAGGTGCCGCCGGGGCCACGGGCTTGCTGACAACCGGGGTGCTGGGTGCGTCATCAATGATGTCGTCGTCTAGCGCCGCAGCCTTGGCGACCGTCTTTGCGACTGGTTTGACCGGCACAGCGGGTGCATCGGCCAAAATGTCATCGCCGCCGAGAATGTCGTCGGTGGCTTTGGCGGCCGGTTTAACCGGAGCGGGCGCGGCAACTACCACCGTAGCAACCGGTTTGGGGGTTGCCTTGGAGGGCAGTGCCTGCCCTGCACGGTGAGCGGCAACTTCTACTAATAAATCAGGAATCCACTCGGCCCGCGTAAAGGCTTGGATGATTTCGGGGGAAATCGAACCAGCAAGCCCGGTAGCGCTCACACCGAGCCGCTTTTTAATGGTGTCATGGCCGGAAATAACCAGGTCGGCAATGAGCTCCTTGGTGGCCCAGGCTAGGGTTTCGGCGGCCGCGTCTAGTTCTGGGCGGGAGCGCGGGAGCGACATTAAATCGACTCCCTTTAATGTCTCCAGAGCGGCCTGCGCTTTGGCGTCTGACATTAAAAAATAACGCATGAAGGGCGTTAGTGGACCGTCCGCATCGGCGGGCCATTGGCCGAGGGTTGCTGCGCGGGCTTTAAGGAAGGCCGGATCTAGGCCGGGAACACTTAATATAGCGATACCCGCAGCACCTGGCCGGACAATCGTGTCGCTATGACATTGTGCGCAGGACTGCTCGAAATTGCGCGCCAGCATCAGGCGATTGGCACTGTCGGTGACGTGGCAACTGTTGCAGCCTTGAGGAACCGTTTTCTGATCTTTGGCCGCAGGGAAGTAGTTTGATATATGGGCGTTGTGATCGAACATGATCCGCGTACGGCGATCATAGGGATAACTCTTGAAATCGGGGTGGCCGTTGGGGAAGCCCTCAAACTGGACGCTATGGCAAACTTGGCATGATGAATCAGCGACCTTCTTTAAGTCAAAATCACGTCCATGGTGCTCCTTGTGGCAGGTCGCGCAGGAAACATTGCCCTGATGATCGGCAATCGCCCCGACGGCCGTGTTGACTGAGCCGGAGCCGGTTATTTTTTGTGTAATGAGGCTGAGTTCCTCCGCCTTAAGTCCATGCGGTTGCATGGGTTGGGCGCCCAAATTGTGGCAGGCCATGCAGCGCTCGCTGCTGGCGTGGGTACTGGAGGTGGTGAAGGCCGAGGCCAGCCACGCGCTCGATGTGAGTTGGGCGGTCGTATGACACCGATCGCAGGAAATGCCATCGGCCGCGTGCTGCGCGATCACCGGACCTGGATTAAAGGTTTGATTCCGGCTCGGTAAGCCCAATGCGATCAGAATCGCGCCCAGGGTTAATGCAACAACGAGAACGACAGCCAGTTTACGCTGGGAACGCACACTGCGGCGCGGGGTGCACGGAGGAATGGCCTTACAACACGTTCCATCAGGCAGCGGCCCCTCGGCGCATTTTCCTCCTTGTGAATCGGAGCGAGTACAATTCCACCGGTCGCCTTCTTTACGGGGCTTGCATTCAGTTGTGGCTCGGCACTGTCCCTTACTGTCTGGCCCCAATGGGCAATGGGCACAGGCATCTGCACTGCCGCACTCCCAATCTTGATTGGGGCGCTGGTAGCGGCTGAATTTAAAATCGAATCGCTGAAGGCGTTTCATGTCGGTTTGGGCAGAAGTATCAATTAAACGCCAAAGCCATAAGCCCATGCAGCAGCCCCATGAGCAATAGACTAAACGTGAGCGGAATGTGTATAAATAACCAGTACTTGAGCACGCCTTGGCAGGTCGCTTGCATGTCCAGATTATCCTTGGCTTTCACGCATTCGATGATTTCGGCCAGAAACACCCGTTCAGAGGCCACCATGTAGCGTTGGAGCTGATTGAGTTCTTCGGTGAGGTCGTTGACCGCTTCCTCTGAGCCGACCAAGTGGAGCAAGGTATTCTTTTTGGTGGAGAAATAGTCTTTTAACTTTGATTCATACATGCGCGCCAAGGTAAAGGACTTGGTCTCATTTACACTTTTCCAGATGATTTTCTCCACATCGGTTTGCAGCTGTTGGCGTAATCCCGGGATACGTTCGTAGATCAAATTCTCGCCATATAAGCGCAATCGTGAGGGGTAAATGCGCGAAATGATCAAGCCCAGCACGCCGCTCAGAGCGACTGCTAAAAAAACAATATAAAGGGCGATCTCAAAGCGGCCATCCGGCAGACGAAGCCCCGTATGAAAAAAGAAAACCACAACGGCAAACCAACCAGCGTAGATATGGAACTGCGTCCACGTCGATGCTTTCAGCAGCGGGATAAACGGGAGCTTTTTTCGCGCGTTAAACAGGGCCAATACAAGGCAGGTACCAAACAGCGTCGCCCCTGACAATATAGCCGTGGCATGAATGCCATTGGCATAAATTTCTTGAAGCACCCAAAAGGCGGCAACAGCCGAGAGAAGCAGGCCGAAGTTTATCAGGCGCCGCTTTGAGAAAAACGTTAACGTTGAAGCCATTTGGCAAAGGTTTGAGTGTCCTGCATATCGACACGAGTCAGAGCGTCGTGCGGGCAAGCGTTGATACACGCAGGGCCCGTGACTTGCTCAACGCAGAGATCGCACTTAGCGGCCTTGGTGACCGGTCGACTTTCCTGATCCAGGATGTGTTCGCCGAACTCATTGCGAATCTCGACCATTTGGATGTTATTGTAGGGGCAGCTATTGGCGCAAGTAGAGCAGCCAATACACGTGGTATCGTTGATAACCACTTGGCCGCCAAGTGCGTTACGATGAATGGCTCCGGTTGGGCAGCCGATCATGCACACGGGATCGAGGCAGTGCATACAGGCATTGGCTATCATATAGCGCCCGATCTGGTGCCCGTGCCGGACAAATCGCGGGTTATTATCGTGCGCCGATGCACAGGCGCGGATGCAGTCGTCGCAGCGTGTGCAGCGATCCAAATCCATCACCATGGTGGCGCGTCCGTTGATGAAGCGATTGTCCACCAGGAATTCCACGACATCCGTCGACAACTCGCCATCGCGGCGGTCGTTGATTTGTTTGATTTGGGCGACAATCGGGGGCGGGAATTCCGATTGGGGGATTTTGGGTAAGATATATTGTTCGACCACGGAGGTCGGCACAACGAGGACGTCGACGTAGCCGAGTGCGCGCAGCGTATATTGAAGCGGTGCCGAATCTTTGGAGTTCCAATTGTGCGCGATTTCGTCGAAGCCGAACATTTGGCCCCGAGAGAGATAACTCGCGGTACGTTCGCCTTGATTATATTTTTGGCTCATGCGCGCAAACCCGGCGCGAATCAGGACCAAGCCGTTGGCGTATTGACCTTCCTCGGCGATCAGCGGCTCCTCTTTGATGCGCTCCTCAGGCGCCACATCCCTATTTTTTTTGTAATTCGAATGCCAGTCGAAGCTGCCGTAGGTCTCGAAACGGGTCTGATTCGCGACCTCCTTAAGCTCTGCAGGGCTGAGGTCTTTAAAATACTTGGTCTCGCGGAGGTGGTTCTCTAGAGAGTATTTGCGATAGTTGGTATCAATGAACTGCTTGATTTCCGGGGCGCGTAAACGGAGTTCACGCAAGCCTTGCCAACGGATTTCGAGCAGCTCGCAATCTTCCTCGGCAAAAATGGTGGCAGTACGCGGGGTGCGGCTCAAGGCGGCGATTTCGCCGAAGAACATACCTGCGGTTAATACAGCGGTTCCTCCTTTAAGGACACTGGGGATGTCGTGCAGGAAAATGGCAGTGGTATCCACCTTTTCATGCTCGGTGCCTGCCTTGGCGTCTTTATAACGCCTGAGGCTGCGCACCTCGGGGTACCGCGCGTTGCCCCACAACTGGCGCAGGGTGGAGAGAAAGTCCTTTTTTTCGGGTTGGCGGCGGCCGAGTACCTCCGCCGGAATGGCATCCTTGCCCAAGGCGGCCCGGACGCTGCCCGTGATGATAAAAAAGGCGGAATTGCCGTAGTCGCCTTCACGGACGATGACCTGGTTTTTCTTAAACGAACGCAGGCCGGTGTCGTTTAAAAGAATATCGGGCAGAGATGTGCTGGCCGGAAAGCGGCTCGCGTCGATTTGACTAAACGGCGGAATGGATAAAATCCGCGCCACCGCCTCAGCGCCCATTTCACTTTCGAAGGGGACGTCCCAACGTTGAGGGCGAGAGATGGTGGCGAGGGCTTCAGACATGGTTCCGGTGGTTAGCAGCCTTGGATTAGCGTGAGCGGCCGATTACGGTGCTGCACCGTAAGGGGTTCCCTGCACAACGGTGGGAATGAGGGCGTCGAGCGCGGCCAGTTCTTCGCCCTTGTAGGTGTCGCTGATTTTGCGGCCGAGATCGCTGATGGTTTGAACGGCTGCCATGATGGGCTCTTTGTTATTGAGCTTTAGTGCAACGCCATCGGCTGCAGCAGCAACGGCCTTGACCTCATCACGGGGGAGCACGTCGAGGATTTTTTGGATTTCCGCACGGGCGGCCTTGGCGCGGCGGGCCATGGAAACAGCATAGGTGGCTTTTTCGGTGGCATTTGCGACGCCACGCAGACTGAATTCGAGGTCGACGACGCGGCCGACCAAGTAAAGCATGCGCTTCCGCTCGGGGGTCGCATCGGCATTGGTGGTACCGCTCTTAAAGTGATGGCGGACTTCGCCTTGCACCCATGAGACCAGCTCGATCGCGCTGCCGGCCTGGTGGCCGCCCACGTTCACCAGTTTTTCATTGGGAACGGTGTGGCACGAGTAGCAATTGACTGCCAGTTGGTAGATGTTGCTGGGGGAAATAAAACCTTGCGCGACAGCGTCGGCTCGGCGGCCCTTTTCATTGTGGACGGTGATCCAATCGGCTGCTGCACCGTGGCACGATTCGCAGGAAACGCCAGCAACCGCGCGGCCGGTGTCGTTCACCGTATAGTGGCACTGCATGCACGTGCTCTCCGTCTTGATATTAATGATCTCCAGCTTGGCGGCGATTTCCTTGGCGGCGGGGCGACGGTGCAGATCGTCGAAGGTTTTATAGTGCTTCATCTCCTGCCAGGCGCTGGCCTCGCTCTTGTGGCAATCGGTGCACTTTCCTGGGCCCACCAGCTTTGAACTATCCAAGGCAGCGAAGCTTAGGCAGGGCGCAACAAATAGGGCGGCCAAGCAGGCGGCCACTAGGTTTTTTAAGTTTTTTTGGGCGGGCATGGTTTTTTCGAAGAATTGCTTAAATCGGGGTGTAGACCCAATGAATTTGTCGTCTGATGTGGAGAAGCAGAATGACTCAATGTCAACGGTAGGAATATTCTCGATAAAATTTCCCGAGCCAACCCCGAGCAGGGCTGTACGTGCGTATTTAATAATCTATTAAACGGTGACCTATTAATGGTGCTCAGCTAAACGGGGCCCACAAAACAAATGGAGTGCGAAATGGGCGCAGGCCTGATTATCGGCTTGCGCAGGGATGGTCGGCATGGGCGAGTATAAGAAATACCGTTCCACCTCATTCCTATGCGTTTCCCATTTGCCTACAAAAACCTGACATCTGGATGCTTCGCCCTACTTACGGCGGGCGTTCTGTTACACGCCGAACCGTTCGCCCAACCAGCTGTCGCCAAAGTGCCCTCGGCAGACGACGAATTGATTTCTCTTATTGTAGCTAAGCCAGCCGTCAAAGTTGCGGCAGCTGCGGATGACGATTTACTGGGGGGCGACGATGTTCCTGTGGTCAAACCAAAGCGGGCCTCCGCACCCTTGGCCCCGGCAAAACCCAAAGCGACCGATCCGGTTGACCCGCATCTGGCGATCTACGCCAAGAATAATTTCCCAAGTGCTTCTGAATGCGCTCCCTGCCACAAGCAAATCTACGACGAATGGCGTTCCTCCAACCACGCCTACGCGTCGATTTCGCCCGTCTTCCACAAGTTTGAGCAGAAGATCAACGACTTGGCGCAGGGCACCATCGGCATGTTCTGCATGCGCTGCCATGTTGCGGTCGGTACCACGCTGGGCGAAACGCGCGAACAACCCCTTTGGGAGCGTTCCGAGGTATCGAGAGAGGGCATCACTTGCGTGACCTGCCACCGCGTCAAAGAAGAGTACTCCCGTGTGAACGGCGAGCGCCGGATCGAAATGGGCGACATCACCAAGCCCGTTTACGGCAATTCCAGTGCCGACGGTCTGACGGAAATTATTTTAAACAAGGATAAGCACCATGTTAAGCTCTCGCCCCAAGATCCGGGTCCCGGGCAGGTGATTCATAACTCCGCCGTAAAATTTGAGAACCTGAGCAAATCCGAATTCTGTGTTTCGTGCCATCAGGTGGCCGTGCACCCCGGCATCAAACTGGAAGTCGTCTGGGATCAATACCGAGCCTCACCCGCCGCAGCACAGGGAATTAGCTGCCAAGAGTGTCACATGGGCAAGGTGCCCGGCAAAGCCGAGGGCTTCGAGACCGGCCCGGCAGCCATCGTCAACGGCAAGAAGATCAACCCTGGTCGTAAGCACTCCAACCACGCCTTTTTTGGCCCAGGTTATCCGATCGTGCACCCCGGCATTTTCCCGCACCATCCTGAGGCCAAGCGCTTCGCCCTGCAGAGCTGGCTGAAATTTGACTACCGGGCCGGCTGGGGCACCCCGGAATTCGAGAAAAAAGTGGCCAAAAAGCCTGCCGATTTCACCTTCCCCGAAGAGTGGGCCTCGGTCGAAGACCGCACCGACGCACGCCTCATCGTTGATGAAAATCTGGTGATGCTGGAGCAGAAAAAGAAGTTGCGCGAACAGGTCATGAACAACGGCGCCAAGCTCGACGGCCCCTTCTTCCAGTCCGATCCGGTCGTCGGAAAAGCCCTGAAGGTGAACTATGTTCTGCATAACACGAACTCCGGCCACAACCTGCCCTCAGGCTCCCTCGGCGCTCAGCCCGAGCTTTGGCTCAATGTCGCCCTGTTTGACGAAAAAGGCACCCGCGTGTGGGAATCCGGCTATGTCGATAGCCAAGGCGATATGGCCGACCTGCACTCGGCAGATGTGCGTGCGGGCCGCGTGCCGGTTGATCGCCAGCTCTTCAATCTCCAGACCAAGTTCCTGACCACGAACATCAAGGGCACGGATCGCGAGATGTATCTGCCGATCAACATGGATATCGACCAACTTCCCTTTATCCGTCCGGCCGGCGTGCCGACGAGTGTCTTGAACCATCCGCCCTTTGTGCGCATGGAAAGCCGCAGTCTGCCGCCGTTGTCCAAGCGCACCGCCAGTTACACGATTCCGGCCTCGGCCATAAAAACGCCCGGGCGTTACCGTCTCGCCATTCGTATGCGCAGTCGCGCCGAACCGATTTACTTCATGAACTTCATCGAGGCGACCCCCGAGATGAATCAATCGATGAACGAGTGGATGATCGACCTTCACCCCTCGGCTGCTGAATTCACGGTAAATCCCGCTCGTTGATCCCATGACCTCCTCTCAAATGATCCTTAAACATGCCCTGGGTGCTGGATTGGTTTTAGCTTCGATTGGTTCCGCAGGGGCCAGCGAGGGCCACGTTGCAATGGATGCACGTGCAAAGCCTGTTCCTTACGATGCTGCCACGTACAAATTCGGGCCCGATCCAGTCTACAACCTGCCCTACGATTTCCAGCGTCAGCTCGACATTTATGGTGCCAAACACGCCAACCCGACGGCCCGCCCGCTGTTGGAATTGGGCCGTGAGATGTATGGTCCCGGTCAATTTGATCCAGGTATCAACCTGTTTGGCGAAAAGAACCTGGTTTTCCCGCAACTGCTGCTTTACGGCGATTGGCGCACGGTGGTCGGCTATAACAATACCGGCGGCAAGGATAAGGAAATCGTGGCCAGTAAACTGACGCTGGATCTCGATTTAAAGATCACCGCAACCGAGCGTATTCATGCGACCTTCACCCCGCTCGATCGACGCGGCGATGTGGCGCGTGTTTCACAAGTGGACGGGCAGAGTGACAACAAGGCGATTTTCGACCTTGAGCCCGACGCTCTGTTTATCGAGGGCGACATGGCCCGTATTATTTCCGGTGCGACCAATAAGGACAACGGCTACGACATTCCCTTCACCGCCGGCCTCATTCCGCTGTTGTTTCAAAACGGCGTCTGGATGCAGGACGCGATTACCGGCTTTGCGTTTACTATTCCGGCGCGCAACAGCCCCGCGCTACAGATTAGTAATATGGACGTGACCTTTTTCGCCGGTTTTGACCGGGTCACCACCGCGGCGATGGCTAATAATGACAACTCGGGTGTTTTTGGTTTCAACACCTTCATCGAGGCCATGTCGGGTTACTGGGAGGCCGGCTATGGCTACGTCGACGGTCACGACAGCAAGGACAACCTCAGTTATCATAACGCCTCGGCTGCATTCACGCGCCGGTATTGGGACCGCATTTCCAACAGCGTGCGGGTGATCGCCAATTTCGGCCAAGAGCCTGGAGCTGGTCAAACGCAGACGGCGGACGGTTATTTGTTCCTCATTGAGAACAGCTTAATCTCGTCCAAGCCCCTGACGCTGGTGCCCTACATGAATGTTTGGGCTGGTTTTGACCGCCCGCAATCGCTGGCCCGCGCGGCTGGAGCTGGCGGCGTATTGTTAAACACGGGTATTAACTTTGAAACCGACGGTATTACTGGTTTTCCCACTATGGATGATACCGGCCATAACACTTACGGCGGCGCCTTGGGTATCGAGTATCTCTTCGATCTCACTCAGCAAGTGGTGTTTGAATTTGCCGCTCTTGATGCGTTCGACCAACCAGGTACGGCTGCCGACAAAGCCCCTGAGTACGGCCTCGGTGCCCGTTATCAGCGCAATCTGAGCAATGCGTGGATCTTCCGTACCGATCTGATCAACGTGTTTCGGGACAATAATCCCGACGTCACTGGCGTCCGCGTCGAGGTGCGCCGTAAGTTTTAACCGAACAGTTGTCTGAGTCGTATTTGTTACCCATGTCCCAATATATTCTCCTTTCACTCGGCCTCATTCTTGTCGCGCTGGTCGTGGCTATATTGGGATCCCTGCTGGTGGCTCAGTTGCGTGCACTCAGCGCGCAAAAACAGGCGCAGGCGATTTCATTGCAAAAACTATCGACTGAACTGCTCATTGCGCAAAAGGCGCTCAAAAAGGCTGAAACCGGCGGCAGTGTTTGGAGCGGTATACGCAAGTTTAGTGTGATCAAGAAGGTACCGGAGACCAGTGACGCCACGTCGTTTTATTTGGCTCCACACGACAAAAAACCGCTGCCGCCCTTTAAGCCCGGTCAATACCTCACCTTTGAACTTGATATCCCAAATCAGAAAAAGAAAACCATTCGCTGCTACAGTTTAAGCGATGCGGTTCTGCCTGATTATTATCGGGTGACTATCAAGCGTTGCCCGCCCTCCAAGCCCGAGCATGCAGCCGGTCTGGCCTCCAACTTCTTCCATGATTCGATACATGAAGGGGCGATTTTGGATGTGAAGGCGCCCGGCGGCCATTTCTTCCTCGATACCAACAAGCAGTCTCCGGTGGTTTTAATCTCCGGCGGCGTCGGTATCACGCCGTGCTTGAGCATGATGAACGAGATTATACAAAACGGCTCGCGGCGTGAAATCTGGTGGTTTTACGGGGTGCGCCATGGTGCAGAGCACATCATGAAGGCGCACGTGGCAGCGATGGCGGCTAAGTATAGCAATATCAACCTTCACGTCTGTTATTCCAATCCCACCGAGGACGATAAACTGGGTGTTGACTACCAGCATCACGGCCGCGTCGGCGTGGACCTGTTTAAAAAGGTTCTGCCCTCGAATAATTTTGATTACTACATGTGCGGGCCTGGCCCGATGATGGAATCCGTTGTCAAGGGGCTGGCCGAGTGGGGCGTACCCGATGACAAGGTGCATTATGAGGCCTTCGGCCCCGCCAGCGTCAAGAAAGCGGCCCCCGTGGCGGCCGTGGCGACCGAAGCCGGCGCCAAACCGGTGATGGTGACTTTTGCCAAGTCTGGTAAAAGCGTAGCGTGGAATCCTGAAGCGGGTAATCTACTGGCGTTTGCTGAATCTCAAGGGGTTGCGATCGCCTCGGGCTGTTGCGCCGGCCAGTGCGGCACCTGTGTGACGGCGATTCGAAGTGGCGAGGTGACATACGCCCAGGCGCCGGGGAGCAAGCCCGAACCGGGTTCCTGCCTGGCCTGCGTAGCCGCGCCCAAGGGCGATTTGGTTTTGGACGCCTAAGCGCAGTCGGTAAGTGCAAAAAGAAAAACCGCCCGGAAGCGTGAGCTCCCGGGCGGCGTTATTTACTGGTTTTAACTGCAATCCCGTTAGAATTACAGGGGCGAAGTCGTCCCGCGGCTGAGCAACCCGTTAAGGCGTGCGGCCTGGGCCGACGTTGCGGCTTCATATTGTTTCCGCACAGCAATCAAGCTCGGCTGGTTGGCATTTACTTTGGACTTTTTGAAGAATCCAGAAGGTGCAAACCCACCGATGACGCTGAGCGATAACTTATCTTTGATCGTATTCATGGTCAGATGGAGGCTCCAAACGGTTACCGTTGGTTCCTCCCGACTGACCACGCACATTTAAAAAGAACGGCCCACAACCCAGCAAGTGCCGGGCTAGGTGTCAATTCTTGGTTTACTGGCTTACTTACTGAACTTCTTAAGTCCCTTGTTGATCAGGGCCAAGTCGCAGCGCTCGACATCATGCAGCGGGCCTAGCCACTCCAGCCATTCGCGGCCCAACTCGGTTGAGGGTTCTTGGATGCAGGCGAGCATATCTTGATAGGCCTCCACGCCACCGCAGTCCTCGGGGGGGCCAGCACGGTCGCCCGCCAGGCAGCGGGGGTAAATTTCGCCTTTCACCAGCGGCAGCACCGCTTCCACGCGGATATCCACCCGCCAGCCCTCGCCAAAATGGTAGTCGTACGCCATCGCGCCGCGTTTGGCCAACTCCGCATCGAGCAAGGTGACATCACGATCGTCCTCGATGCTAATGCCGACGGCCTTGGCCGGGTTGCCTAGGCGAACGTCGCCCAAGGTGAAGGTGTGGGTCTGGTAATCGAACCAATCGAAGGCCACTTGGATGGAGTCGTGTAAGCGTGCCAGCCACATTGCTTCGCGCACCACCAACCGGCGCCAGATTCGCGGCGAGCAGCCCGCCACCGTTAGCCCGAGAACGAGCGTTTGTGCCGGTGGTTTTTTGGTCCGGGTGCCTCGGCCCTCGTGCAAGGAAATCATGCCCTCACCACAAACGCTCGCGCACCCCCAGGCGACAAAAAAGCCCGCCCGATCCCGGTGCGGGCCCCACGGTTTTCCATCGATTCATCGCGGAGATGCAGCGGGGGAGGGGCTTTCGTTGCGCGCCGGCATTTCACGGGGCGCCACAAAAGCGCGGAGGCAGTTGACCTTTGGACGCACAAAAGCCGCCTCGGGGGAGACGGCTTTTGTGACCTGACACTGCAAAACCTAAAACCACAAAACTGACTACATTAACATAGACGCAGCCCATTCCTAAACGCTCAAAAAAAATCAAAGAAAATTTAACGCAGTATTTCAGGTGTTTAAAAAACGATAGCGATTGAGTGGTATCACAGCGGAAAAAAGGGGAATCACGCCGCCAGCTGCGTCCACGGGGCACACGGCTTGCCGTTGTTGGCCAACTCTTGTCTCTCCGAAGCCCACCCGTAACCCGCATTGTAACGTCGGCCTTGCCGGTGCAACTTCCGGGTCGCCAATCCGCCTGCTTCCGACGTCTGCTTCGGTGTTGCTGGCGAGTGATTCAATTAACGAGAATCGAGGACGACGCCAATCCGCCCCATGAACATCCTCATTACTGCCGGCGCAACCCGCGAACCCATCGACGTGGTGCGCTTTTTGTCCAACGTCAGCACCGGCCGCACTGGCGCACGGTTAGCCGACGCCCTTGCCGCCCAGGGCCACCGCGTGACCTTACTCCACGGTGAAGCCGCCGTACGCCCAGCCTGCGCGAGCGACACGGAAACCTTCACCTCCACCGCCGACTTGCAAGCTGCCCTGCGCCGCCTCCTAGCCACGGGGTCCTACGACGCGGTCATCCACTGCGCGGCCGTTTCCGACTACAAGCCCGACACCAGCCACACGGGCAAAATGTCCTCTTACGCCGCCGAACTGACAATTCGTTTGGTACCCACGCCCAAACTTCTACCGGAGTTGAAGAACTACGCCGCCCCGCACCCGCTTAAAGTCATCGGATTCAAGCTCACCGCCGGTGCCGATGCGCCCTCACGTGCCGCCGCCGTGGCCAAATTGCTCGCCGCTGGAACCGTCGACGCGGTGATTCACAATGACATGGACGACTTGGCCACTGGCGAAGCCCGGCCCTTCCACGCCTGGCTGGCTGGGCAGCTTTGCCCAGAATCACTCTCCGGAATTGATGGGCTCATCCTATGGCTGACAAATTTTTGCGCACGCAACGCCGGCACAGGCGTCAATGATGTCCCTTCGCTGAGCAGTGGTCCGTTTCCGAGGGGGTGACTTGTTATAACTGGAATAAGGTGCGTGATTTCAGCCCCAAATAAAAACGGCCAAAAAGCGGGCGAGTTCTCAGCGAAGGTCGTTTTTTGCCCGCATGGAATCTCGCTGATTTTTATAACGTAAGTCTTTGTCCCTTGCTTTGGATAGAGCCGATTTCGGCAAATATAGGCAAAACGGACAGCGTCTCAGCGGAGCCAGATGGGTCTGTATCTGACAGTGGTGCCCGGGACAGGAGTCGAACCTGCACATCTTACGATAAAGGCTTCTAAGACCTTCGTGTCTGCCATTCCACCACCCG
>CANIXX010000041.1 GCA_947471115.1 Opitutaceae bacterium | reverse complement strand
ATTGGTGCGGTCGCCATGATCGCGCTGCGTGGTAAGGACGGCCTCGCCGACTTTGTTCACGAGGTCGCGGGTGATGAAGCCGAGGGTGTCGGCGACACGCGGGAAGGTCTCCGCGTTACCATGACTCATGCCGAGGCCACCGCCGACGGTCACGTTGTAACCAGCGAGTTTGCCGTTTTCGATCACGGCGATGAAGCCGAGGTCTTGGGAGTAAATGTCGACGTCGTTGGACGGCGGGACGGCGAAACCGGTTTTGAATTTGCGCGGCAGGTAGGTGCTACCGTACATGGTCTCAACCTCGGGTTCGCCGCCGGCGACGAGCTCTTCGTCGAGCCAGATTTCGTGGTAGGCGCGGGTCTTGGGCAGCGCGTAGTCGCTCCAGTTAGCGGCGTCTTGGTAGACCTGCTCTATGACCGGGGATTGCTCGGGATTGACCGGGGCCATGACGTTGCGGTTCACATCGCCGCACGCCGCGATGGAGTCCAGCAGCACCTTGTGCATGCCCTGGATGAGCGGCTTCATCTTGCCCTTTAGCACGCCGTGAAATTGGAACGTCTGGCGGGTGGTGATACGCAGGGAGGGCAGGGCGAAATCGTTGGCGAGCTGGTCGAGTACGATCCACTGCTGCGGGGTGGTTTTACCACCGGCCAAACGCACGCGTAGCATGAAAGAAAAGGCCTTGTCTTTGCCGGCTTTTTTGAGCGCCAGACGCTGATCGCGGTCATCCTGTTGGTAGGTGCCGTGGAATTTGATGAGTTGCTCGCTGTCGGCAGAGACGACGGCCGTAGCGGTGTCGGCGAACTCGGCGGCGAGGTTGCCGCGCAGGTGACGCGAGGCGGTCTTGATACCTTCGTTGGCGGCGAGGGGCTTGGGAGCAGCAGAGTCGGTGGTCATATAAAAGCGAAGAACGTGTAACTGGGAGCGGAGCGCATCAAGGGTGAAAAAGCGACTTGGGTGAGTTGGAGTATTTTAAATTAAGCTTTATAGGGGTTTCGCTTAATCGTTGGACACAATTTGAGCGCCCTCAAAAAAGACGCAGCAAATTAAAAGCCAGCAAGTTAACGGAAAAACATCCCTAATTGCCCTCAGTTAATTATTTTGCCTCCCGAAGCATGCTTTCGGACTTTGGGGGTACGAGCGATCAGGGCTTCGTCTGCGAGAGATCGAGTCGAACCATCGCAATCCGGTCACTGATTGGGCCAATGCAGTGGCGATGTCCTTGGTGTGCGACCGGCGGGCGAAGAGGTTCCGCTTCGACTAGGTAGAGATTGGAGTGGTTAATCTGAAGGCGGTGACGATCCGAGGAATTCTGCCGACCGCGCGGACGCTCGAAACGTCGGTAGGCGATCCGTTCGAGGATGGCGCATACGGTCAATCGCGGACCATTTCCGCCCGTGCGCAAGCTCTTCGCACACGTCGATTCAGTGGGTGCAGGGCTATTTTTGGCCACTCGCTTTGATGGGGTGTAACCCGCGATGGACTAAGGCGCGGAACTCAGGCGTTGCGCCAGATTTTAGGGAGCAGCGATGCCGCTCCGTGATTACAGAGCAGATAATAGCCCCAGAAAACCGCTGCACCGAGCACGAGTAAGGCGAGCGTTTCACCGATTTGACCGCCATTGCGGCGACTGCTTCGCAACAGGGTGTTCACCGCCAAACCAATAGCGGGAGCCAGCACGAAGGCCACCAGCGATGAACCGCAGAGCACGATGAAGATCACCACTAGAGTGCGGAGGATCGGCTCCTCAATTAGCTCGGCTTTGTATCCCACTAAACTGTTGGCCAAGTTGAGTAACAGTAAGCAGCACGGGAGGACGTAGTAGTTTTTAACTGCAGCGGACGACTTCTTCATGGTGTGGCGGGCAACCGCTCCTGTCCTTCATATTAGGTACGCTTCGGTGTCAAACCGGCGGGGGGCTAATCAGCTGAATTTAAATTTCCGTTTTATGGCGTTAAAGTGTGCATATTTGGAGTTAACTGAATGCGTCTGTTCTGGTTGCCTGATTATCCCCGAATTATGCCCCACTGGTCGTTGCCGCAGGCCCTGTTTTGATCCGATAGCGACTGCAAACGGCAGGGCATAAGCGCACTTTTTTAGCTCTTGAGCGCTTAAATTTCATCAAAAGGCAAAATCCGTAGATTTAGTCGTTGCGATCTATCCTTGTATCGAGTGATTTTTCGCACCCCTTTTTCAGCTCGGCTCGTTTAGCCGTATAGGCATCTCATTCTTGTAATATCGTGTCGGCCAAACTTCTTTTAATCCGGACCGGATCTAATGTGTTTAATGCCCACGCCTTAGTGGCGACTGAGGGCGGTTTGTATCAGCGGCCACTGGACAGCGAGGCCGAATTTTCTGCGATCTATCAATCTGAGAACTTTAATCTCATCCTTTGTGATGGGAGGGGGAAGGAAGCCGCATTGATCGAGCTGACGGAGAAAATCCGCGGTTATCAGCCCGATGCTCACATCGTGCTCGTCTGTGAGAAGCCACCGTTGGATTTTGTGGTCAAGGCGATCCGCCTTGGGGTGCGCGACCTCTTTCCGGTTCCCGTGAATTTAAGTGGGGTGCTGACACGGGTTGATGAGCTCATTAAGCCGTTTTTAACAGGTGGGAGCGCGACGGCCACAGCCACCTGCCGCTCAAGACTGACTCAATTTTTGACTGCAGACGGGGCTCCATCGTTGCCTGCTACTGCGAAGGGTGCGAGTGCCGCCGACACCAAAGAACTGAACACGTTGCGGCAAGAGTGCGATCGACTGGGGCGCGAGCTTCAGGCAGCGCAAGAAGCCCACAATTTAGCATCCACCTCCGGTGTGGCGCGTGGTCAAGATATCGAAGCGCGCGAGCAGCTGCTGGCCGAAAAAGAGTCGATTTTATCCCTTGAAAAAAATAAGCAGGTTGCTGAGAGGCAAAAGATTAATGTAGACCTTGCTGCGCTTGAAAAAGTCCAGTTGGCTGCCAGCGAGGCGTCGGTGGCATTGGCCGAACGTGAGCAACAATTAGCCCAACAGCTCGCCATTCAGACCCAAGCGGGTGAGTCACATAAAAAAGCGCTCGCCGAGTTTGAGGTGAACGAGCAGCGGCTTGCAGCAAGGGAGAAATCTCTCGCTGCTGAGCAGACCAAACTTGAGGAGGCCAAGAACAACTTGCCCCAGGCTCAGGCACGCCTCGCCCAGGAGTCAGCTGAGCTGACGGCGCAGCGCCGAGCCATTCAGGACGAGTTGGCGTCGTTGACTAAGGCGCGCACCGAGCTCGAGTCGCAGCAAGCCAAGCTCAGTGCAGAAACCGAACGGATCGAGGCCAAGGCCAACGAATTGGCTGGCGAGCAGGCAGCGGTTAAAAAACACGTTGCCGAATTGGCCGCGCGCGAAAAGGAGATCTTGAAGCAGGCCGAAAAGTATGTCGATCGCGAGCGTACCTTGGGCGTGGCTGAGACTGAAATCGACGTGGCCAAAGCCGCCGTGCTAGCGGACCAAACGCGCCTAGCCCAAGAGTTTTCTGCCCTGGAAAAGATTAAGGCCGAGCAGGTTAAGGCGCGGGCGCTGACCCAGGCCGAGCGGGCTGAAATTAACGCGATTCAGGTAAAACTGGCCGCAGAAACAGCACGAATCGATAGCGAGGCCAATGAGTTGGCGGGCGAGCAGGCCGCGGTTAAAAAACAAGCTGCCGAATTGGCTGTGCGTGAAAAAGAGATCGGTAAGAAGGCCGAAAAGTATGCCGATCGCGAGCGTACCTTAGGCGTGGCCGAGACGGAAATCGAAGCAGCCAAAGCCGCCGTGTTGGCCGACCAAACACGGATAGCCCAAGAACTCGCAGCAGTGGAAAAGATTAAGGCCGACGTGGTCAAGGCGCAGGCGAAGGTCCAGGCCGAGCGGGCTGAAATTAACGCGATTCAGGTTAAACTGGCCGCAGAAACCGCACGGATTGATGCCGAGGCCAACGAGTTGGCGGGCGAGCAGGCAGCGGTTAAAAAACACGTTGCTGAATTGGCTGCGCGTGAAAAAGAGATCGGTAAGAAGGCCGAAAAGTATGCTGATCGCGAGCGGACTTTGGGTGTGGCCGAGACAGAAATTGAAACGGCTAAAGCCGCGGTGTTGGCCGACCAAACGCGTTTAGATCAAGAACTCGCCGCAGTGCAAAAAGTTAAGACCGAGCAGGTCAAAGCGCAGACGAAGGCCCAAGCCGAGCGGGCAGAAATTAAGGCGCTTCAGGTCAAACTGGCCGCAGAAACCGTGCGGATCGATACCGAGGTCAACGAATTAGCGAGCGAGCAGGCAGCCGTTAAAAAACACATTGCCGAATTGGCCTTGCGTGAAAAAGAGATCGGGAAGCAGGCCGAAAAGTATGCCGATCGCGAGCGGACATTGGGCTTGGCCGAGAAGGACGTCGAGACGGCCAAAGCCGCTGTGATGGCCGACCAAGCACGTTTAGCGAAAGAGCTCGCCGCAGTGGAAAAGGTTAAGGCCGAACAGGTCACTGCGCAGGCGAAGATCCAAGCCGAGCGGGCCGAAGTTAAGGCGACTCAGGTCAAACTGGCCGCAGAAACTGTGCGGATCGATGCCGAGGCTGCTGGGCTGGACGAGTCGCTAGCGGAACAGTCCTTGAAAATGGCTGAGCTGGCCAAGAGGACGCAGGCTGTTTTGGGTCAAGAGCGTGCCTTGGTTGCACGCGCTGCGACCTTGGCCGAGGCGGAACGTCGTCTGGCGGAGCTCGAGGTCAATGCCCGCGCTTCGGTTGCACCATTGTTGGCCCAATCCGAACAACGCGCGAGCGCCCTTGCTGCGCGCGAAGTGGCTTTGGCGGCAAAAGAGAAGGAGGTCGCCAAATTAATGGCGCGGTTAGAGGCCGATACCGCTGCCGCAGGCGAAGAACATACAGCCCTCGCCACGGCCAAGGTCTCGTTCGATAAAACTTCCGCAGGTTTCGCGGCGCGCGAGGCCAATCTGGCTATTGCGGAAAAACGCCAAGCTGAGCAGGCCATTCAGATCAAAAAAGAACAGGCGGCCCTTAAAAATCAGCAGCAGCTCTTGGAAGCTGAACGAGAGGCGCTCGAACAGGAAAATTCCGCGCTCGTGGAAAAAATTGCCCTATTAGAAAAGAAGCGCCATACCGTGTAGACACTGTTAGTTCAGGTTAATTTAATCACTGTATCCACTTTTACTCCATGGCTACCCCCTCATCACCCCGTTTGTTAGTCGAGTTGGCTCCCCATTCGGTGCAACTGCTAGCCGTGAATGCATCTGGGCAGATAACGGGTTATGGGGAGTGTGCGCCCGAGTCCGGCGCCGTCGCCGCAGCCCTCGCGCAAATCGGCGCCACTGCCGCGTCCAGTGAGGTAAAGGCTCTGATTGCGCCTTCGCCAAGTTTTGTGCTTCGCGCGAGCGCTGATGAAGCGGCCTCTATACGTACCACCAAGAGCTTACTTGCTCGAGCCGAGACTGCGGCTCAGGTCGGTGCCGACGGTTGTAAAGCGGTCGCCTTCGATGGGGCCACCGGTGCTCGGGTGGACACGGTGGGTTCGTCTGCTTGGATCATTGCGGGCTGCGCGAGCGCGCAACTCGACGACGTTACCGCTCGCCTCGATTCATTGGGCTTATCCGCGGCCTCTCGTAATCTAGCCCTGCCTGCACGCATCGGCGCTGTGGCGCTTACTCTGCAGGACTTGCCTGAGTCGACCCGCGTGTTGATTTGGCAAATCGCTGAAACGGACGCCCAAGTGGCATGTGTCTCAGCGGCTGGCTGTGAGGCGGTTGCGTCGATTCCGGTTGGTTTTGCTCAACTCTTCGACGCCGTGCAAGCCGGACTGGGGCTGCGGTTCCGTGCCGCGGCGACCAAGTTGTTTTTTAACGCCAGTTACGATTTTTCGGACGCAGCAGGCCCGATCGCGGAGCGCTTGGCTGCTGTGTTACGGCCTTCGATCGCTGCGTTGGGCGTGGTGCCGACGACACTACATGTGGCGGGCTTGCCGTGCGGGCAGGCTTGGCTGCCTAAGGCCCTCGCGTCGGCGCTTGAGCTCGAGTTGCTCGCACCCGACCTGTCTAGCTTTTGCGCCCAGCGCAACGTGACTGGGCCTGCAATTGATTCTGGGTTACCCGTTTCGGCGCTTGGTTTGTTACTGCACGCTTCACAGCTAACGGCTACCGAGGCACCGTGGACGCCGGGTTGGTTGGATGAGGCCGCGGTGGTTGTGACTGCGCCCGCGCCTAAGTCAGCACCCGCCGCCGCATCGCCTCCGGTGAAAAAGACCTCCTCCGCTCCTGCACCCGCCGCCATACCCCCGACATCCAAGCCGGTTACTGTAAACGTTGCCGCAGGCGCACCACTGAAGCCGACTGCCTCGCCAAAATCGGTAGCAGCCGTAAAACCCGTCGCAGCGCTAGCACCCAAGGCGGCGGCACCTACGCCAGAGGTAACTCCCCGTGCTCCTGTGCGCGCTCCAGTAGCCAAATCGGCCAAGGCGGCCCAGCCTGTTCCAGTAGCTGAGATAGCTGAGGTAGCTGAGGCGTCCGAGGCGCCAGCGGTCACTGTGACCGTGCCACCCAAAAAGAAACCTGTGGCTCTGCTGGCAGCGGTAGCCGCTGTGGTCGTCTTGGGCGGACTGGGCGCGGTGTTGTTCACTCGTGGGGGAGGCGCCAAAACCGAGGTTGTACCCGCGGTTGCCACGATTTCCGCCGAGGCGTTAAAGCTCCAGGAGCATAAAAACGCGCTTTTCTTGACTGAGGAGATGGCGTCGCCTCGGAGTTTCCGTAACAGTAAATACAGCCTGGAGGTTTCCGATCGCGGCTACCTTCGTAAACTCACCGACAGCAGTAAACGGGTGCTCATTGACGAGCTGGGCTGGATCGAACTTCAAGGGACTTTTTCTGGGACGGGTAAACCCTTCACCGCTGGAACGATGGCGGATTCCGATTTCACTCCTTCGGTCACCAAGGCGGTGCGCGAGGGCAAGGTGGTCTTTGAGATCAGCGGCACCCATGCTCGGTTTAGCCTCAAGACCTTGGTCACTTGTCTGCCGAGCTCGGTGAAAGTGGAAACAGTGTTTACGCCGATTCAGATGACCGAGTACCGGGGGCCGCTTTCATTGGAGTATTCGGTTAAGATGAACCGCTCGTCGCTCGCACTGGGCCAACGGGGCACCCTCACGCCAGGCAAGGCGTCCTTTGCTACACAGGCTGGAGCGGTAGAACTGCAATATGACCCGGCCGTTTGGGGGCCTGTCGGTGAAGTGAATAAACAGACGGTCACGCTCGGCGGTAACCGAGTGTTGTTCAACTTTGCCGGAGCCTCGACTGAGCCGCGAAAAAACGTGCTGAACGTTGAACTCGTGTTGCCCTAATCGGGTAGCCGCTAAGTCGGTAGGGGAGGGGCTCTGCGCGCCGCCTCGCTTTCTAGCGTTTGAAACGATGATCCTTTGGGTGGTGGTAGAACGCCCTAGATGAGGGGTGGGGTAAGTTATTTTACTGAACAGACATGCGCTTAATCTAACGATGAATCGAGGCGATTTGGGCGTTAATAATTTTAATTTGACCAACTAAGTTCCGCTGCCTGAAGTCCGCATCACTTTATGCGTCGGCGACTCTCCCTGATCACAATGCTTACCGCGTGGCTGCTCGCCACCGGCAGCCATTGGGATTTGCTTCAGACGTTTGCTTGGGGCCGCATGATCGCGACCTATTCGCAGTCGATGTCACTGTCGCAGGCGGTGAAATTAACCTTCACCCCGGACAATCTCTGCGGCCTTTGCGAAAGCGTGAGTGAGGCCAAGCAGCAGCAGGCGCATGACACCACGCTGCCTAGCGAGGCCAAATCTTTCAGTAAAATCCTCCTGATTTTCCAGCCGGTTGCCGTCTTCGTTCCCCGCAGTCCGATCTCGGCACATTGGGATTGGAGTCATGCGGTCGCTGCCTGTCGGGACCGTTCCCCGCCTCCGCTTCCGCCGCCACGCGTGGCCGTTTGATCCTCGTTTAACACCCGCCTCCACGGCCGCGATTATTCTGCGGCACGGTTGCGTGGTTTTCGTCGCGTCCACCTAGAGGGGACGGACTGCCTTGTATCATTCACCCCTGAGTCTCCCGTATTTCCCGTCGTTGTACGTGGGCGCGTGAGGCAGGATTTATCTTTTTTACGTCTTGTTAGTTATGAATTTTTCATCTCGTTCATTGTTAGTGAACCTAGTGCTGACTGCCGTGCTCCGCGCTGAAGTTTCCCCGCCGGTGGCGGCCCCGACTACTGCGGAAAAAACGGTGGTTTTACCCGCGTTTGAAGTGACCGCTTCGCGTGCTTCTCTGACCTTGCCATCAATCGAAGCGGCACGTGCCGACCTCGCTCTCACCCCCGGCGGCGCCGAAGTCGTGGCTGCCGATCGCTACCTCCAAGGCCGTGCATCCACAGTGGCTGACACTTTCGCGCTTTCGCCGGGAGTGGTCGCGCAGTCGCGTTTCGGTTCTGACGAAGCGCGCCTCTCGATTCGCGGCTCGGGCATCCAGCGCACCTTCCATGGCCGCGGCATCCGCGTACTCCAAGATGGCGTGCCGATTAACTTGGCCGACGGCGGCTTCGACATGCAGTCGCTGGAGCCAACCGCCGCCGACCACATTAACGTCTGGCGCGGCTCCAACGCCCTTGCCTACGGCTCCTCCACATTGGGAGGCGCCATCGACTATGTTTCCCGTACCGGCCGCACCACCCCCGGTGGTTTTGCCCGCCTCGAGGTGGGTTCCTTTGACTACCTGCGCGCCACCGTGGCGGACGGGGTTACCCACGGCAACGCCGACGGCTACGCAAGTTTTACCCAGTCTCAGCAGCAGGGTTTCCGTGACCACGCGGAGCAAAACAACCAGCGCCTCTTCACCAATGTCGGCTGGCGCTTGAACGAAAACGCCGAGACTCGCCTATACCTCACGGCCGTCAAAACCGACTCCGAACTGCCCGGCAGTTTGACCAAGGCGCAGCTGGAAGCGAATCCCGCCAAAGCCAATACGGCCAACATCACGAACAATCAAAAGCGTGACTATGATCTCGTTCGGGCCGCGAGTAAAACCACGGTGAGCTCGGGCGACACCGCCGTAGATTTCAGCGCCGCGTGGACTTACAAGAACCTCGATCACCCGATTTTTCAGGTGATCGACCAGCTCTCCAATGACGCGCTGGTCGGGCTCACACTGACCAGCAAGGCCGACCTGTTTGAACGCGCACATCAGATCCGTGCGGGCGTACTAGCCAACCAAGGACAGACCTCTGCGGCCAACTTCGTTAACGTCGGTGGCTCCCGCGGTGCGCTCGTTTCGCAAGACGACCAGACCGCGACGAACCTAGAGGCCTTCGCTGAGAGCCAGCTCTCACTCGGCGGCGGATTCACTAGTGTGCTCGGTTTCGCTGCTGCCCACAATCGTCGTGATACGACCCGCAAGTTTGGCGCAGTCACAGCAGCCAACACCTACGATCGCACCTACGAAAATCTCGCCCCCAAAATAGGCGCGCGTTGGGATAATGCCGCTAAAACCAATCAGGTCTACGCCAACGTCAGCGGCAGCTACGAGCCGCCCTCTTTCAGCGAAGGAGGCAATGCCACCGTCGCGAACAAAGCCCAGCAGGCCCTGACCTACGAATTGGGCACGCGCGGCACCCAAGGTTTTGTCCGCTGGGATACGTCGGTGTATTACGCTCAGGTGGAGGACGAACTCTTGGCGATCTCCCTCCCTGGGCCGGTTTCTGGCACCTTTAACGCCGATCGCACCACCCATCAGGGTGTGGAACTCGGTTTTGAGGCCGACGTGCTCTGCCAGACCTGGAGTGAAAAAACCGAAAACCGTCTGGTGGCCCGCGGAGCGTGGACCTACGGCCGTTTTACTTTCGATAACGACAGGACCTTTGGTGACAACACCCTCGCCGGCCTCCCCGAGCATTTGTTCCGTGGAGAGTTCGTCTGGCAGAATGCCGCTGGTTATTACGCCGGCCCGACCCTGGAGTGGGTGCCGGTGAAAGCCTTCGTGGATCACGCCAACACCCTGTCGGCTGATCCCTACGCGTTGCTCGGTTTTAAATTCGGCCGCCGGGTTGAGCGCGGGGTGTCGTGGTTTGTGGAGCTCAAAAACCTCACCGACGAAACTTACGCCGCGACCACGGGTGTGATTGAAAATGCTGCGGGGCTCGACCAGGCCCAGTTCCTGCCCGGTGACGGCCGCTCCGTCTTCGCCGGCGTTGAATACCGCTTCTAAGCCGCTTGCTCCGATCGCCCTGCCTACACAGCGCCAGAAAACCTGATCCGCCGTGTGCGCTGCACGCCCAACGCCTCGCGGAAAAACCAACCCCTGGTGTTGGTTGTTCCGCGGGGTTTTGGGCTCTTTTTAATCCCCTCCGTTTCACGTTTCCGCGTTTTCACGCCCCCGCTCGATTTCATTTTATGAATCCCCTCACTCTTCGCCGTCTGCACCGCTGGGTCGGACTGGCCTGCGCCCTGACCGTGCTCCTCGCCGCCGGTAGTGGCATTTTGCACACCGTCATGACTTGGACGCAGCCGCCACCGCCCCGTCCCGAGCCGGCCACTCCGTTTTCACCGGCCAATATCGCGTTTCCGGTTTCCGCTCTGCCCGCCAGCCTGGGGCCGATCCGCAGCCTGCAAATCCACACTTTCGACCAGACGACGTGGTACCAAGTTTCCACGCCGCAGGGACTGCGTTATTTCAGCACCGCCGACGGCCGCGAAGACCCCGCTGTAGAGACGCGCCTAGCCCTGGCAATCGCCCGCCGCCACCTCGGCAACGGCGTGGCCGACGACGCGTTCACGTACACCCGGAGGCTCGACGCCTACGACCGGGAATACCTGAGCATTTTCCGCCTGCTGCCCGTGCACCGCATCGACGTGGGGGATGGCCGGGGCACGCGCCTGTATGTGAGCACGCTCACCGGTTCGGTCGCCCGCCACACCGATGACCGCCGTCAGTTTGAGGCCAACGTTTTTAGCCTATTTCATAAATATGCCTTCATTCCCAACAAAGGTCTGCGCGATGGCGTGCTGGTCACAGCCACGGCGATCGCCTTCCTGGCCGCCCTGACTGGAGTGATTCTCTTTTTTGCGACCCGCCGTCGTGCTTAATCCATCTGCTTAACCCATCTACTTATTTCCCATGAAATTCTCCCGCTTACTTTTGTTGTTAGTTACGTTTTTACCCGTTGCCGTGGGCCACGCCGAACCGGATTGCCCGTGCGAGTGCGCGGCCGCGGCTAAACCGGCTGCTGCCAAACCGGTAGCCGCCGCCAGCGAAAAGGCGCCGGCCCGGCATCCCCTGCGTGGGGTGGTGGTCGAGGTGTTGGCCGACAAATCCGCGCTGCTGGTCAAACACGAGGCCATCCCCGGAGTGATGAAGGCGATGACGATGCTCTTGAAGGTCGATGCCGCCGGTCTGTCCGCGGTATCGAAGGGCAGCCCGATCACCGGACTGCTGATTAAACGCGCGGAGGGGTGGTGGCTCGACGCCGTGCAACTCGCGAAGTGAGAGCAGCCGCAGGACGCTGTTAGGCTTTCCGATCTCGGATCAAAATCGCTCCGCGATCTCGCTACGTTTGGAGTGTCGAGCGCGTAGCGGGACGACGGAGTCGTTTCGCTCAAGGCGCTTTGTTGAGACGGGCCTCGGCGCTGACCATTGCCTCGATAAAGGCCTCGGCGGTGGGAGCGGCCAGCAGGGCGTCACGATTAGCCGCATCCTTGAACACCTTGCACAGTGCGCTGACCACCAGCAGGTAGTCGGTGGGATTGGATTTGGGCGTGCCGAGAACGAACATGAGTTTGACCGTCTGGTTGCCGTTTTCGAAGTGCACGCCGGCGTCGCTGCGGCCCACCGCCATGACGATTTTTTGAACGTGTTCGGTGCGGGCGTGGGGTAGAGCGATCTCGTTACCCAAGCAGGTGGTGTCGAGACGCTCCCGGGCGAGTAACTCGGTGTAAAAGCCGTGAAAATTGGTGACGTCTGGGTGGCCGTCAAGAAGGCGCGCGACCTCGTTGAGCGCCACGGTGCGCTTGGTGCTTTGCACCCCTAGAAGAATGCGGGAAGGGTCGAGAAGAGTGGAGAGGCGGCCGGCCATGCGAGCTACATGTTTTAGCGTTATTGAGTCGTCAAAGAGACGACTCGAAAAAATCATTGGCAAGTGCCGATTGGCGTCAGATACGCCTAATTTTTGTCGGACGTTTCCTGCACCAGTTTTAAGCTGAGAATTCGACTGAAACTCGCGCGATTATAAGCGGGTTTAGGCCGGGGTCGGGGCGGTCGCCGCCGCTTGGTGCACGAGGGAGTGGCACCAGCGCCAGGTATCGAGGTCGTGCCAGCGGTGGGTCGACAGTTGAACGTCGATCACGTCGCCTAGGGCGTAGTCGGCCGGTTCGGTGCGCAGGATTCGAAAACCCCAATGGGGCGCGCGGCCCGGATCGTGCGGGGCCGAGCTCAGTTGCAGATCGGCGTCGACGGTGGTGCGAAAAAAAATTGCTAGGCCGTCGATGCGGCCTGGGTGGCACACTTGACGTTCAAAGCGCAGGTCACGGGAGAATTCAGCCTCGTTCACGGTGTGAAGATCGAAGGCGAGGGCGGGCTCCGGTGTGGAGAGGAAATGATCGATGAGCGCTGCGTCGTTGCCGCAAAGGTGGTAGTAACCGGTCTCTTGCGGGCGCGCGTGTTCGAGCGAGGAAAAGTCGAAGCCCTTCACCTTTAGATTCCACATGAAGGGCACGTGGCGCGCCGTGTTGAGTTGCACTGGCTCGCAGTAAAACTCGAAGCACGAGGGCAAAATTCGCCCGCCGGGTTTGAGCAAGCGGTCGCGCAAATCGCAGATGTTGGGGATCATCGCCTCGTCGAAGAGGAAGTCGCCCATCTGTTCGTGGAGCAGCACGTCAACGGGAGCGGGCAGGGTGAACGTGGTGCTGTGGCAGGAGACAAAATCAACGCGCTCGATTTGGTTGGCGGTGGCGAGCGTGCGGGCGTGGTCGAGGATGTCAGAATGATCGAGAGCGTGTACACGGGCTGCGCCGCGACGTGAGGCGAAGGCGGCGAGGATTCCCGTACCGGTGCCCAGGTCGATAACGTGATCGCCGGGGTGAATGTGGCGCTCAATGGCCGCGTGGTAAAAATCCATGCGCGGGCGATCGGCGAGCATGCGCTCCTGTTGGTGCATGCCGGAAAAGTAGCGCCGGTTGTTGTCGCGGTGGTCGTCTTCTGCCGACGGGGCGCCTTGGAAGAGCCGGCGCAGGGCCGCCACGGGAGGAGCCAGAAAGCGACCAATAGTTTTAATAGGCATGAAAAGAGAGAACAGGAAGACAGGGCACCTTGGAGCGTGGGACCGCGCGCGTTGGCACGCCGATCTGAGAAAAACGCAGGGACTGCGGCTCGCGTCACTCGATTTCGCAAAAAATCGGGATGTATCTATGGAGCGCTGGGCTTCAGCCCCTTACTCACGCGATCGTCGTAGTGCAAAAAAAGGCGCGCCGGTGAGGGCGCGCCTTGGGGCAATAACAGGGACGAAATCCCTGTGTTAGCCGAGAGCCGTTAGCTCGCTTCCGGAGGCGGTGTTGCGCCCACTGCCGCGGCCGCCTGCTCTTCGTCGGTCTCGACCACGCGGGCGATCGACATGAGTTTGTCACCCTCGGCTAGGGTGAGGAGTTTAACGCCCTTGCCGCCACGGTTGACCTCGCGGATGGTATTCACAGGGCAACGCACGCTCTGGCCCTTGGCCGTGAGGAGCATGACTTCGTCGGTGTCCTTGATGCTGAGTGCACCGGCGATGTTAACCGAGCCGTCCTCGGGCAGGTCGATGGCCCACACGCCGCTGCCGCCGCGGTTGACGAGGCGGTAATCCTCGAAGCGGGTGCGCACGCCGAGGCCGGCTTGGCTAGCCACGAGGAAGCGGGCGTTGTGGTCTACGACTTCGAGCACTTCGAGGTAGTCGCTCTCCAGTTTGAACTTCATGCCACGGACGCCGCCGGTAGCGCGACCGGTGTCCCGGAAGAGGATTTCGCCGTTGTCAGGATCTTTTTCTGCCAGACGAACGGCCAAGCCTTGGTGGGAAACAAGGATGAGCTCGTCGTTGCCGGTGGTGAGCACGCAGCCGATGACGTTGTCACCCTCGTCGAGGTTGATGCCGATCAGACCGGATTCGCGTGTGGCGTTGGTGTAGTCGGCCAGCGCGGTTTTTTTAATGGTGCCGGCCTTCGTCGCCATGACCAGGTAGCGGTCGGGCGAGAAGTCGGGCGTGGTGAGCATGGCGGCGATTTTTTCCCCCTCGTCGAGCGAGAGGAATGATTTAACCGACTTGCCCTTGGTGGTGCGGGCGCCCTCGGGCACGTCGTAGACCTTCTTCGCCAAGCACTGTCCGTGGCTGGTGACAAAGAGGATGAAGTCGTGAGTCGAGGCGGTGAAGAGATGCTCCACAAAATCCTCCTCGTAGGTCTCGGTGCCGATCACGCCCTTGCCGCCGCGTTTCTGCGAGCGGTAGTCGGCCACCGGGGTGCGCTTGATAAAGCCGAGGTGCGAAATGGTGATCACGCAGCCTTCGTTCGGGATAACGTCTTCCATGCGGAAGTCGCCGGTCGCGTCGATGATCTGGGTTTTGCGCTGGTCGCCATATTTGTCCTTCATGGTGAGCAGCTCCGTCTTGATGACCTCCATCAGGCGGGTCTCGGACTCGAGGATCTCGCGCAGGGAGGCGATCAGCGTCTGGAGTTCCAAGTACTCGGCCTCGATCTTGCCGCGTTCCAAGCCGGTGAGCTGGTAAAGACGCAGTTCGAGGATCGAGTCGGTCTGGCGCTCGGAGAGCGGGTATTTGGCCATCAACTTCGTCTTGGCTTCCTCGCGGTTGGAGGACGCGCGGATGATTTTGACGAAATCGTCGAGGTTATCGAGGGCGATGATGTAGCCCTCGAGGATGTGGGCGCGGTCGAGTGCCTTTTTAAGGCGGAACTGGGTGCGGCGGGTGATGACGTCGCGGCGGTGCTCAAGGAAGCAGTCGAGCAGCTCGCGGATGTTCATCTGCTTGGGGCGCTTCTTGTCGAGCGCGAGCAGGGTGACGCCGAAGGAGGATTCGAGCGCAGTCTTTTGGAAGAGCTGGTTGATGACCACGCGCGACTGCTCGCCACGCTTGAGTTCGATGACGATGCGGGTGTTTTCGTCGGATTCGTCGCGCACGTCGCGAATGCCCTCAAGGAGCTTCTCGGTGACGAGCTCGGCGATGCGGATAACCAGGTTGGCGCGGTTAACGTTGTAGGGGATCTCGGTGATCACGACCTGCTCCATGCCGGTCTTCGTCTCCTCGACGTGGGCCTTGCCGCGTATGCGCACGATGCCCTTGCCGGTCTTGAGGTAGGAGAGGATGCCGTCGCGGCCGGCGATAACACCGCCGGTAGGGAAGTCTGGTCCGCTGATCAGCCCGCAGAGCTCGTCCACGCTGGTGCGCGGATTATCGATGATCGCGCAGCACGCGGCGATGAGCTCGTGCAGGTTGTGTGGAGGGATGTTGGTGGCCATGCCGACCGCGATGCCGGTCGAGCCGTTCATTAGCAAGTTGGGCAGGGCGGAGGGCAGGACGGTGGGCTCGGTGGTCGACTCCTTGTAGTTAGGAGCGAAATCCACGGTGTCCTCCTCGATGTCGGCCAGCAGGTCTTCGGCGGTGTTACGCAGGCGGGCCTCGGTGTAACGGTAGGCAGCGGGCGGATCGCCGTCCACGGAGCCGAAATTACCCTGCGGATCGATCAGCGGGTAACGCATGACCCAGTTCTGGGCAAGGCGCACGAGCGTGTCGTAAACCGACGAATCGCCGTGGGGATGGTAGTTTTTCAGGACTTCGCCGACCACACCGGCGCACTTGTCGAAGGCGCGGTTGTGGAGGAGGCCTTCGCGCAACATCGCGTAAAGGATGCGGCGCTGCACCGGCTTCAGGCCGTCGCGCGCGTCCGGGAGGGCGCGGGCGACAATGACGGACATCGAATACTCGATGTAGGCCGTCTGCATGATGTCGGTGATGTTGGCGGTGGAGAGTTTCTCGTTGCCGGTATACATGTTAAAATCGTTCTCGTTCTCTTAATCATACTCGTTCTCGGCTTCCCCTACAGCGATCTCGAGAACGAGAACGAGTAGGAGAACGAGAACGATTGGGGGGCGAAATCAAACGTCCAGGTACTGGACGTTGAGGGCGTTGTCCTCGATGAACTGGCGGCGCGGCGGGACCTCGTCGCCCATCAGCAGCGTGAACAGCGCGTCAGCCT
>CANIXX010000040.1 GCA_947471115.1 Opitutaceae bacterium | reverse complement strand
GAAGTAGTGTGCTGCTTCAGCCCGCAGGTTGACGGTGATTTCTCCCTGCCTCGCCGATGCGGGCTGTAGCGCTCCACTACTTTTTGTCCGATAACTCCAGTGAAACGGTCCTCTACGCTCGATATGTGCCCCGGCTATCGTCGTGGGCACGATACAACCCCGCCGCGCCCACAGCCAAATCCCAGTTTGCACGTAGCTTCGTGATTTCCTCGGGCGGTCGCTGGGGCTTGAAGGTGCTGTCGATCGTCCAGTGGCTGGCGATTTCCTCTCGGCTGGACCAAAAGCCGGTTGCCAGACCAGCCAGGTAGGCCGCTCCCAGAGCAGTCGTTTCGATGCAGCGCGGGCGCACGACGCTCACCCCCAGCAAATCCGCCTGAAACTGGAGCAGCGGGGCGCTACGAGAGGCCCCGCCATCGACCCGAAGTTCGCGCAGCGGCAGTCCGCTGTCCTTTTCCATGCAGCGGATGAGGTCCGCGGTTTGTAGCGCTATGGCCTCAATCACGGCGCGGCAAAGCTGCGCGCGGTTGGTGCTGCGGGTGATGCCGACCATTGTGCCTCGGGCAAAAGGGTCCCAGTGGGGTGCGCCTAGTCCGGTAAAAGCAGGCACCAAAAAAAGCCCGCCAGCGTCGGGCACCGATTCGGCCAACCGGTCGAGCTCGGCGGCGTCGCGCACCAGTTGCAATTCGTCCCGCAGCCACTGGATGGCCGCCCCCCCGATGAACACCGAGCCCTCCAGCGCATACTCGGTGCGACCGCCTATTTTCCACGCCGGGGTGGTCAGCAGGTGATGGTGCGAAATCACCGGTTGGTCGCCGGTGTGCATTAGGGTAAAACAGCCGGTGCCGTAGGTGTTTTTGGCCATGCCGGGTTGAAAGCACGTCTGGCCAAAAAGCGCCGCCTGTTGGTCGCCAGCCACACCCGCGATGGGCACACCCGCGAGCACCTTCAGCTCGGTGCCAACGTACCCGTAGATTTCGGAGCAGGAGCGGATCTGCGGCAACAGCGAGCGAGGGATTTCAAAAAGGGTTAACAACTCGTCGTCCCAGTCGCCGGTGTTGAGATTGCACAACAGGGTGCGGGATGCGTTGGTCACATCGGTGGCGTGCACGCGCCCGCCTGTGAGTTGCCATAGTAACCAGCTGTCCACAGTGCCAAAAGCTAGACGGCCTGCCTCGGCCCCGGCGCGAGCGCCCGGCACGTTGTTTAGAATCCAGCGCAGCTTGGTGGCGGAGAAATACGGGTCGAGGCGCAGGCCGGTTTTGGCGGTGATCCACGGCTCGTGGCCGTCGCTGCGCAGTTGCGCGCAGTCGTTGGCGGTGCGGCGGTCTTGCCAGACGATGGCATTGTAAACGGGTTGGCCGGTCACGCGGTCCCAGACGAGGGTGGTTTCCCGCTGGTTGGTCAGGCCGATCGCAACGATGTCGGAGGCGGCCAGCTGGGATTGGGCGAGCACTTCGGTGATGACGGCGCGTTGGCTGGCCCAGAGCTCGCGAGGGTCGTGTTCCACCCAGCCCGGATTGGGATAAAGTTGGGTGAACTCCTTTTGGGCTCCAGCGACGATGCGGCCGTCGTGGTCGAAAATGAGGGCGCGTGACGAGGTGGTGCCTTGGTCGAGCGCAAGAATATGGCAAGGTGAGCTCATGGGGGAGGGGGGTGGCTCTCGGACAAGCTCGGCGCCGGTTTGCTCCGAGCTTGCGCGGCAGGCAGAGTAGGCATCCCATGCGGTCCCTGTCATGCCCATTCCTACTGTAATTTACGAAGACGACACGCTCATCGCGTTCGACAAACCGAGTGGCATGCTGGTCGCGCCCGATCGCTGGGACAAAACCCGCGAAAACCTCATGGGCCTCATTCACGACAAGATGGGCCACGAGGTGGCCAATGTTCACCGCATCGACGCCGACACCAGCGGCATCTTGCTGTGCACGAAGCAAAAGAGTGCCCTCGATTTTGTCAGTGGCCAGTTCCAGTCGAAAACCGTGGCCAAGGTTTATCACGCACTGTGCGTCGGCCTGCCGGCCCCCGAGCTGTTTGACCCGCTCGATGAGGAGGATGCCGAGGACTTGCCCGCCCCGCTCGGCACCGACGAGTTTTTGATCAACCGTGATTTGATCGACGACGAGACCCAGCCTGGCCGTATGCGCACCATCCGCAAAAAGGGCAAAGCCAGCCAGACGATCGTCAAAGTACTGGAGCGTTTTACCGGGTTTACACTCGTCGAGTGCCGACCGATCACGGGCCGCACGCACCAGTTGCGCGTCCACTTGCAATACGTCGGCATGCCGATTCTAAACGATCCTTTTTATGGCGACGGCGTGACCGAGTTGAAACTCTCCAATCTCAAGCGGGGCTACAAAGGCCGTATAGACGAAAAGCCGCTAATCAGTCGTCTGGCTCTTCATGCCAGCCGAATCACGATCAAACATCCGGTCGGCAAATTGCCGGTGACGATCACCGCGCCGCTGCCCAATGAGTTCGAAGTGGCGCTTAAATACCTGCGTAAGTTCGCGGCGCTGAAGTAGGTCGCGGGTTGTTGCCGACGTAGGGCGGTGCTTGAGCCCGCCTTTGACGTCTGGAGTAAAACTGCGGGCTGAAGCACCGCACCACGTCGAGCATTTGGCGTGAATGCGTCCTGCAAGCGCACCGTTTCAGGAAGTCGCTGTCTTTTACCGGACAACGGCCTGCCCTGAACTTGAATGTGTTAACCGCTCCCTTTCCCCGCGCTCACCCGCTTCAGGCTTTCGATGCACAGCGCGGGCGGTTTTCTAGCGGTTTTGCGCTCATTATTACGATCCTGCTGATGTCGTTGCTGGTCCTGGTGGGGGTGTCGTTTGCCGCATTAACGCGGGTGGAGATCCAGCTGGCTGCAAATCAACAGGCCCAGTCCCTAGCCCAGCAGCACGCGCTCATGGCCATGAATATCGCGGTCGGCCAATTGCAGAAATATGCCGGTCCGGACGCCCGCATCAGTGCGCAGGCTTCGGCCGTCGATCAATCTGCCGCGAATCCGTGGTTCACGGGCATCTGGAGCGCCAACACGCCGGGCCTCGCCCCGTTGGTGTGGCTGGTCAGCGGCAACGAGGTGGATCCCCTTCTCGTCGGACCAGAATGCGACTTGGGGCGAACCTCGGTCGCTTCCGCCGAGGCTGTGATTTTGGACTCGGCTGGCTTGGTGTTGAACGGGCCTGGTACGGCAAAACCCAATACCGTGCGGCTGGTGGGCGCCGGGGCCGCGCGCACGGGCGGCGGCGGCCTGGCCGACGGTTCCGTCGTGGTGCCGGGTGTCTCGATCAACCTGACGCCCCCGGGTTTCGCCTCGGCCAAAACCGTCGGTCGTTACGCGTACTGGGTAGGCGATCAGGGTGTGAAGGCCTCCGTCGGTCTGCCGGATCGGACCGGAGAGGTGAATTATTCACCTTGGGTGACGTCGGCGGTGGACGATCAGCGCAGCCGTATTCGCCAGCAAATCGCGACCGCGCCGAGCTACTTCCGCAACGTGGCCAACGACCGCAGTGGGTTTGATCCGCTGGATGCTCGTAATGACCCGCTTCGTCAGCGCCTGCTGGAGATAAATCAATGCCGGTTCTTAACCCCCATGGCGGCCAGTGCGCCGTTGAGGGAATTTTTGCGTGAGCATTATCACGATTTCACGGTGCGCGCCGTGTCGGTCCTGGCCAACACGCTGCCGGATTTGCACGCGCACCGCGGATTGTTGCGCGACCTCTCCGCGCAGCCAGCGCTCTTGGGCAACGCCTTTGCGGCCTTCGTGAATTATCCGGCTTATATGGAGGCCCCGAGTGAAGCCAACACCGCCGTTCCTCCCATCACTACGACGGGGTCTTCAAGGCGGCGCTATCACCTGTTTCCCTCAGTGGCGACGGCTGCGAGCGCCGAGGCGCCGGCGCTGGAGTTTGGCGTGGCACCGGTGCTGGCGAGCTTCCTCCTTCAATTTCGCGTGATGCGCTCGGGGAAATCGATTCAGGTGCGTTCGCGGCTTTTCATCGAGTTGTGGAATCCCTACACCGCCGCCTTTGTGCCGCCGACCGGCCTTACGCTGGAGATCACCGGCCTTCCGCGCATTCAAATCTCCGATACTGGAGCAGGAGGCGGTGGCGCGATTATGGATCTGCAAGCGGTGGGCGCGACATTGCAGGGAACTGGTGGTTCGCCCACGCCGATGCGAGTAAACCTGCCATTTACGCTCGGTGCTCAAACCGATCGATCGTCCTGGTTGCCTGGCCGTCTTTATGCCTGGGTAACCGGCACCGGCTCTGCGCCGACATCCAACCTAACGTTTTATTCCAAAAATATGTCGGCCCAAGGTTGGGCTTACAGCTCCATGCCTCTGGCGGGTGCTTCGGATGCGCTGCAGGTGACCACCGCCTCCGAGCCCGTTCTCACCGTCAGGCTTAAATCGGGTATTAATATACTGGCGACCTACACTTCGCCGACGTTTCCGGCGTTGCTGGTGCCCAATGTTGAAGATCCTGCGACGAGCGGAAATTGGGTTTTTGGCTACGGCTTTCGACTCCGGCAGCCCAGTTCGTTGAACAAGGAGCGCGGCTGGCTTTCGGAGGCCGGCGGCGATTTTAGAAACCAGGCCCCGCCGCCGAGCGTTTTCACTGCGTTTAATGAAACCCTTGACCTCGATCCCGAGGCGTATGTAGGGACGCCAGCCACCAGCATGGGGGTTAATAATTTCCTGCTTTATCGGGCGGCGGGCGTCGCCCTGGGCTCCACGCGTTCGGCCAACAATGACGCGCCGGTGTTCGAGTTGCCGAGGCTGCCGCAGTTGTCGTTGGGCGAGTTGCAGCACCTGCGATTCACCGCTGGACGCCCGTTTGCGTTGGGCAATTCTTGGGGCGCGTCGGTGACCGACCTGAGTGGAGGCACGGTTAACGGATGGTTTGACCGCTTTTTCTTTTCCGGGGTGCCCTTGGCTGGGGGCGCGCCGGATTTGTTGGGCTGCGTTCCTTTCCCCAATACCAATCTTCTGCCGGTCGATAGCCGGGCGGTTCGCTCCACGCCGCTGTCGCTAGATGTCGTGCGCGATGGCGGCAGTGCCTACACCTCGCGATTCTTGCTGCAGGCCGGCGGTTTCAATGTGAACTCGACGAGTCCGGCCGCTTGGCGTGCGGTGCTTTCGGGGGTGCGCTTCAGTGTGGCAAAACCGTTTCAGCGCATGGTGCTCGACGAGAGTGCCCTGCCCAACGACTGCACGGGCAGTCAGGTCGGGGTGGGGCTTGGGAGCGCCGACGAGTCGTTGAACGATGCCACACTCGCCGTGGCTGCGGGAACCGGCGGGCCTGCTTTTTTTCGCTTCCCGCAATCGGCGCAGGAAACCTATGCGGATTCTAACGCCGCAATCGACGGGCTCCTTTCCAAGAAAACCTTTCGCGCGGGACTGCGCGTGGGCAGCGACAGTGGTGCAACGCACCTGCTCACCACCGCTCAACTTGAGCTGATGGCTCATGTGATCGTGGGGCTGGTGCGCTCCAAGGTGGCGGCGAGTGGACCGTTTCGGCGCATGGAGGAGTTTCTCGCGCCGCAGGCGTTTTGGGGCGGGGCCAGCGTGCTGGAAAAGGCCATTGCGGATGCGGCGATCAATCCGGCGAGCATCAGTGTAAATCCTGTGCCTGCGTTCACGGATCCCGGCTTCAGCTCACTCACGCTCACGCCTGCGGATATCATGACCGCATTGGCACCCTACTGTCGCACGCGATCTGATACCTTTGTGGTCCGTTCTTACGGCGAAGTGATCAATCCCGCGGTCGCGACGGTAACGGCGCGGGCCTGGTGCGAGGCAACCGTGCAGCGTTTTCCTGAAACCGTTGCGGTGGGCGATGACGTGGTCGCCCCCAACGTGGAGGGCTTCGGCCGCCGGTTTAAAATCACTCAATTCCGATGGTTATCCCCCTCCGATATTTAATCAGTCTTTGGGCGCTCATCCCTGTTTTCGTTCAGGGCCAGGCCGTGCCGCCGCCCGAGGTGACCGTGCAGTTCACGGTTTTTAGCCGCAAGCGATTGGACGGATTGTGCTACCTGCCGACGAAGCTATCGCAGCCGGTGAGTTTGCGTTTTTTTACCCAAAATAAATCGGAGCGGTACTGGTACACGGGTTCGGCCGACGTGGCTTTTTATGCGGCAGAAGACTGGGCGCGATATGCGCAGGCCGGGGCGGCTGCGGCCCCGCGCGTGAAGCCGTTGCCGCTCCCCGTCGCGGTGGCGGTGCTACCGGCCGGAATGCGAGAGGCGTTGCTGTTGTTTATTCCTCTGCCGGAGACGCAGCCCGACGGTATCAAGTTTTTGGTGCTTCCGGTGGACGATGATCCGGCGCGCTTTCCGGTGGGGCGCATCGCGGTGGTTAACGCCACGCGACGGCCCTACACGGGGCAGGTGGGGCGGAAGGTTTTGGACATACCGCAGGGCATCGGCGGCAACGTTGCCGCCACGGGGCCGGTTGATTTTCGCTTGGCCTGCCTCGATGGCGGGCAATGGGTTTTTGCTGGACACCATTTTCTAAATGTCGGCCCGCAAACTCGCGTGCGCCTGGTTCTGTTTCCGCCGGCTGCGCCGACTGGCTTAGGGCCCGTCATTCGCGCCTTGGTGGATGAATCCAACGAGAAACCCGCAGGGCTGACTGCCGCACGGTTGGTCCCTAGTAAATAGCCGTGGCTCGTTTTAAAAAGCCCTTCGCAGCGCAGTCGAGGGGCGGTGCTTGCAGACTTGCTTGCGTCCGTGCGATGGCGAACGTTGACGGTGAATATGGAGCCCTCAAAAAACGCCGATTATCGTTCCGCCGCAGCGCGAGCAGCCTACATCGATCGGTGTCTGGCTGAGTTGTATCCAGAAACTCCTATTCCGCTCGATCACACCAATCCCTATACGCTGCTCATTGCCGTGCTGCTCTCGGCCCAATGCACCGACAAGCGAGTTAATTTACAGACGCCTGGGCTCTTTGCGAAGGCGGACAACCCGCGCTACATGGTGAAACTCAGCGTAGCTGAAATCGACGCGCATGTGCGCCCCTGCGGGCTCGCTCCGCGGAAGGCGCAGGCCATTCACCAGCTTTCCGAGTTGTTGCTGGAGCGCCACAGCGGCGAGGTGCCGCGCACATTTGCCGAGCTGGAGGAGTTGCCGGGGGTGGGGCATAAGACGGCGTCTGTCGTGATGGCGCAGGCCTTTGGCGTGCCGGCGTTCCCGGTGGACACGCACATTCACCGGCTCGCGCAGCGCTGGAAACTCACCCGGCTCGGGGCCAGCGTCGAGCAGACCGAGCGTGACTTGAAAAAGTTATTCCCGGTTGAGCACTGGAACAAGTTACACCTGCGGATAATTTTTTACGGGCGCGAACACTGTACGGCGCGGGGCTGTGATGGGACGGTGTGCGGGATATGCCGCGAGCTGTTTCCCGAGCGGCGGCGTGCGGTGCGCGTCAAGAAGGCCTGAAGCCGTGGATGCGGGTGATTGGGCTGGAATTACTTGAGCTTTGCCGAGTAATTCATTGCCTGTGCGAGCCGTTGAAAAACGGCCCCTGTCTGAGTTAACCCTAAAGAACATCAATCATGAAAAAGACGATCATTGTCCTCGCTGCCCTCGTGGCCGGCGTTTCCGCCTCCGCTGCCGAAGGCCAATCCAACCCCTTGTCTGTGAGCCTCGATTCCACGTTCGTGAGCACCTACGTGTTTCGCGGACTTGAAATAGCTGGCGCCTCCTTCCAGCCCTCGATTGAGGCCTACTACCGTGATTTCTACGCCGGTGTGTGGTACTCCGACGACTTCGCCGGGCAAGTGGCCTCGGAGACCGACCTTTACGCCGGCTATAATTTCGCCCTCACCGAGATCTTCTCGGCCAATGTCGGTCTGTCCCGTTACCTCTACGAGCGCCAAATCGGCGACTCCACTGAGGCATTTGTCGGTTTGACGGCCAACGTGCTGCTCAGCCCGAGCCTGTATGCCTACTATGATTTGGACAACGAGAGCACCACCTACATTGCCTCTATTGGGCACAGTGTTCCCGTTGCAAAACTCGGCATTCAGGTCGACCTCTCCGCACTGGTGGGATGTGTTCAGCGCACCAACGGGATTGCTGATTACTCCTACTGGGGTGTGGGTGCGGCGATTCCTTATCAGCTGAGCGAAACCGCCAAGGTGACCGCTGCGGTCAACTACACCAATGTGGGCGATTCGAATCCCGCGGGTGGCATCAGCTCGGAGCAGGATCAAATCGTGTACTCCCTCGGCATTGCCATTGGGTTCTGATCTCTTTTTAAGCTCAATCTCTGCATTCACCTGCCCGTTGCGCGGAAACTGCGCGGCGGGCTTTTTTATTCACAACCGCAAAACAGGGGTTGACACACCTCTTCTAAGTATCCCCAATCCGCCTCTTTTCTAATGAAAACGTTCCTCGCCAAAAAAGAGACCGTGCAACCCAAGTGGCATCTGATCGATGCCGAGGGGCAGGTCCTTGGCCGTCTCGCGGTCAAAGCAGCCAACCTCATTCGCGGTCGGCATAAAGCCTCCTACACTCCCAGCGTCGATACCGGTGACTTCGTTGTCATCATCAACGCCGAGAAGGTCGTACTCACCGGTAAGAAAGAAGAACAGAACAAGTACATGTTCTTCTCCGGTTTCGTCGGTGGCGAAAGCTACAAGACTATGCAGCAGATGCGGGACAAAAACCCCGCCTTCATCATCGAGCACGCGGTCAAGGGCATGTTGCCCAAGAACCGTATCGCTCGCACGATGCTCACCAAACTTCGCGTGTTCGCCGGCCCGACCCACACCCACGAGGCCCAGAACCCGATCAAGATCTCCGCCTGATACCCATGAGCGCTGAAAAGACCATTTTCCTCGGCACCGGCCGCCGTAAGACCTCCACTGCCCGCGTTCGCCTTTCCGAAGGCACTGGCAAGCTCACTGCCAACGGCAGCGACTTCGAGGTTTACTTCTCCCACGAGAACTTTGCCAAGCAGGCTTTCCGCCCGCTCCTCACCGTCGAACTTCGCGACAAGATCGACGTTGATGTCAACGTTTCCGGCGGCGGAGTCACTGGTCAAGCCGGTGCAACTGCCCACGGTATCGCACGCGCCCTCCAGAAGCTCAATCCTGAGCTGCGTGCCGCCCTCAAGAAGGCCGGACACCTGATGCGCGACCCCCGCGAAAAAGAGCGCAAGAAGCCCGGTCAACCCGGCGCCCGCAAGCGCTTCCAGTTCTCCAAGCGCTAAGTTCTTCGGAACGTTTTCAGAAAAAAGCCGCCCTTCGCGAGAGGGCGGCTTTTTTGTGGCTGTATTATTCAGCAAAGCCGCTTTTTGCGTCCTAATTGCTGTCATGGACGCGGGCCATCCAGGGGTGGTGCCATGCGAAAAACGAAATCAGGGTTTTTCTTTGCTCAATGCGCCCAAACTTGGGTGTAGCCACCGCTTTGGATGCCATGGTTCAGAGAGCTCGCATTTTATTACCTATTCGGTCGAATAATCCCGAACTTCTGAGTTGGAGGCGATGAGCTGGCGCAAGATGCTGGAGCAGATGATCGTGAGTGAATCCACGAGGTGCACTAAATAGTGCTTCGACGTAGCGCGAAAGTGCGAAGATGGCAGCGCGTCTCGGCGCGCTGGCCCGCAGGGCCGTTTGGCGTGGGTGCTCGCTCGGCGGGCAACGCCGAACGCAATGGGTGAATGAACGGTAAGATGACCAGCAGGTTGCGTCAGATCGCGCCGACCAACTCAGGAGTTCGGGTTAAAGTGGGCTTTTTTAGCGGCGTTTACCGAGGATCAACGAGGCGATGAACAAGATCAGAAAAATCAGAAAAAGGATTTTGGCGATGGTCGCGGCGGTGCCGGCGATAACGCCAAAACCGAGTACTGCGGCGATCAGGGCGACGATCAAAAACAAGAAAGCGTAATTAAGCATGGGGGCGGTTGGTTTGAATTAGTCCCGCAGAAGTCGCAGCACCCCGACTAACCCGACCACAGCGAGCACGGCGCCCCCGATCAGTAGCCAAACGGCCTTGTCCGTGGGCGTGCCGGTAAACAATCTGGAAAAGCTCGACCCGATGGAGTCAGAAGCTTGGAAGCCAAAGACGATCATTATAATGCCAGCGACGAGCAGGATTATGGAGATGATTTTATTCATGGGGCATTTTCAGCGAAGACAGGGCCGCGTTGGGCTAACGCTCTAAGCGGCCCTGTCTTCAGCGGGGCGCGGAGGTTGGATCACTCCTTTACGGTCATGTTATTGGTCACCGATTTCACGCCTCGGACGTCTTGCGCGAGCTTGGAGACTAGGGATTTTTCGGCATCGGTAGCTGCCTCGCCGGTGATTACCACAACACCATCGGTTGTGGTCACTTTGGTTTTGAGCGCGCTGGTCGATTTGTGGCTGATGAGCGCGTACTTCACTTGGCTGGTGATCGAGGCGTCGTCGATTTTCTCGCCGAGGGTCAAATCGCTGGCGGGCTTCGGTTTGATGACGAGGTTGTTTTTAACCGATTTCACCCAGTCGATTTCTTTGGCGTAAGCCTCGGTGAGTTCCTTTTGCGCGGCGTTATCTGCTGTGCCCGTTAAGGTGACGATGCCGTCCTTCACCGCGACCTTGGTAGTAGCGGCGCTGACGTTGGCCTTCATCAGCAACCGTCCTCGAATCTTGAAGGCGATCCAAGCGTCTGAATGTTCAGGATAGGGGGCCTTGACGACGATTTCGTTTTTAACAGCCGTGACGCCGGGAATGTTCTCGACGGTATCTGCTGCCAGAGACTTGTCATCCGCGTCTTGTACGGTGCCGGTGAGAGTCACCACGCCATCCTTGGCCTTCGCCTTCACTTTATCTTCGAGGACCGTGCGGTAGTTGTAAGACTCCTTGGCCGTTTCTTCTATTTTTTGATCCGTTGCAGATGAAGAGAATGCCAGAAGAGGACTGAGAGCGAATAATGAGAGGACGAGTATGTTTTTGTTTTTCATTGGGTTACTCGCCCAAGTTACTCAGATAACGCGTTTTTGGGCATAGGGTTGTCGCCCGCTTAAGGCCGATCATGGGCCCCGTTTATTTCAGTAGCTTGACCCTATACTGGTGGCTCCCGTGTTGGTCGCCTCAACGAGGGTCGAAACTCAGGCTTAAAGCCCCAGCAGCGAACCGTTGCGTTTAAGCCAGTGCTCGGCCTCGCGCCAGCCTGGGCAGACCTCTTCAACGCGGGTCCAGAACCGGTCGGAGTGGTTCATCTCCTTCAGGTGCATCAGTTCATGATAAATGATGTAATCACGCACTAGATCGGGCGTCTGGATCAGGCGCCAGTTGAGTGAGATGCCGCCGTCGCTGGTGCAGGAGCCCCAGCGGGTGCGTTGGTTGCGCACCGACACCGCGCTCACCGCCATGCCGGTCACGGCGGCCAACTCCCAAGTGCGCCCGGACAATTCGGCCTTGGCCATGCGCAAGAAGTGGGCCTCTAGAGTCGGGCGCAGGTCGCCTTCCAGTTTAAGGACGCGGAACACGTCGGCGGCCAGGCAGACCTGGGGGCGTTCGCCGTCGACGGCTTTGCGCACCTCGGTGAGTTCGCCGCGCCAGAGCACACGGGTGCCGAGCGTCCAGACGGTGGCACCGCGCGGTTTATTTTTTTGGCGTTCGCGGGCGCGCTCGAGCCAGTCTTGCTGCTGCTCGACGAAGGCGCGGGCTTCGCGCTCGTTGCCTCGTAGGGGAATAATGGCGACGGCGGTGCCGTCCTTTTTGAGGGTGAGCCGGTAGCGGGTGGCCTTGGCACTGCGCTCGAAAATCAGGTTGGGGCGCACAGGTAACGCCTCGACGCCTGCGGCAGCGGGTGCGTCTGCAAAAAAATCAAATAAACTGGATGGCTCGGTTGCGCTCACGGGATAGCGCCGAGTAAACGCATCGCGAGGCGCGGCGCCAGAGTGATGTTTCTTCGTGTCGATTATGGCCCGATTTTAAGCTGGTTTGGATACAGGCGGCGGGGAGCGGGTTCAGTCAGCCTGCTGCAGGGGGTGGGGAGTAATTCATTCAAGGGGCGGCGTACATTGCCTGCTAGTAAATAATAGGTGCATGGTGACGAGTTGCTTAAGCACGGTGTTGGTGGGCGATTTTTACCGCAAAGCATTCCTCCGCCCGCTCTAGGTCGAAAAGCCGCGCAATGGGCTGTGATCCGTCTCGGCCCAAATGTGTAGTGTGCCCGTAGTGAGGCGCAAACGGTGCCAAAAAAAGAGTGCGTTCAGCGGCGATTGATTTTGTGGCCAATGCACTTGGGGCTACTCGCCAAAAATGCCGAGGTGCCTGGGCAGGTGAGCCGACTGCTGGGTGCCCTTCAGCATGCGCCAGATCGCGTCTTTCAACGCAGCCGGTTCGGGGGAGTATTGAAACTGGCGGGCCTAGACTCGTTTCCCGAAGGGGGCGAGAGCGGGGCACAGGGGACTTTGAGCGTTCCGTGTGAAACGAGGAGTAGCAGCCTAACGCGTATGCTTAATTGGGAAATGACTCAGGGGAATAAGTGGGCCCAAAAAAGCCCCAAAAACTTTTATAAGTCTCTGGGGCCAAAGTGGCTGCCCGGGTAGGGGTCGAACCTACGACCAAGTGATTAACAGTCACCTGCTCTGCCACTGAGCTACCAGGCAAGAACCTCGTTAGAGGAGTGTTGAAAAACAATTTTCATGGTGAGGTTGTCAATGCTCGTTTTGGGATTGGAGGCAGATTTTTAAAGTTTTGTTTGCCATCAAGCGGGAATTTGGGTGTCTTGGGGCTCTTTTCTAATACGCCTGCCTTCAATTCCGGAGGAACAGGGGGAACGAAGCTATGAGCAAACAACAACTGATCCTCAACGTCACGAGCCGCCCGCAAACCGGTCGCTCCGCCTCGCGCCGCGTGCGCAAGGCCAACCAAATCCCTGCTATCGTCTACGGTAAGCACACCAACCCGGAGGCGCTCTCGGTTGATGCTCCTGAGTTTGTTCGCCTGCTGAAGGCCCTTTCCGGTCGCGCTCTCCTTATCGAGCTCAACCGCAAGGACACCACTGCCAAGGCCCTCACTTTCCTCCAGGAAGTGCAACGCGATCCGATCACGGACAAGTATCTTCACCTCGACCTTCAAGAAGTGAAGGCCGACGAGAAGCTCGAAATCCGCGTGCCCCTGCTCATCACCGGCGAGTCCTTCGGCGTGAGCAAGCAGAACGGCGTGTTGGAAATCGGTGCACATGCGCTGCGCGTGCGCTGCTTCCCCAAGGATTTGCCTCCCGTTATCGAGGTTGACGTGACTGAGCTGAAGGTCGGTGAGACCCTCAAGGTCGGCACCCTCAAGCCCATCGCTGGCGTCGAGTTCCTTGATGTCAAGGGCCAGCCCGTCGTCTCGTGCGTTGAGCCCGTGGGTGAGATCGCCTCGGGAGCTCCCGCCGCTGGTGCCGCCCCTGCCGCTGGCGCCAAGCCCGCCGCTGGTGCCGCCGCTCCCGCCGCTGGCGCTGCTGCCGCTCCCGCCGCTGGCGCCAAACCCGCTGCCGGTGCCAAGCCCGCCGCTGGCGCCAAGCCTGCCGCTGCTCCCGCCAAGAAGTAAGTTTTGCCGCCTCGGCCCGCTGCTTAACTGCACTGGAGCCGGACGTTTGTTCTTTGAGTTATGTCCATTTCGCTTGTTGCCGGTCTGGGCAACCCAGGTCGCGATTACGACAACACCCGCCACAACGTGGGTTTTGTCGTCGTCGAGTCGCTCGCTCGTCAGCTCGGCCTTGCTTGGCAAAAGCAGCGGTCGTTCGAGGCCGAGGTCGCACGCTGGGATCCGGAACCGGGCCGCACGGTCCTCTTCGCCAAGCCGCTTACGTTCATGAACGAGAGCGGCCGGGCGGTGCAGGCCATAACCGGGTTTTACAAAATCCCCGGCACTGCGGTCACCGCCGTTTATGATGACCTCACGATCAACCTCGGTCTCGTGAAAGTCAGCGTCAGCGGCAGCGCCGGCGGTCACAATGGTGTGGCCAGTCTGCTCGAACGACTCGGCAACGGCTTTGTCCGTTACCGTATCGGAATCGGCCCCAAAGACCCTCCGCAGATGGACCTCAAGGACTTCGTCCTCGGCAAATTCACTCCTTCCCAACAACTCCTCCTCGATCAAAATTTAGAACGCTATGTGTCCGGCCTCCGCCTCGTCTTAGACCACGGGGCCGACCGGGCCATGAATCAACTCAACCGTAGAGACTCACAATGAGCACCACCACCAAACGCAACTACCGCGCCACCTTCATCCTCGATAACCGCGGCAAGGAAGACTCCGTTGATCAAATCATCGACGGCGTGAAAAAAGATATCCTCGCCGTGGACGGCGTCGTCTCGTCAGTCGAAGCCCTCGGCCGCCGCGATTTCGCGCGCGTCACCGATCGCAACCTGCCCGGCGCCACCTACATTCAGGTCGCCTTCTCGGCTCCTGCCACCGGCCCGGCCGCCCTCAAAGAGCGCCTACGCCTCAACAGCACCGTTTACCGCACCTTCCTCCAGACCGCCTGAGTCTGGGCGAACGCAACGCTCCAATGGCCTCCCTCAACAAAGTAATGCTTATCGGCAACTTGACGCGCGATCCGGAACTCCGGGTCACGCCCAAGGGCACGGCCATCTGCCAGTTCGGCCTCGCGGTCAACCGGCAGTTCAAGGACGAATCCGGGGCAACCCGCGATGAGACAACCTTCGTTGATATCGAGGCTTGGGGTAAACAGGGCGAAACCGTCGCCAAGTTCTGCACCAAGGGTAAACCGTTGTTCGTCGAAGGCCGTCTCAAGCTCGATACTTGGGACGACAAGACGACCGGCCAGAAGCGCAGTAAGATGAAAATCGTCTTGGAGAACTTCCAGTTCCTAGGCGGTCGTGAGGCTGGCGAAGGTGGCGGCGCTTCACGCTCTGCCGCCCCGTCCGGTGGGGATGAGGGCATCGATCAAACGATCGAGCGCCACACGCCCCCGCCTCGGGTTAACACCAAGCCCACCCCGCCTCCTCAGGACAACATCGACGAAGACGTCCCGTTCTAAAAAGCGCACCGCGTTCGAACCACTCAAAATAATTCTTAAACACACATAACATCATGGCTCATAACGAAGTTTTGCTCCTCAAGCCCGTTGACGGTCTGGGCGCCGAAGGCGACCAGGTCAAAGTCCGCGCTGGCTACGCCCGTAATTTCCTCCTCCCGCAGAAGTTTGCCGTCGCTCTAACGCAGGCCAACCGCAAGCGCGTCGAGGCCCTCAAGAAGCGCCGTTCCGAGCGCGAAGTCTCCGAGTTGTCCGGCGCCCAAGCCCTGGCCGACAAGATCTCCAAGGTCGCTCTCGCGTTCGCCGTTAAAACCGGTGAGGGCGGCAAGCTATTCGGTGCGATCACCGCTGCCGACATCCACCAGAAGCTGGTCGAGTCCGGCATCGAAATCGAAAAGAAGAAGATCCACCTCCACACCCCAGTGAAGGCCCTCGGCAAGCACGAGGTGAAGATCAAGCTTCACGCCGACGTGTCGGTTGAGGTCTCCTTCGACGTCGTCTCCGAGAACCCAATCGTCGAGGCTGTCGTCGAGGCACCCAAGGCGAGTAAGGAAGAGTATCCCGAGCACGCCGCTCTGGAGAAGCAGGCCGCCCGCCGCGCCGAGAAGGCCAAGCGCAGCGACCGAAAGAAGTAAGGACCCCGCGCCGATTTCGGCGCACTCCGCTTCAACTAGGCCGCAGTCACCTCAAGGGACTGCGGCTTTTTTGTGGGTGAACCCCGCACAGCCGGTGGAAATTTTTCCTTAACACACCATTGCTTCTCGCCGGGCAACCCATTGCCTCGTTGCTCCGCTTCATGGCAGACGACTTCAAAAAATCCCCCCGCCGCTCCCGCGCTGACTCCGCCGAACCGCGCGATGTGGCCTCGGTGATCGGGCGCACGCCGCCACACAGCCTCGAAGCCGAGGAGTATTTGCTGTCCTGCTGTTTTCTCGACGGTTCTGACATCGTCGCCCGCTGCTTGGAGGGTAAGCTTAGCGCCACCGCTTTCTATGCCCCGGCCAACCGCGTTATTTTTGAAAAGCTCGTCGACCTCTATAATCGGGGCGTGCCGATCGATCTGCAGATTCTTGCCGAGGAGCTTAAGACCAGCCGCCAGCTCGATGAGATCGGCGGTTACGCCTACCTGACCCAGGTCAGTAGCCGGATTCCGACTACGGCGCAGTCCAATTATTTTATCGAAAAGGTGCGCGAGCTGCACTTGCTGCGCGAGCTCATCAAGGTTGCCACCAGTGCCGTCGAGGGCTGCTACGCCTACGAGGGCGGGCTGGAGGAGTTCGTGGACAAGGTGGAGCAGGATCTTTTCAAGGTCACTCAGGACCGCGTCTCCGATGGCGCGGTGCAGATGAAAGGCCCGACGAGCGAGGCAATGGCTGTCATCACGAAAATGATGATGAAAAAAGGCGAGCTCACGGGAGTGTCGTCGGGTTTCAAGGACCTCGATGCCTATACTTACGGCTTTCAACGGCAGGAAATGATCATCCTCGCCGCGCGTCCTTCCATGGG
>CANIXX010000039.1 GCA_947471115.1 Opitutaceae bacterium | reverse complement strand
TGAACAGGGCGTAAAGGCCGGGCTGGGTGATGAGCACGGGGAAGACGGCCGGGAAAGACGGGAAGAGCAGCCGCTGGCGGTCGCCGCCCGGGCGCACGGGCACACCCGGTTGGAGCGAGGTTTCCCAGTCCGAGAAGACCAGGACGGCGGCTTCGCGGGCCGCGGCGAGGTCGGCCTCGGCGAGGCTTTTCACCGGGAGCAAGGCCAGATCCATCTCGGGATCAGGGCCCTCGTTGATGACGAGGGGGAAACTGCCCGCCGCCAGGTCATAAACCCCGCCCCATTCAAATGGGTATTCGGGTTCGAGGAATTGCGGGGCAATATCGAGGGCGCGCCCCAAGTTAAAGCCACCGACGTCGAGCACGGCAGACAGCGGGACAGCGCCCTCGCGCGCGCGGTGAATGCGGGCGGCGACGTTGATCTGGCGAACGCGGGTTTCGATAGCGTCCAACTCGGCGGCGCTGACGAGGTCGGTTTTGTTCAGGAGAATGACGTCGGCGAAAGCGATCTGGGCCTTGGCTTCCGGGGCGTTTTCGAGGTGCAGCGCGATGTGTTTGGCATCCACCAAGGTGACGATGGCATCGAGCCGGTAGTGGGCCTTGATCTCCTCGTCGGTGAAAAAAGTCTGGGCGACCGGGCCGGGGTCGGCGAGGCCGGTGGTTTCGATGATGATACCGTCGAGCGGCGTGGTGCGTTTGGCCAGGCGGCTGAGGATGCGCAGCAGATCGCCTCGCACCGTGCAGCAGATACAGCCGTTGTTCATCTCGAAGAGCTCCTCGTCGGCTTGGATCACGAGCTGGTTGTCCACGCCGACCTCACCGAACTCATTTTCGATGACGGCAATTTTTTTGCCGTGCTGTTCGGAAAGGATGCGGTTGAGAAGCGTGGTCTTACCGGCTCCGAGGAAGCCAGTCAGGACGGTGACGGGAATGCGGGCAGGTGCGGGAGTGGTGGTCATGGGAAAGTGGTGCCTAAGGCAGGATTGCGGATGGTTAAAAACCGTCTCGTCCGCGGGACTGGACGAGACGGTGTGTTGGGTTGGCGGACTCGGGTTTAGAATTCCGCGCCGAGGGTCAGGTAAATGCTGCGAGGGCGGGTGGGGCCGTAAACATAGCTCGGGTCGCGGTCTTCGCCGGAGTTGTCGAGGTCGTCCTGGTAGGAATCGAAGACGTTTTTCATCCCGATCCCGGCCTTCCAGCGGGTGGTCGATTTCCCGATGTGGAAGGCGTAGGTGACGCCGAGGTCCACTTCCTGGAACGCCTCGGTGCGGCGGAAGCGGTCGCTGTCTTCGCCGACGGCCAGCATGGTGCCGGTGTAATTGAGCGAGGCGAACGTCTCCCAGGCGCCGGTGCGGTAGGTGAGGGCAACCAGGCCGGTCCACTCGGGGCGTTTGATGTATTCGTCGGTCGTCAGGCCGGTGACGCGGGAAATGGGCGTGTCAAAGCGGGCCTGAATGTAGCTCAGGCTCGTTTCGAGTTTGAGCCCGTCAGCGAGAATCCAGTTAAAGCCGTTTTCCCAGACAAACACCGTGGACTCCGGGCCGTTGACCCGCTCCCAAATGTCAGGATCTCCCGTGTTCGTCCCGCTATCATCGATGTCGAAGGTGTCGGCAATCTGGGTGTAGTAGATCGTGGAAGTGAGGCCAAAGGTGCGCTTGAAGGCGGCCGGATACCACTCCACGCCGAAGCTATACGTGTCGGCGCTTTCCTCGGTGAGGCCGGCGGCATTGCGGAGTTTGATGGTGCCGCCGATGTGGGCGTCCTCATTAAACACGCCCGGAGCGTTAAAGCCGGCGGCGTAGCTCGTGCGCAGGATGAAGTCTTTGACCGGTTCGTAGCGAAGGGCCAGGCGCGGGGAATAAACGGTGCCGTCCACGTTTTCGTGTTGGTCGGCCCGCAGGCCGGGCACGAATTCGAAATCGCGGGTGACGCTCCAGATGTCCTGGATAAAAACGCCGTAGGTGGAGAACTGGTCTGAGGAGTCGCTGATCGAGGGATCGTTCGGACGGGAGTCCGTGAGTTTTTCCTGACGAGCCTGGATGCCTCCCACCAGTTCGTGTTCGCCCAGCGCTCGGCGCACCGAGCCGTCGATGAAGAAAACCTCATTGAGCGTGTCGCCAACGACGCGGCGGCCCACCGAATCGATCGCCGCCTGGTTGGCAGCATCGGCGGCAAAGGCCTCAAGCGCGGCCGACTCGGGAGCCGTAGGGTTATCTTCGTCGGCAAAAGCCGGGTTCCCCGCTTCTTGAAAGGCGGTGTATTCGTAGTCGGAGCGAGCGCCGTAGAAGGAGTCACGGTGCATGCGCGTGTAGGCCCCCTTCATCTCGTAGGAGAGGTCAGGGGTGATTTCTTGTCTCCAATCGAGCCCAAGGGTGTGGATCTGGTGCTGCACCGACTCGGCGACACGGGACTGCTCCTTGGGCAGGTTCAGCTGATCGCCGCCCCGCTGCCCTTGATCGAGGTATTGATAGGTCGTCTTCAGCGTCCCCGTCTCCGTGGGGCGGTGGAAAAACTGCACCCCGACGACGGTGTTGTTGAACTCGGAGAGCTCGGTAAAACCGTCCGTGGTCAGGTCGATGGCATCCCGTTCGGTAAACAGCCCGTAAACGGTGACCGCCGTCTTGCCGCTGGCGGCGGGACGGCTGACCCGGAAGGTGGCTTCGCGGCTGAGCGCGTCATCGGCAAGAAACTCCAGCGTGGAGGTGAAGCGGGTGACCGGTGCAGTGGGAGGTTCGGTGATGAGGTTAACCACGCCGGCAATGGCCTCGGGGCCGTAAAGCACGGAGGAGGAGCCTTTCACGACCTCGATGCGGTCGATGAAAATGGCGGGGAACAGGGAGGCACCGTAGACTTTGGCCAGGCCGGGATAAAGGGGCGCGCCGTCGAAGAGAATGGCGGTGTAATCGGTGGACAGGCCGAGCAGCTGGATCTGGTTAAGCCCGCAATTTTGGCAGTCGTTTTCGAAGCGAACGCTGGGCATCAGCCGCAGGCTATCGGCGAGAGTGACGCCACCGCGGGACTCGATCTCGGCGGCGGTGAAGACATCGGTTTTCACCACCGAGTCGGTGAGACTGCGGGGCGTGCGGGTGCCGGTGACCGTCATCGGGTCAAGGAGAACGATCTCACCGGTGGCAGGAAGTGCGGGTGTTTGTGCCAAAGTGAAGGCAGGGAGCAGCACGAGCGCGACAAGGAGTGCGCCCGAAGTGCCGGGAAAATTAAACCGGGACATTAGGAAAGTGGAAATAGGTTGAAGCGAAGCGAAGGGACGCGACCGCGGTGGACACACCGCAGGTCAGCACAGGCAAAAGAAAGTCGCGCAAACGGCTCAGCGCTTGGCCGCGACAAAAGGTAGGAACTTGAGACTCAGCCTGCGCCGAGCGGGGGGCCGCACGTGGGCGGCAACAAACCCGCGCACGCGCTCAGCCGAAACGGGGTAAACCAGCGTAAACGTGGAATAGTCCGCGCCGGTAAATGCGCGTTGAGGACGATTAAAAGGAGCGCGCCGATGAAGCCCGCCCGGAAGAGCATGGCGACGCAGTCGTCCCCCGCGGTTTCTTGATCGCCGGACTCGGGCGCGTGCTGCGTGTCATGGCAATGCTGCGCGTGCTGCTGGTGCGCTTTTTCGTGAAGGCAGAAGCTGGCATGAATCGCCGGTGAAACCGCCATCAGCCCGGCCAGAATCACCCACGCGATGCAGACCCACACCAAGCCGTGCTTCGCCCAAACGATAGGGCGGCGGCTAGGGTGTTGAGCAGGACTGTTCATGATCGCGAAACGGGCAGCATAACAAAGGTGTCAAGCCGGTGCGGTGGCCAAAACTTGCCGCAGCATCGTGCGGGTGACCGCGCAGCTGGGGCGGGCGAATTTCCAACGCATGCTCACACCTTCGGCGAAGACCGCGACGATCGTCTCCAACAGCGGGCAGCCGGGGTCGCGGCAGGCGAGCTCGTTGATGGTCACCACGTCGTCTTCGGCTAGGCCGAGAATGTCGCGCGTCCACTGTTTGACCGCGCCAAGGTGGGCTGGGGTCGAGCGCAGGGCGTCCGCGGGATCGCTCTCGGCAGGAACCGGCACAAAGACGTGACCCGGGCGCCGTTCGCCGAGGTAGCGGGCGGTGGCCTTGGCGGTGGGCACGACGACGTCGCCACGCAGGATGGCCGCGCGAAACACCCGCAGGCATTCAAACCAGTTTTCGAGCGAAATGGGCACGGGCACCTCTTGGCCGTTGAGCAGGCGTGTGCCGGTGTAGAGGTTGGCGGGTTGTTGGATCAGCTCCTCGTAGAGGCCCTGCAGGAAATAGCCTTCGACGTCCTCGCCCCAGGTGGTTGGCGGGCCGTCACTGACCTCGGCAAGCGCGGCGTCCACGATGCGCAGCAGGTGCGCAGGGGTTGGCTGCAGGCCGAGGCGCGGCGCCGAGGCGAGGTAGTCGGCGCACACTTGAGTCAGGCGGCGCACGGCGGCGACGAAATCCGCAGAGGAGGCGGGCTTTGACTTGGGCGGTGGTTCGCTGGGCGGCAGCCCGCAAGCGGCCCCGGGGACCACCGGATCAGACGCGGTTGCGCGGTGAGGCGGGAGGCGGGTGGGCTCATCGCCGGGGAACTTCGGGAAGTGGAAGCGCGGGTGCATGGTTCAGAGAAAGCGGAGGCAGTTGGCGATGAAATCAGCAGTGAGCGGCTGGCGGGCGTCGGTCTCGATGCAATGACGCCCTTCGGCGTAGCAGGAAGGAGCATTTGCATTGGCCATGTCCTGCACTCTAGCAAAGTCGTCAAGGGGGCGTGGGAGCGGCACGGCGCGCTTGGCCGAACCCACCTGGCTTAGCTTGGGCGCGGATAATACCAGCTGCGGGCGTGAAACGGCCTCGGCCGCCGCAAAAGCCACCACCGGAACAGAATCGTTTTGCGAAGTGCCCCTCCCGCCCTTGACGACTCTGCTAAGGTGCAGGCTTTCACCGTGCCTGCCCACGCTCCCCACCACATCCTCCGCTTCCGCAACGTCACCGTCTGCCACGGTCGTACGCCCGCGCTTGAGGGCGTGACGCTCGACATCCCCTGCGGCAGCTCGACTGCTCTGCTCGGCCCCAACGGGGCGGGCAAGAGCACCCTGTTGCGCGCCATCCTCGGCTGGCACCCGCTGGTCACCGGCGAGATCCTCCTTGGCGACGCCCACCCGCACCACCAACTCCCGCGCCTCGCTTACCTGCCGCAACGGCAGTCCATCGACTGGGATTTCCCGATCACGGTGCGAGCGGTCGTCGAACAAGGCCGTTATCCCTCGCTGCGATTTTTCCAGCGCCTCTCGGCCCTCGACCACCAACGGGTGGACCGTGCCCTCGATGAACTCGGCCTCGTTGAGTTGGCCGACCGCCAGATCAGCCAGCTTTCCGGCGGCCAACAGCAACGCGTTTTCCTCGCCCGGGCACTCGCCCAGGGCGCGGATATTTTCCTGCTCGATGAACCCTTTGGCGGCCTCGATCTGCTCGCCTGTGAGGAACTCACCCACCTGTTGCGCACCTGGGTGATGCAAGGCCGCACTGTGCTGGCAGCCGTGCACGACCTCGCGCTGGCCCGCTCCGGTTTTAATCGAGGCGTTCTGCTCGATACCACGCTCGTCGCTGCCGGCCCCATCGCCGAGGTGCTCTCGCCCGATAATATCGACCGCGCCTTCCGCCGGGGCCGCGCCGCTCGCCAAAACCCACTGCACCTTTCCCGAACCACGGAATTCCCCTCATGAGCCTGCATGATTTTTTTATCGCTCCGTTCGCCTACAATTTTATGGCGCGTGGGCTCGGTTCCGCTCTTTTGCTGGGACTGAGCGGCGGTCTACTCGGCTGCGTGCTGGTGCTGCGCCGGCTCGCGCTTATGGGCGACGCGCTCTCGCACTCGCTGCTCCCAGGCATCGCACTGGCCTGGCTGATCTTCGGCCCCAGCGTCACCGCTTTGTTCATGGGGGCGCTGCTCGCCGGACTGCTCACCGCGCTCGGCAGTGCCCTCCTTAGCCGACTCACCCGGGTGAAGGAGGATGCCGCTTTCGGATCCTTGTTCATCGTGTTCTTCGCGGCCGGCGTCGCCCTGGTGAGCAAGTTGCCCACTCGGATGAATCTTACCCATGTCCTCTTCGGCAATATTCTCGGCACCAGCAACACCGACCTGGGTATCGCCGGGATCATCAGCGGCCTGACCGCGCTGGTTTTTGTCGTCGGGTTTCGCGGCATTCTGCTGCAAACCTTCGACCCGCTTTTTTATCGCGCCAGCGGTGGACACGGGGGCTGGGTGCATATCGGGATGCTGTCCCTCACCGTGCTCAACTTAGTGGCCGCCCTCCAAACGATGGGCATCGTGCTCGCCCTTGGGCTTTTCCTTTTACCGGCAGTCAGCGCCTACCTGTGGTGTGACCACTTCGCCCGCATGCTCCTCCTTTCAGCGGGCATCGCGCTCGCCTCTTCAGCTGCTGGGATCCTGTTGAGCTATCACGCCGGCCTGGCCAGTGGCGCCGCCATCGTGCTCTGCCTCGGCGCAGTTTTCTTTGTCTCTGTGCTGTTCAGCCCTCGTTACGGCTTTATCAGCCGCATCCTCACCGCCCCGAAACGGTCGCTGTCGGCCTGATTCACCCTCCACTCCATTTCCCTATGCCAACTGACACCCACTGCCTCGTTGCCTCCGCACCATTCCGGCCACTCCGGGTCCTGAGCGCGCTCCTCCTGTTCACCTTGAGTGCGACAGCGGGTTTCGCCGCCACACCGTTACTCCCCGTCGTCACCCTCAATACTGTTCTCACCGAAATTGCCCGTGAAGTCGGTGGCGACGACGTCCGGGTCACCGGACTGGTCCAACCCGGCGTCGACCCCCACGGGTTCGAACCCGCTCCAGCCGACATCCGCGCAACCACCCAAGCCGAGGTGATCTTCGCCTCCGGCCTCCACCTCGAGACCTACTTGGAAAACATTGTCGCCAACGCGGGACCGGCCCATCGGCTGGTGCTGGTCGGCGACGCCCTGCCGCGCGTGCTCCGTCTGTCGGCTGAACACGCATCCCACCACCACCCCAAGACAGCTGGTGGGCATGAAAATTGCGCCGGTGAGACCGATCCCCATTGGTGGCACAGCATTGATAATGTGCTCTTTGCCACCGAGCTGATTCGGGTGGAGTTCACCCGGCTGCGGCCTGCCCTGGCCGAGCACTTCGCACGCAACGCCGAGGCTTACCGGCAACGCCTTCTTAGCCTGAAACTTTGGGCAGACCAGGAAATCACCCAACTGCCGCCCTCCCGCCGCCTGCTTTTCACCTCGCATGATGCGTTTGGTTATTTGGCCCGCGACTACGGTTTTACGGTTTACGCGATCCACGGACTTTCGACCGATGGCGAGCCCAATGCCAAGCACATCGCCCGCCTCATTGACTTAATCCGGGAGAAAAAAGTGAAAGCGATTTTCGCCGAAAGCTCGGTTAATCCCCGGCTGATCACGCAACTGGTGGCCGAGACCGAGGCGCGCCTGGGCGGCACACTTTACGCCGATGGCTTGGGGGCGGCCAATAGCCCAGCCTCCACCTACGAGGCCCTGGTCCGCCACAACCTCTCCACGATTATCAATGCGCTCAAATAACGTGGACCGCTTTATCGGTGCATTCGCCCGTCTGGGGTAACGCGCACGGGTGCCACTCTCGGCGGGTGCGGCCCGTGCGCTGTTATGGGCGCGCTGGCTTTATGTCAGGCTAAACTGCACCTTGTAGGCTTTGCCGAAACCAGTCGGAGCTTCAGCCAACAACTCAAAGCTCACCCCGAGGTTGGCGTTGGCCGACAGCGCTTGATAGGCTGCCTCGGTGACCAAGATTTCATACGCTTTGGCCGTGTCTTCGCCGAGTTTGGAGGCGGCGTTTACTTCGGCCCCAAATACATCGCTGTCGCCGATGCGCAAAACTCGACCGAAGCCCAGGCCCACACCCATTAAAACGTGCTCCTCGGGCGCGCGGTTTTGGTTATAAGTGGACAGCGTTTTATTCATCTGAATAGAGGCCGTGAGTGCTTTAGGCGGGTTGCGGAAAATCACCAGAAAGCTATCGCCCTCGGTTTTTAGCAGAATACCGTCGTGGTCCTCGATAATCGGAATCAGCAGGCGGTGGGATTCGGCAATCGTTTGCAGGAAGTGGATCACCCCGAATTGGGCGACGTTACGCGAAAACCCGGACAAGTCGGTAAACATGACGCACCACTCCTCGCCAAAAAGATCCCAGATCCGCGCATCAATGCGCTTTTTATCCGAGTCGGGTTTGATGCGTTCGGCGATCAGCTTTTCCAGGCGGTCTTCCGAGGCGGACGCGAGAATCGATTTTTTATAGGCCATGAGTGGGGCTTACTCTTTTCATGAACATTTGCGCTCACAAGCACTTCCATCGTTTCCCGTGTTTTCGCGGGTTCGGGGTGGGACGTAACCAACGCGGACTGGTGAAGGCCCGCTTGAAGCGATGACTGGCGGGGGCGAAGCTGATCCTCGACCTCCCGCCTAGTAGGCAGTAACATGGGGTTCGTTGGATTGCACCGTGAACGATTGCCGAAGGTTATCACTCCTCCACCAGTGACCAGTGAGTATCAGTACTCTGAAGGAGTTAACTTGGATCGGGTTTGTTAATCCTGATTCGGCACTTTTAACCACAAAAAGCCAAAAATCGCAAAAATCGGTCAGCGGAATTCACCGGGTTTGATTTTGCGCCTTTTGCGGTTGTGAATTTCCGTTCGCAGGTGGGCTTCGCCTCTAAACATGCCTTGCAGGCATTGGGCTTTAGCGGGAAATCCCCCTCGGTCAGCAGGGCCTTGATTAGCTGCACAGCGCTCGCTCAGTGCAGAACTAATTACATTCATTCTGATAATAGGAAGTAATCTTCGGGTGTTGACGGACGCATAGCGGATCTTCTTGGTTTGGCCTTTTCCCTCAACGACCGCCCATTTTCGCACCCATGTCCGCTGTCAAATCCCTCGCCCTCTCGACGCTGCTCATCGCCAGCGGAGCGACCGCGTTCGCCGCTGGCGGACATGAAGCCGCCTCGTCCCTCAAGGACTTCATCGGCTTGCCCGTGACCAATAGCATTCTCACCAGCTGGGTGATCACCCTCGCCATCATTTTAGTGGTTCGCTGGATGGTCGGTACGCCGAAGTTGGTGCCTTCGCGCGGTCAGGCCATCTTGGAGGAGGCACTCAATGGGTTGCGCGGTCTTTACGAACCCATCGTCGGCAAAAAGGCCATGCCGATGGCCTTTCCCGTACTGGTAACTTTGTTTATTTTCATCGTGCTTCACAACTGGTCGGGCCTTCTGCCCTTCGTCGGCACGGTGGGCTGGGGCCACGTGGTTGACGGCAGTTTCCACGTCGAAACCGCGCTGATCCGCCCCCACACCTCGGAACTGAACGGCACCATCGCCCTCGCGCTGGTTTCTTTCGGCGCCTGGTTCATCATCGTGATGCGTTACGCCGGTCCCGGCCTGCTCATCAAAGACCTTTTTGGCAACAAGGCTGACAAAAAGGAACTCGCTCCCGCCATGTACTGGGGCCTGTCGCTGGTGTTCATCGTGGTCGGCGTTATCGAGGTCGTCTCGATCTTCATCCGCCCGGTAACGCTCTCGATGCGTTTGTTCGGCAACGTGTTTGGTGGTGAAAATCTCCTTCACGCCATGCATTTCCTGCCGCCCTTCTATTTCCTCGAGCTGCTCGTCGGCTTCGTTCAAGGACTGGTTTTCACCCTGCTGACCGCCGTTTATATCGGCCTCATCTGCAATCACGGTGATGACCATGCCGACGATCACGGCGACGACCATGGCGACGCCAAAGAGGCCGCCCACTAATTTCCCCGACTTTGTCCGGGAGTGATTACGGGCCTACGCGCCACACCAAACGTACACGACCGGACGCAACCCAAACCAACTAAGTAAATCCTCACATGTTCATCGCTGAAATCACTGGCAACATCGCATCCACTGGCGGCCTCATCGCCGCTGCTATCGCCGTAGGTGCCATCGGCACCAAGGCCGCTGAGGCCGTCGGTCGTAACCCCGGCGCTTCGGGCAAGATCCTCGTTCAGTCCATCCTCGGTATGGCGCTGGCTGAAGGTCTCGGTCTCCTCGCGCTGTTCCTCGCCAAGTAAGCCCGTTTAGTGTTCCCGGCTCCGGCGGCCTCATCGGCCCCGGAGCCACCTCTTTTTCTTCAAGCTCCCGCCTCCCACCATGTTCTCTTCTCTTCTGGCTGAAATCACGCCCGCCGTTGAACACGCGACCGCTGCCGCCCACCAGGCTGGCGCCGAAGGTGGCGGCCTCGTCCACGACCTCGTCACCAAGTTCGGTATCGACGCCAAGAACGTCGGCATGCAGCTGTTCAGCTTCAGCATCCTCGCCTTCGTTCTCTACAAGTTCGCGATCAAGCCCGTTCTGGCCACCATGGAGCAGCGCAACGCCAAGATCGAAGCCGGTCTGGCCAACGCCCAGGCTACCGCGGCCCGCCTCGCCGAGGCCCAGGCCGAGATTGCCGCCCAGCTCAAAGCGGCTCAGATCAACGCCAACTCGGTCATCGATGAGGCCCGCAAGACCGCCAAGGAGCTGTCCGAGCGCGAAGCCGCCGCTTCCACCGAGCGCACCGCCGCCCAGCTGGCCAAAGCCCAGCAGTCCATCGAGCTCGAGCACAAGAAGATGCTCGCTGAAGCTCGTTCCGAGATCGCCCGCCTGGTGATCGCCACCACCGAGCAAGTTCTCGCCAAGAAACTCACCGAAGCCGACCGCGCCGCCTACAACGAGGCTGCCGCTCGCGAGCTCACCTCCGTCTAAGCCCCCGTCATGGTCACCGGCAAAGCCCAGATCCAGCAGCTCGTTCGCCAGCTTTTTAAGCTGAGCCTCGTCGACGGGCGTATTTCCAGCGAGCAAGTCGCAGGCATCCTTGGTTACGTGGAGAAGCACCATCCGGTTAACGCGGTGACGATTCTCACCGCCTACCAGCGGGTCATCGCCACCGAAGTTGCCAAGGGTATTGCCGTCGTTGAGCATTCCGGCCCCGTGAGCGCGGCCGCACTCGCCTCGATCGCCACCTCGCTTTCCGCCCGTTACCAGCGCCCCGTTATCACCCAGACCAAGGCCACCCCGGCCCTGTTCGCCGGTATCCGCGTTCGCATCGGCGACGACCTTTTCGAGTCCTCGGTCGCCGGCCAACTCGCCGCTCTTTCTGCCAGCGCCTGATTTTCACCCGCTCCCTTTTTAAAACCTAATCCCTCCGCCCGCATGTCCACGGTCATCGAACAAATCGAACAGCAGATCGCGAAGCTTTCCAACAAAGCCGTCCGCAAGAACACCGGTATCATCCGTACCGTCGCCGATGGCGTCGCCAAAATCGACGGCCTCTCCGACGTCGCCTACAACGAGATGATCCAGTTCCCCAACGGGGTCATCGGCATCGCTCTTAACCTCGGCACCGACGAGGTTGGCGCCGTCGTTCTCGGCGACGTTTCCCAGCTCAAGGAAGGCGACGAAGTCTCCACCACCGGCAAGCTCCTCTCCGTTCCCGTCGGCAAAGGCCTGCTCGGCCGTTGCGTTGACGCCCTCGGCAATCCCGTGGACGGCAAAGGCCCGCTCGGCACCACCGAGACCTACCCCGTGGAAAAGATCGCCCCCGGCGTTATGTCCCGTAAGTCGGTTTCCCAACCGCTGTTCACCGGTATCCAAGCCATCGACTCCATGATCCCGATCGGCCGCGGCCAGCGCGAGCTGATCATCGGCGACCGTGGCACCGGCAAGACCACCATCGCCATCGACACGATCATCAATCAGGCGAACATCAACAAGGTCGGCCTCGCTTCCGGCGACGCCAAGTTCCGCCCCGTTTATTCCGTCTACGTCGCGATCGGCCAGAAGAACTCCAACATCGTTCGTACCATCGCCGCCCTTGAAGCCGCTGGCGCCCTTGAGTTCACCGCGATCGTCGCCGCCCCCGCCGCCGACAACGCCGCCAACCAATACCTCGCGCCCTTCTCCGGTGCCGCCATCGGCGAATGGTTCATGGAAAACGGTATGGATGCGCTCATCGTTTATGATGACTTGTCCAAGCACGCCGTCGCTTACCGCCAGATCTCGCTCATCCTGAAGCGCCCCTCCGGTCGTGAGGCTTATCCGGGTGACGTGTTCTATTTGCACTCCCGCCTCCTCGAGCGCTCGGCTCGCCTCGACGGCAAGGGCTCGCTCACCGCGTTGCCCATCATCGAGACCCAGGCCGGCGACGTGTCCGCCTACATTCCGACCAACGTGATCTCGATCACCGATGGCCAGGTGTTCCTTGAGACCGACCTTTTTAACCAAGGTATTCGGCCCGCCGTGTCGGTCGGTCTGTCCGTGTCGCGCGTCGGTTCTGCTGCACAGATCAAGGTCACCAAGCAGGTCGGTGGTAAGCTCAAGGGTGAGCTCGCCCAGTTCCGCGAATTGGCCGCCTTCGCCCAGTTCGGTTCTGACCTCGACGCCAAGACCAAGGCCCAGCTCGACCGCGGTGGCCGCATCGTCGAGTTGTTCAAGCAGCCCGCATTGAGCCCCGTTTCCATCGAGCTCCAAGCGATCACGATCTTCGCGCTTCAGCGCGGGTTCTATGACACTTTGGACATCAAGAAGGTGAACGCCGCCTCCGTTTCGATCCGCGAGTTCTTCAAGAACCGCAAGGACGCGCTGCTCACCGAGATCCGCACCAAGGCCGCCTTGGACAAGGACCTCGAAGCCAAGATCGTCACCGCTCTCGAAGAGTGGAAGTCCACCTACTCGGCATAAAACAGTAGCGAGTAGTGAGTAGCGGGTAGCGAGCATATCGAACCCGTCACTCCGTCGCCGATCTACTCGCTACCCACTACTCGCTACTCGCTACTTCTCCCCAATGGCTTCTACACGCGATATTCGCCGACGGATCAAATCCGTCAAAAACACCCGCCAGATCACCAAGGCGATGGAGCTCGTCGCTGCGTCCAAGATGAAGAAGGCGCAGCAGGCCGCTCTGGCCGGCCGCCCCTACATCCAAGTGATGTCCGAGATGCTGGCTGCACTCTCCTCCCGCGTCACCGAACTCAAGCACCCGTTCCTCGATGAGCGCGTGGTCAAAACCCGTGGCATCCTTTTGGTTACCAGCGACAAGGGCCTTTGCGGACCGCTCAACGCCAACCTTTTTAAGGTCGTCACCGAGATCAAAACCCCAGCGAAATTTTTCGCCATTGGGCGCAAGGGTGCTCAGTTCCTCGCCCGCACCCACCGCGACCTCGTCGCCGACTTCGTGGTTCAGGATCGCACCCCGTTTTCCGAGGTTAAGGTAGCTGTCGAGTTGATGGTCCAAAAGTACCTGGCTGGTGAAATCGATACCGTCGAGGTCATCTACCCGCGTTTCCGCAACACCTTGGTGCAGGAGGCAACCCTGCGTCCGGTGCTGCCGTTGACCAGCTTGTCGACCTTCATTTCACAGGCCCAGTCCGATGCCGGCATCGACGTCCAGCGCGATACCCGCGACATGATCTTCGAGCCCAGCGCCACGGAAGTCATGGAAGCGCTGATCCCCTTCTACATCAACAAGCACATCTACCAGTTGGTGCTTTCGGCCCGCGCCTCCGAGCACTCGGCGCGTATGGTCGCGATGAAGACCGCCAAGGACAACGCCAACAAACTCGTGGGCGAACTCAGCCTCGAGTACAACAAGGCCCGTCAGGCTGCGATCACCCAGGAAATCCTGGAAATCGCCGCCGCACAGTTCGCCGCTTAATTCCTCTTTTTTTAATTTAACTAATCCACTCCGTTCATGAGCAACACCGGCAAAATCGTCCAAGTCATCGGCCCCGTCGTTGACGTCCAATTCGCAGAAAACGCGATCCCCCCAATCTATCAGGCGCTGACCGTCGACTTTGTTGTCTCCGGCAAGCCGGAAAAACTGACCCTCGAAATCCAGCAGCACATGGGTGACGGCATCGCCCGTACCATCGCCATGTCCTCCTCCGAGGGCCTGGTCCGCGGTATGCCCGTGGTTGATACCGGTTCGCCCATCACCGTTCCGGTTGGCGACGGCATTCTCGGCCGCATTTTCAACGTCACCGGCGACCCCGTTGATGGCAAAGGCCCCGTGGTTCACACCAAGCGTTACCCGATTCACCGCGCCGCTCCTTTGCTGGCCGACCAGGACACCAAGGCTGAGATCCTCGAAACCGGCATCAAGGTCATCGACCTGATCTGCCCGTTCATCAAGGGCGGTAAAGCCGGTGCGTTCGGCGGTGCAGGCGTCGGCAAGACGGTAGTTATCCTTGAGCTGATCAACAACATCGCCAAAGCCCACGGCGGTTACTCGGTGTTCGCCGGCGTCGGCGAGCGTTCGCGTGAAGGTAACGACCTTTACCACGAAATGTCCGAGGCTGGCGTCATCAAGCAGGACAACCTGTCCGAGTCGAAGGTCGCCTTGGTGTACGGCCAGATGAATGAGCCGCCCGGTGCGCGTATGCGCGTGGCCCTCTCGGCTCTCGCCATGACCGAGTATTTCCGCGACGAGAAGAACCAGGACGTGTTGCTCTTCATCGACAACATCTTCCGTTTCTCCCAAGCCGGTTCCGAAGTGTCCGCGCTGCTCGGTCGCTCGCCCTCCGCGGTGGGTTACCAGCCCACGCTCGCTTCCGAGATGGGCCTCCTCCAGGAGCGCATCACCTCGACGAAGAAGGGCTCCATCACCTCCGTGCAGGCCGTGTACGTGCCCGCCGACGACTTGACCGACCCGGCTCCGGCGAACACCTTCGCCCACTTGGACTCCACCATCGTGTTGGAGCGCTCCATCGCCGAGCTCGGTATTTACCCTGCGGTCGATCCCCTCGCATCCGTGTCGAAGGCCCTTGAGCCCTCGATCGTTGGTGAAGAGCACTACAAGATCACCCGCGAGCTCCAGCGCGTCCTTCAGCGCTACAAGGACTTGCAAGACATCATCGCGATTCTCGGTCTCGACGAGCTCTCGCCTGAGGACAAGCAGACCGTTTACCGCGCCCGTAAGATTCAGCGCTTCCTCTCGCAACCGTTCGCGGTGGCCGAGGTGTTCACCGGTGCGCCGGGTAAATACGTCCCCGTCAAGGAGACCGTTCGCGGCTTCAAGATGATCCTCAGCGGCGAACTCGACCACATTCCTGAGGGCGATTTCTACATGAAGGGTGGCATCGACGAGGTGCTCGCCGCGTCCAAGAAGTAAGCAATCCTATCGCCCACGGAACACACAGAACACACGGAATAAAGTGCGGATTGAATTCCGTGTCTTCCATGTGTTCCGTGGGCAAAATCTGAAATGCCTTTAATCCTCGAAATCGTCACCCCGGAAGCTCGGGTTTATAGCGACACCGTTGACTCGGTGGTTGTCCCGACCCTGACCGGTGAAATCGGCATCCTGCCTGGGCACATCCCGTTGTTGACCCAAGTGGTCAGCGGCGAGTTGCGTCTGATGAAGGACGGCAAGGAGAACATTCTGGTGGTGGGCAAAGGTTTTGCGCAAATCGAGTCCGACAAAGTCTCGATCTTGGCTGAACACGCCATCAACGAAGAAAAGATCGATGAAAAGGCCGTGGAGCAGGCATTGAATCGTGCGCAAACCGAACTCACGGCATCGGCGCACCTCGATCCAGCCGAGCAAGAACTACTGCACGAACTCGTGCGTTTCGCTGGCATCCAGCTCGAACTCAAGCGCCGCAAGCACTGAGGTTTACGCTGGTATTTATTATTCAAAAAAGCGCCGTCCCAACAAGACGGCGCTTTTTTGTGGGCTAACGGCCTAAAATTTAGCCAGAACTTCGGAGATGCGGGTGGGCCAATGATGACATGAGGCCGGCGAGTTGGGTTAGCTCATTTCATAACTCAAAACAGGCGAATCGCCGATAGGTGCTTAAACACGCCTTAGCCCAATTGAATTTATGTGATGGATTTACACTATTATGTCCTTGTGCATTTATGCGTTGTAGCGTTGGTGATGTTAAAAATGCTGCCACTCACCATCGCCATCGCAGCCGCTTTTATTGTTGTTGAACGCATTTGGCCGGCAACCGAACTGCCGAAAGTACGTGCATGGTGGTGGCGTGTCGCCTTTGTGAATACCATACAGCTGGGGCTCGTTATTCTGGCGGGTCATTCATGGGATATATGGTTACAAGGGGCTTCAATATTAGGACTTGGGTCTAGCCTTGGGCCTTTTTTAGGTGGCGCAATTGCCTACCTCGTCTCCACTTTTATCTATTATTGGTGGCATCGCTTCCGGCATGATTCGCGTTTCTTTTGGCGTCTATGTCACCAGCTGCATCATTCGCCGCGTCGCATTGAATTACTCACGTCCTTTTACAAGCACCCTGTTGAGATCCTTATTAATTCGGTTCTAAGTGCGCTTATTGTGTATACTCTCTTTGGTCTCACCATCGAAGGTGGCGCATTTTATACTTTCCTGACTGCAGTAGCGGAGTATTTCTATCATTGGAATATCCGGACGCCTAAGAAACTGGGTTATATTATTCAACGACCGGAGTCGCACCGGATACATCATCAATACCGGCGTCATACCAAAAATTTCGCCGATCTTCCTTTCTGGGATATGCTTTTTGGTACGTTTGAAAATGGCCGTGAGGGCAAACAGACACGCTGCGGATACGATGATTGGCGCGAAGATCGCTTCGACGATATTCTCGCATTTCGAGATGTGCATGCCAAGGGGGCTGAGCAAATATCCCCGCTCCACCTGCTGCCAACGTGTATCGGCTGCAAAAAAAAATG
>CANIXX010000038.1 GCA_947471115.1 Opitutaceae bacterium | reverse complement strand
CAGGGCGGGTGGTTTGCTGGATCTGCAAGGCGCGCGCCAGAGAGATGTCGCCGTAGAGATGCCGCTCGTGAAACTCGTCAAAAATGAGCGCCGCGATGCCCTTGAGCGTGGCGTCGAATGACATCTGCCGCAGGAGAATTCCCTCGGTTACAAAGCGGATCTTGGTACGCGCCGACACCCGCGACTCCAGGCGGATTTGGTAACCGACCTCGGCGCCGAGCTCGCAGCGCATCTCCTCGGCCACGCGCTTGGCCAACATGCGCGCGGCGAGCCGGCGCGGTTGGAGGACGACGACCTCGCCCTTTTCCAGAAATCCGTGGGCGTGGAGCATCTGCGGCAACTGGGTGGATTTACCCGAGCCGGTGGGAGCTTGCACGATGATCCGGCCCTGCGCGCGCAGGCTCGCCAGGAGGGCGGATTCGAGTTCGTAAATGGGAAGTTCGCGCGGAGAAACAGGCATTTCGTTAAGATTCTTGTTTTCCGCCGAAGCCCGCATGTCCAGCTTCGGCGCATGTTGATTAGCCCGCTACTCATCGTCGCCGGCCTTTTTTTGATCAACGCCCTCCCTATGCACGCCGCGCCCCTCCCCCTTTGGTCCTCCGCCGCTCCCGGTGCCCTCGGTAACAAACCGCAAGACATCCCCACGCTCACCGCCTACCTGCCGACCGCCGAACAGCGCAACGGCGCGACGATGCTGATCCTGCCCGGCGGCGGCTACGGGGCCCTGGCAGCACACGAAGGCAAAGGCTACGCCGAGTGGCTGGTCGCTCAAGGCGTCACCTGTTACGTTTTGCAATACCGCCTCGGCTCCCACGGCTACCGCCACCCGGTCATGCTCAACGACGCCGCTCGCGGCCTGCGCACGGTGCGCGCCTGGGCACGTCGCGACGGCCTCGACCCCGCCCGTATTGGCATCATGGGTTCCTCGGCCGGCGGCCACCTGGCCTCGACCCTGCTTACCCACTTTGACGCTGGCCAAGCCGACGCCACCGATCCGATCGAACACGAAAGCTCCCGCCCCGACCTCGGTATTTTGTGTTATCCGGTGATCACGTTGGAGACCTATACACACCTAGGATCCAAGAATAACCTGCTGGGTAAAAACCCACCTGCTGATCTTGTTAAATTTCTCTCCAACGAGCAACAGGTGACCGCGCAAACCCCCGTCTGTTTCATTTGGCACACCGCCGAAGACGAAGCCGTGCCGGTGGAGAACTCGCTGCTGTTCACCTCGGCGCTTAGCCGAGCCAAGGTGCCCTTCGACCTGCACATCTACCAAAAAGGTAAACACGGCATCGGCCTACCGGCCCATGGCGCCGGCGCCCCGCCGTGGGACACCGACTGCCTCCATTGGCTCGGCCAGCGAGGTTTTTTCAGTTCGCCCCTACGCTGAGTAAATCGGTTCGGCGTTACGTACGTGGCTAACTGCCAGCTTACGGTGGCCGGGGCTTAACCGTGAGTGAAAGATACGTAGCGCGGTGCTACATTAGATCCGACTCGTTAACTGTTACCACTCACCACCCAACCCACACTTTACACAGATGAGGTGAAACCCACGGCAATCACGGTGGAACATCACCCCATTCACCGTCTACAGCTAAGGTGCGAGGATGTAGCCATGTTCGGCACATTCAGACTCGCGCTCGCGTTATTGGTCGTCGATTTCCACCTTACCGGCCGCCACGTGATCGGCTGGTATTCGGTTTATGCCTTTTACACCTTGAGCGGTTTCTTGATGACGCTGGTCATCACCAAGAAATATACGCTGTCACCGGCCGGCCTAGCCGACTTTGCGACCAACCGCTTTTTACGTATCTATCCGCCCTACCTTACCATGGTGGGCTGCGCGATAGTCATGCTGCAGTTTCCGGCCCTCAGCCAACGCGCCGAGGCGCTTACAGGGTGCGAAATAGGCATGCCCATCGGCGTACAGGGGTGGTTTGAAAACATCTTCATTTGGGGCTGGCACATGCGGACGCCCAAGTTGGTCCCCCAGGCGTGGACGATTTTTCGCGAGCTGTTCTTCTGCGTGCTGATATTTTTCCCGTTCGCACGGTACCGTTGGCTCACCCTGGCGTGGTTCGTAGCTGGCGTCGTGTATGCGCTGTCCCATGTCATGCGCGGACTGGGATTGATGGAGGTCTACACCACGTTCCAAAATGCGGCGATCTGCTACGGTGCTGGTTGCTGCCTGTTCCATTTCCAAAAACAACTGTGTGCTTTCACCCGCCCGCGCATCCCCTTGGTATGCCTTCTCCTGGTTGCGCCCTTTGTCTTCGAAGCGATCCGGCCTGGACTTTTTAATGACCACTCGGTGGTGCCGCTCTACATCAACACGATTTTCTCCAGCTACCTGATACTTGTTCTCGCCGGCCTGCGTGGCTCGCCGCGCTGGGTCGAATGGGACCGCCGACTCGGCAACCTGTCCTACCCGATTTATCTGTGCCACTACCATGTTGCCGTGGTGATTGCAGCCTGTCTGGGCTGGTCAGGGGTATGCGAAAAGCGGCTTTTGTGGGCATCGTTTCTCCCCATCTTGGCCGTTTCGTGGATGATAAACCGGTTTATCGAACAAACCATCGGCTACGGCTATGATCAGCGCCGCCCGCTGTGGTCGAGCCGCTGGGCGCAGACCAAATCAAATCGCGCATCCGAACCGGCCGCCGCCAGCCAACCCACTTAAGCATCGTCTTAATATGAAGCAGGAGAAAGCCAGCAGTAAGTTGCCCCCCCAGAAGCAGCCTAAAATCGGCCCAGTGCGACAGCTGCACGCACCGGGCCGAATTATCAAGGCGTTAAAGCGCCTTGAACACCACGGCAGCGTTTTGCCCACCGAAGCCGAGGTTGTTACTCATCACGACCCTCACCTTAGCTTGGCGTGCCACGTTTGGCACGTAGTCAAGGTCGCACTCTGGATCGGGTTCGTGAAGGTTGATCGTCGGCGCGATGGACTGGGTGTGAATCGTTTTCACGCTGATCACACTCTCGATGCCGCCAGCCGCACCTAGGAGGTGGCCGGTCATCGACTTGGTCGAACTAATGGCGACGGACTTAGCGCGATCACCAAACACCCGCTTGATGGCGAGCGTTTCAAATTTGTCATTATACGGGGTGCTGGTGCCGTGGGCGTTGATGTAGTCCACCTGGTCAGGGGTGACGCCGGAAGCCTTAAGCGCACGGGTCATTGCCATGCCCAAACCTTTGCCCTCGGGATCGGGCATGGTGATGTGGTGGGCGTCGGCCGTGGCGGCGTAACCACCGACCTCGGCGTAAATGCGAGCACCACGTTTCTGCGCGTGCTCAAGCGATTCGAGAACGAGGACGCCCGCACCTTCGCCCATGACAAAACCATCGCGGCCCAGGGAGAAGGGACGGCTGGAGGTGGCAGGATCGTCGTTGCGCGTGCTCATGGCGCGCATCGAGCAGAAACTAGCGTAAGCAAAGGGGGTGATGGCGGCCTCGGCCCCGCCGGCGATCATCACGTCGGCATCGCCGCGTTTGATCATGTGCATGGCCTCGCCGATGGCGTGTGTGCCGGTGGCGCAGGCGGAGACGATACCGAAATTGGGGCCACGGGCACCAATCTCGATGGCAAACATGCCCGAGCAAATGTTGCCAATCAGCGCCGGGATGGTGAAAGGCGAAACCTTGCGGGGACCGCCGTCGAAAAGTTTTTTGAGCTGCGTCTCGTAGGTCATCATACCACCGATGCCCGAACCGATGACCACGCCGACGCGATCGGGATCTTCCTGCGCCATGTCGAGGCCGGAGTCCTTAAATGCCTGCTTGGCGGCGCAGAAGCCGAAGTGGGTGTAGCGGTCATTGCGACGAGCCTCCTTCGGGTCCATGAAAAGCTCCGGATTCCAGTCGCGAACCTCAGCACCGACTTGGGTCGCGAAAGCGGTCGGATCGAAGAGTGAAACCCGGTCTATACCGGGTTTACCGGCCAGCAGACTGGCCCAAAAAGAATCCACGTCGTGACCTAGGCCGTGAATGGCACCAAGACCGGTAACAACGACGCGCTGGGATGCAGGGAGAGTTTCCATGGAGGATAAAAGTAACAATGAAACAGGGAATGGTGGGTCAGTCTGGTCTGTGGTCGCCACTGGAGGAGGCGGCCTGTGCCCGATCGAGCAGGTCGGCGTGACCCAAAAAAAAGGCGTCCTACCGGACAGTCTCGTGAGAGGCTCGGTAGAACGCCAAAAGACAGAAGTCGATTACTTGGCAGCGGCTTTGCCGGTGATGTACTCAACGACTTGGCCCACGGTGGTGAGCTTCTCAGCGTCGGACTCGGGGATTTCGCCCTTGATCTCGTCCTTGAACTCTTCTTCGAAGGCCATGATCAGCTCGACGGTGTCGAGCGAATCAGCGCCGAGATCATCCAGAAAAGAGGCCTGGGGCGTGATCTGCTCTTCGTTCACGTTAAGCTGATTAACGATGATTTCTTTGACGCGTTGTTCGATGGTTTTTTGGTCGGCCATAGTATTATTTGCTGAGGGGTTGAAAAGGGTCACATAGCCATACCGCCGTCAACGGCAAAAACTTGGCCGGTGACGTAGGATGATTCTTCTGCGGAGAGAAAAGCGACGGCGTTGGCGATATCGGCGGCTTCACCGAAGCGTTGCATGGGGATGAGCGCAGTCGCGCCCTTCTGCACCTCTTCGCTGAGTTCGGCGGTCATATCGGTCTTGATAAAGCCGGGGGCAACCACGTTAGCCGTGACCCCGCGCTTGGCGAATTCCTTGGCGATGGACTTGGTGAAGCCGATCATGCCGGCCTTGGCTGCACCGTAGTTTGCTTGGCCTGCGTTGCCCATGATGCCGGTAACCGAGGAAATGTTGATGATGCGCCCCCAACGATTGCGGCACATCGGCCAACCGATCGCCTTGGTCCAATAGAAGCAGCTGTTCAGGTTAGTCTGCAGCACGGCGTTCCAGTCGTCGTCGGACATACGGGCCAACAGGCCATCGCGAGTGATGCCGGCGTTGTTCACGAGGATATCAATCTTGCCAAATTCCTTGAGTAGCTCGGCGGAGGCGAGTGCCACGGCGGCACCGTCGGAGACATCGACGGCGCGGGCCACTGCTTTACCGCCCGCAGCGGTGATAGCGGCAGCGACCGCTCCGCAGGATTCGGCCGACTTGGAGACGCAGATAACGGTGACGCCACTGGCGGCGAGTTTTTCGGCAATGGCTTTCCCAATGCCACGGCCGGCGCCGGTGACGAGTGCAGTGCGGTTAGTGAAGGTCATGAATGAGTAGTGAGTAGCGGGTAGCGAGTAGTAGGTAGGCGATAAGCCCAAAGACGATAGCGGTAAGCGAAAAGTCGGTAGCGGAAAGCGCAGTAGCTGAACGGGCGAGTCCGTGATGCTCGCTACCCGCTACTCGCTACTTCCAACCTCAATAGACGTCGCGCTGGTAGCGCTTGTCTTTCTTCATCTGCTTCACGTAGTCGACCGCCTGCTCGGGGGTCATACCGCCCTGCTGGGCAATCACGTCGTGAAGGGCGACGTCAACATCCTTGGCCATACGCTTGGCATCACCGCAGACGAAGAAATAACCACCGTTGTTGATCCACGACCAAAGCTCGGCGGCCTTTTCGCGCATTTTATCCTGCACGTAGACCTTGAGCAACTGGTCGCGCGACCAAGCGAGGTCGAGGTGGGTCAATTTACCATCAGCGAGGTACTTCTCCCACTCCTCTTGGTAGAGGAAGTCGGTGTGGCTCTTCTGGTCACCGAAAAACACCCAATTTCGGCCGGTGGCGCCGGTAGCCACGCGGTCCTGGACGAAAGCGCGGAACGGCGCGATGCCAGTCCCCGGACCGACCATTATGGCGTCCTTGGTGTGATCCTCGGGCGGGCCGAAGTGCGAGTTGGAAACAAAGATCGGGGTCGGGGTCTCGCCCACGCGAACCCGGTCGGCAAGGAAAGTAGAGCAGACACCGTGGCGCTCGCGGTGGTTGGTGGTGTAACGCACAATGGCGACCGTGAGATGAATCTCCTGCGGATGCATCCTCGGCGAAGAGGCGATCGAATAAAGGCGTGGCATCAACTTGCGCAGGTGGTCGACCAACTCCTGCGGCGTGAGTTTGGTGTGCGCGTACTCCGCTAGGATATCGACGTATTCACGCTCATCGAGATAAGCGGTGAGAGCCTCCTTGGCCTCGGGCTTGAGCAAGGCCTCGAGCTTGGCCTTCTCAACGAAGTCCGTGGTTTTAGCGTTAAGCGTGTTGAGAATTTTAACCGTTGGGCTGGAGAGGGCCAAGCGATGCGAAAGCGCCTCAAGCAAGGTGATTGGCGAAGCGAGCTTGAGCATCGCAGGCGAAACGAGCTCGTCGCCGGTCGCACCGATGCGTTCGATAATCTCGGCAACCTCAACCGGCCGATGGGTGGGGAATACCCCGAGGGAATCACCCGCCTTATACACAAGGCTGCTGTCTCCCAAATTAACGACGATGTGCCGGGTCTCTTTTAGGGAGCCAGCTTTGTTCAGCAAGCGGTTCTCGGTAACTTTAGCCGGGAACGGATGATCTTTAGAAAATGCGGATGTGGCTTCGGGGGCGGACATAAAAACCCCAAATTGAGCGCCCGCCGCACTCGCCCGCAAGCCCTTAGTTGCAATCTGCATCACGCGGGCTTGCGTCGGCCTGCGCTTTACAGCCAACTCATTCGCTCATGAGCGAACCTGAGCCTATCCGTCTGCAAAAATACCTAGCCGAAACCGGCATCTGCTCGCGCCGTGATGCCGAGGTCCTGATCCGTGAAGGCGAAGTCTGGGTGAATGCCAAAAAGGCGATCCCCGGCCAAAAGGTCACCCCTGGCGAGGACAAGGTTACCGTCAGCGGCAAGTCGATCAAACACGTTGCCCCGCAACCCAAGATCACGCTGGCAATGCACAAGCCCCGCGGTTTGGTCTGCTCCAACGACGATCCGTTCAACCCCGACACGGTCTTCGATTTGCTCCCCCGCGAATTTTCCAAGTTCCGCTTCTTCTGCGCCGGCCGCTTGGACAAAGAAAGTGAGGGGCTGCTGATCCTCACCACCGACGGAGATCTCGCGCACCGGTTGATGCACCCGAGCAATGTGGTGGTGAAACGCTACTTCGTCTCGCTCAAAAAACCCTTTCCGCAGTCGCGCATTTCCCAGCTCATCCGCGGTCTCACCCATGAAGGCGAACACCTCAAAGTCGAGTACGCCACCTTGGTCAACGCCGGCAAAAACGAGGAATCTGAAAGCATGGACGTCGCCATGCATCATGGCAAAAAACGCGAGATCCGCGTGCTTTTCGGCAAACTTGGCTACGATGTAAAACGTCTGCGCCGCTACCAGATCGGCTCTTTCCCGCTTAAAGGAATTCCTATGCGGGCAATGAAACAGCTTTCCATCAAAGAAATTAACTCTCTTTTCAAGGACCCCGGCCACCATCCGCTCGCCGTCGCTCTTGCTCAACGCACCGCTAAAAAATCATGAAGCCCACCACCCTTCTCCTCGCCCTCTTCGGCGCACTTAACGTCGGCCTGCAAGCCGCACCTTTGATCGAGGCCACACCGGTTTACGCCAAAGCCGATGCGACCACCACGGTCCTCGCCACGCTCAAGGCTGGCACCGAGCCTGTCATCACGGTCGACGGCTCCAATGTCCCCGCCGGCTGGGCCGCCGTCACCTTGGCCGGTCCGCATGAGGTTTATGCTGCCAACAAGGACGTCTCCAAGGCGCTCGACGTGCGCCCCGGTTCGCCCTACCTGACCGAGCCCAAGACCGGCTCGCCCGTCTTCGCGATCGCCGAAAAGGGAGACCAGACCGAGATTATCGATTACCGAGGCAAGTGGACCAAGTTCCGCCTCAGCAAGCCGGTGACCGGCTTCATAAAGAGCACCGCCAAACCCGCAACCCCTGCCGCACCCGCAGCCAAGACCCCCACTCTAGCACCGGCCGCTGCCGTAGCCTCTGAGCCCATTACGGACGCTCCTGCCACCGCCGCCGCGCCCACCCCAGCCGTGGTTAACATCGGCCGTGCCGCCCCCGTAGGTGACGGAGGCTCCAGCGTTCTGCCCCGCCTCTTCCAGGGTAAATTCGCCTCCACCTACCACCCTCTGCGCCCCCGCCGTCCTTACGAGTTCCAACTCACAGACGCCGCCGGCGCCCGCTACGCCTACGTGGACATCAGCAAGCTGCTCGCCACTGAACAGCTCAACAAATACGTCGACCGCACCGTCGTCGTTTACGGTACCGCCCGCTCCGTCCCCGGCAGCACCGAGATGGTGGTCGTCGCCGAAAGCCTGCAGCTTCGCTAAACCTCCCGAACCCGAACATTATTGCCCACGGAAAACACGGACCACACGGAATTCGAAATCATGAATTCTTCTGTGTGTTTTGTGGGTTTCGTGGGCTAATCATTTTAACATCATGGAACTGATCGACGGTAACCAAATCGCGGCGGAAATCGTCGCCGAACTCACCACCCAAGTGGCCGCTCTCTCCGGCCGTAAGCCGTGCATAGCGCTTGTGCGTGTTGGCGAAGACCCGGCCTCCGTCTCATATGTGACAAAGAAGCAGAAAACCGCCGCCGCCATAGGTATCGAGAGTCGAATCATCCTGCCTCCAGCCACCATCACTCAGGTCGAGCTCGAAAAGCTCATCGACGAGCTCAATAACGACCCAACCGTGGACGGCATTCTCGTCCAATCGCCCTTGCCCAAACACCTCGATGAGCCCGCCGCCTTCCGCCGCCTGGCCGCCCACAAGGACGTCGACGGCTTCCACACCCTCAACATCGGCAAGGTTGCTCAAGAAGACGATACCGGGTTCGTCGCCTGCACCCCCGCTGGCATCATGGAACTGCTCGCCCGCTCGGGCACCGACCTGAAGGGTAAACACGTCGTGGTGCTCGGCCGCTCACTCATTGTCGGCAAACCCGTTGCCCTGCTCGCCCTTCAAAAAAAAGCCGGAGCCAACGGCACCGTCACCATTTGCCACTCCGGCACAAAGGACGTCGCCGCCATCACCCGCCAAGCCGACGTACTTATCGCCGCGATTGGCCGCGCTGAATTCGTCACCGCCGATATGGTTAAGCCCGGTGCAGTCATTATCGATGTGGGCATTAACCGCGTTCCAGATCCGAGCAAAAAGACGGGGTATCGCCTCACCGGAGACGTCCATTTCCCCTCAGTTTCGCCGCTCTCCGCTAAGATCACCCCCGTGCCCGGCGGAGTGGGCCCGATGACCGTAGCCATGCTCATGAAGAACACGGTCAAGGCTCACCGCCAAAACCACTCCTGAGTGGGTGATATAACGCATCCACCCCGTTGAGTTCCACTCCGTCCCACTCGCCCATGCCTCGCCCCAAAGTTTTGGTCGTCGACGACCAACCCTGCAACGTCGAGCTCATCAGCCAGATTTTGGATAAAGCGGGGATCGAAACGCTAACGGCCAGCAGCGGGACGGAAGCACTCGGGGTAGTTGCGCAGACGCAGCCCGATCTGATTTTACTCGATGTACAGATGCCCGACATCGGCGGATTAGGGGTCTGCGAACGCCTTCAAGCCGACGAAAGCACCCGCCACATTCCGGTCATTTTTGTGACGGCGGATGACTCTCACAACGGCAAGATAACAGGGCTGGGTGTTGGCGCAGTGGACTATATCACCAAACCGATCGAGGCAGATGAAACACTAGCCCGCATTCGAACCCAACTGCGGTTCGCGAACATCAACCGCGAGATGCGAGACATCCAGCATCGCCTCGACGAGGTGCGTCGCACGGCAACCATCGGCGCCGTCACCCAGGGCATTGCCCACAACCTCAACAACCTGCTCGGTGTCGCCCTAGGTTATCTCGACCTCGTTCAGTTACACAGCGATAAGCCCGTACAGGTGAAAAAAAATGCGCAACAGGTCGAAAAGGCCGTGCTGCGCATCATAGATATCATTCGCCAACTGGGAACGATGGTCTCCCAGTCACGGGCACAATTTGTTTCCAGTCCTCTCGACGAAATCATCCGCATGGCAGTCGCTCGTTTCCAGGCGACACAACCGATCACTGTCCCTGTTATTGTCGAAAACGCACTCGGCGGCATTCACTTGGATACCCAACGCGAGATGATCGAGGACGTACTGCTCAAACTCATCCAAAACGCCTTTGAGTCCTACGGTGAAAAACCAACCGCCGAGCGCACCGTTTGGCTTCGCACTACATTGCTGAATAAACCCGATTGTCGCATGCTAGAAATCACCATTGCTGACGACGGAGTGGGCATCGACGAGACCATCCGCGACAGTATGTTTGAGCCCTTTGTCGGCACGAAAAGCAAAGTGGGCGGAGGCATGGGGCTCACTGTGGCCCGCCACTCCATGCGCAATCTCGGTGGCGAGGTATCACTCGTTAATCGAATCGGTGGCGGTGCAATCGCGGTGATTACCCACCCGCTGGAACGCAAAAAAAAGCGAAACATCAAAGCCAATCCCAACATCATTCCCTCCAACCTGATTGGCGAGGCTGATGACGAGTAAGCCCTCCCTAATCGCACCCGCCCTGACTCCATCGTCGACCGCCCCCTCAACATGCCCAAGATCGCCTTTATCGGAGCCGGCAACATGGCCTCCGCAATTGTCACCGGACTGCTAGCCCAAAACGTCTGTACTCCCGCCAACTTGGCGTGTCTCGGCGGCACCGGAGCCAGCGCGCAAAAACTTGCTGAGCGCACCGGTATCCGTCTAGCCGCGACAGCCGATTCACTGTTGGCCGACGCTGACATCGTGGTGGTCGCATTCAAGCCCCAGCACCTTGCAACCCTCGACCCACGCCTCGCGACACTTTGCGCAGGAAAACTGGTGATCTCGGTGCTCGCCGCCAAAACGCTTGCGCGACTTGCCAGCGCATTCCCCACGGCACGCAACATCGTGCGCACCATGCCCAACACACCCAGCGCCATCGGTGCTGGAATGACCGGTTGGTGCGCGCTCGCACCCCTCAGCGCCACAGATCGCGCCACGGTTCTTAATCTCCTGCGTGCCGTTGGTCGCGAGGTTGAGGTGCCGGAGTGCCAGATGGAGGCGCTCATGGGCGTGAGCGGCTGCGGGCCGGCCTTCGTATTCGAGTTCACCGCCGCTCTGCGCGAAGCGGGCGTGGCTGCGGGATTGGACCGCGTCACCGCCCAGATGCTCGCGGTGCAAACCTTGCTCGGCTCAGCCCGGCTCATGGCCGAGACTGGTACTGAACCGGAGACACTCCGCAACCAGGTAACCTCGCCCAACGGCACGACTTTTGCAGGCCTGAAGCGCTTAGAGGCGCGGGAATTTCGTGCGATGATGGTGGAAACGGTGCAAGCCGCCAAAGCCCGCGCTGAAGAACTCGCTCAGGGCTAAACGAGCTGCGGATCACCGCAGCCACGACCAAGTAGCCAAACATCGACCAACTGATTCATTAACCACTAATGAACGCTAAGATACGCTAATTCAGAAGAAACAAAATCTTGGTTTTTATTAGCGGATATTAGCGTTCATTAGCGGTTAATAGGTTAGTTGGTATATTCTTTAAATGCGAAGTGGTATCAGAAGTTAATCCAAAGCCGGATCACCACTCCACTCGGCTTGAGCCCTTGTTGCTCAAAGTTAAACGAGGGCGTGACCTTGTAATTGAACTGCCCCACATCGGGTTTGCGCCACGCAGGGGAAAAACGGCCGTCCATCCAATATCCCCGTTCCACCTCGGCCGGTAGCCAGGTCCAGACCCGTGTGCCCCATACCGCCAGTTGGACGTCGTCTTCCGCTTCGGCTTCGTTCGGCCAGAATCGAACCAGCCCCAAGCGCACGTCTAGGGAGGGTGCCGCATCAAATTCCAGAATCGCAAACTCCGGGACCAAAAACTCCAACCATGCATCCGTTACCAGAACTTCGGGTTCGAGCGTTTGCACTTGAGGCGGCCAAATCAGCCGGGGCAGGACCAAGCAGGTAAAAATAAACAGCCCGACCAATCCGGAACGCAGGCCGCTCCAGGGCTGGGCCGCCGCGCAGGATACGGTGCCCTTCACATTTAACAGAGGGTCGGTCATGGTTTGCACGGACGACTTAAAAATCCACCGATTTGAGTTCAAGCTGCTGGTGGCTGTGAAAATCCAATCCGGTTTCGAGGTACAGGCAAATACCGATCTCGGATAACTGGGGTTGAATCCCCGCAGGTAGAGTGCGCGTCCACCCAACCGAACCGCTAAATCCTCCTGCGCGCAGCGTTAACCAACACATGCGCAGTATTTCGGCTTCCCTCGCACGCGCGGTTCGATTGAGTGGCATTTCTTTTTTTAAACTATGAGCAATACCACGATCAGTGCCATCACCGCCCGCGAGATCATCGATTCACGGGGTAATCCCACCGTTGAGGTGGACGTTAAGCTCGCCAACGGCGTCGTCGGCCGCGCCGCCGTTCCGTCCGGAGCCTCCACAGGCGAACACGAGGCCCACGAGCTGCGCGACAGCGATGTGGCCGCCAAGTCCCTGCCCAAGGGCGTCAACGGCAAGACCCGTTTCCTCGGCAAGGGCGTGCTCGCCGCCGTGGGTAACGTTAAGGGCATCATCGCCCCTTCGCTGATCGGCTTCGATGCGCTCGACCAAGTCGGCATCGACCACGCCATGATCAAGCTCGATGGCACCAAGAATAAGTCGAAGCTCGGTGCCAACGCCATCCTCGGCGTTTCCCTCGCCACTGCGCATGCCGCCGCCAACGCTCTCGGCCAGCCCCTCTACAAGTACATCGGCGGACCGAATGCAAAGGTCCTCCCCGTTCCCATGATGAACATCATGAACGGTGGCGCCCATTCCGATGCCCCGATCGACTTCCAAGAGTTCATGATCCGCCCGATCAACTTCGACACCTTCTCCGAAGCCCTGCGCGCCGGCGCCGAGGTGTTCCATAACCTCAAGAAGGTCCTCAAGGCCAAGGGTCTTGCCACCGCCGTCGGTGACGAAGGCGGTTTCGCCCCCAAGCTCGCCTCCACCACCGACGCCCTCGACGCCATCGCCGAGGCCGTCAAAGCCTCCGGCTACAAGCTGGGCAAAGATATCACCCTCGCCCTCGATGTCGCTGCCTCCGAATTCTACGACAAAAAGACTGGCAAGTACGTCTTCAAGAAGTCCGACGGTCGCATCTTCACCGGTTCTGAATTCGTCTCCTATTACGAGGAGCTGTGCTCCAAGTACCCCATCGACTCCATCGAAGACGGCTGCGCCGAAAACGATTGGGCCACCTGGAAGAAGCTCAGTGTCGCTCTTGGCGACAAGATCCAGCTCGTCGGCGACGATCTTTTCGTCACCAACGTCGAGTTCCTCAAGAAGGGTATCGCCACCGGCACCGCCAACTCGATCTTGGTTAAAGTTAACCAAATCGGTTCGCTCACCGAGACCCTCGACACCGTCGAGCTCGCCCACAAGAGCAACTACACCGCCGTCCTCTCCCACCGCTCGGGCGAGACCGAGGACGTCACCATCGCCGACATCGCCGTCGCCACCAACTGCGGCCAGATCAAGACCGGTTCAGCCTCACGCACCGACCGTGTTGCCAAATACAACCAGCTCCTCCGCATCGAGGAAGAGCTCGGCTCCACCGGCATCTACGCCGGCCGCCTGTGATCACTCGGAGGCCGCGTGCCTCCTCCATCGGCTAGGCGGGCTCCTTCGGGAGTCCGCCTTTTTTGTGCCCGCCGGCGTTCCCGCAGAAACTTGCGCTAATCAAAACAACACCCCAAAAAAAACGGAAACCCGAATAAATATTTATATATCTTCAAGATGTGACGATTTAAGACCTACCCTCTCTTGGCCATCGGCGCACAGTCGGCTACCTTTTACCTGAAGCAGCCCCTTTTTCCGTGTCTACCCCAACCCTCATTACCCGACTCAAAACCTTCTGGGTGTTAGCCCGCCCCTTCTGGATTGGCTCGGACGAGCGAAAGCATGCCTGGCTGCTCTTGGGGATCGTTTTGTTGTCCTCCATCGCCCAAAACTGGATTGGCATCCGCCTCTCGTATTGGAATCGCTCCTTTTTCGACACGGTACAACGCGGCGACTACGGCTACTTTGTCCACCTTGGCGGCGTGATGATCGGACTCATTTTCCTCTCTATCACCTTTTGGCTAGTGGAAGATTACGTTTTCTCGTCGCTCAAAATCCGCTGGCGACGCTGGATGACCTCGCGGCTGCTCGATCAATGGCTGGGCGACCGCGCTCACTACCTCGGTCAACTCGACTCGCTCCACGGCGATAACCCCGACCAACGCATCAGCGAGGACATCCGCAACTTCGTTTTTACCTCCCTCGATCTGCTCATGCAGGTGATCTCAGCGGTGATCGGCTTCATCGCCTTTGTGGTCATCCTGTGGAACCTCTCAGAGGGTCCGCCTACCCCGCTAGGTATTCCACCACCGGTGAATCTACCCGAGACGCTCGGCTGGCTCACCCCGGCGTATGTCATTTTATGGCGCGCGTATGAAACCACCATGGCGTTCATCACCTCCATTCCGGGTCACCTGGTCTGGTTTTGCTTTCTATATTCCTGGCTGGGCAGCTGGCTGGTGAATCGCGTGGGGCGGCCGATTATCGGCCTCGCCTACGAACAAGAAAAGCTGGAGGCCGATTTCCGCTTCGGCCTGATCCGCCTGCGCGAAAACAGCGAAAGCACCGCCCTGATTGAAGGCGAGCCGGCAGAACGCCGCACTCTAGGCGCAAGTTTTTCGCTGATCGTGGGCAACTTCAACGCCCGGCTCATCAAGCAAGTTCACCTCAACGCCTTTAAGTCGGTTTACTTCCGCCTGTCCGACTCCGTCCCGCTGCTGCTTTCAGCACCTCGGTTTTTCGCCGGCACGATCTCGCTGGGCCAACTCACGCAGTTAACTGGTGCGTTTGGACGCGTGCAGGGCTGTCTGAACTTTTTTATCAACAGCTACGAAACCATCGCCGGATGGTGGGCGGTCACCGAGCGACTCGACGGCTTTATGCGCGGCATCGAGCACTCCCACGAGCTGCGTGCCACCCAAAGCCGCATCTACTCCACTGGAAAGGTCGGCCATGAGTTAGTGGTAAAAAACTTGGCGCTGTTTAGGCCGGACGGGGAACCGCTGCTCGCACCGGTGAACTTCACTCTCACCCCTGGGGATTCCGTTCTGATCACCGGCCCCTCAGGTTGCGGCAAAAGCACGCTCTTACGGGCCCTCGCTGGACTCTGGCCCTACGAGCGGGGCTTTGTTCATCTCCCAGCGCCGTTCCGCTGCATGGTTATGCCCCAGCGCCCTTATCTGCCGATCGGTAAACTGCGCGCCGTCGTCACCTACCCCGAGCCTCCAGAAAAGTTTACCGACGAAGCCGTGCGTACCGCGCTGGCGTTGGCGCAAGTGCCCTCGTTAGCGGGGCGCCTGGACGAAAGTGCTCACTGGTCGCAGTTGCTTTCGGGCGGTGAACAACAACGCGTTGCCCTAGCGCGGATCTTCCTACTCAAGCCCGACTGGCTCTTTCTCGATGAGTCCACCTCCGCCATGGATGAAGCCGCCGAACACGCCTTTTATCTGAGCCTGCGCGCGACCTTGCCTGAGGTGACGTACTTAACGATCGCCCACCGCAGTACCCTGCGCGCGCTGCACGCCCGCCACTTCCAGGTCGTCACCCAACAAGACAACAGCCACCACCTGACAGAATCGACGACCGGCATGGCCAATTGGTGAGGCGGCGCAGGGCTGCGACTCGTGCACGCAGCGTCGCCATGAATTCAGATCGGGCCCCAAAGCCGTTGATCAACAGGCGATCGGGTGACTACCCCATATTCACCGGGCAGGCGGGGCTAAATAACGTCGACGAAACCGTGGATTTTCTAAACGCTGGAGACGTTCTTACCTCCAGCATGATGAAACCCCGATTACTCCTTCTCTTAGGATTGCTCCTGCTCAACGCAGTGCGCGCAGAGGAAACGGTCGCCCTGCTCAAACCCGGTGAAGCCCTGACTTATAACGTCGGCTGGGGCCCTGTGAGCCATGCCGGTGAGATCAAAATCAGCGCCCAGTCCGAGGTGGTCGATGGCCAGCCGCAACTCCTGGTCCAAACCCAAACGCGCACCCGCGGCGTCATCCGTAAACTGCTGCGTTTTGACGGCACGGCGCAGTCGCGCTTCGACGCTCTCAGCGGCCGCCTGCTGAGCGCCACCGCCGCCACGCTTTCGAAAAAGAAAAACACCCAGGCGTCGATGACCCTCGACTACGCCAAACGTGAAATCGGCTACGTCGACTATCTCGAACCCCGCCGCTCCTCGACCCTGCCGCTGCCCTCAGGCGCACCGATGGACATGATCACCGCCTTGATCCAAAGCCGGGCTTGGGACCTCGAATTAGGCCAATCGCACGAAGCGCTGGTGATGTTTGATAACGAGTTTTATCCACTTCAAATCACCGCCGAGCGCGAGGAAACCATCTCAACGCCGAATGGTCCGCGCAAAGCCCTCCTCTTGGTCCCCCGCATGGTCGGTAAACCCAAAGGCATGTTCCGCAAAGGCGGCCAGGTGCGCGTCTGGGTTTCCACCGACCGCGAACGCCTGCCGCTGCGCTTTGAAGTCAGCCTGAAAGTCGGCACCGCTTACGCCACGCTCAGCGATTACCAAGCCCCAGCCGTCCTGTTGACGCGCCGCTGATCAAGTTGAGGCAAATTGGCCGGGGACGGCCAATGCTACAGGGGATCGGAAAATGTAGGGTTGGCCGTCCCGGCCAAAGGTCGGGAGATGAGGCAAATTGGCCGAAGACGGCCAAGTCTACACGGGATTGGGAGCTGTAGGGTTGGCCGTCCCTGGCCAATTCAGCTCACACTGAAAACGAATTGGTAAATCTCCCTTCGGCCATGCCACTTCGGGCGTTCGCCCGATTACAACAAGCTGAGCTGGTTGTCGTCGGGCGGGGCGACGGTGATCTTCTTCTTCGGCTTGGCCTTG
>CANIXX010000037.1 GCA_947471115.1 Opitutaceae bacterium | reverse complement strand
TCGGCGCACAGGGCGGCCAGCGCAGGCGTGAGTTGAAGGGAGTTGGGGCCGGCTTCGATCAGCCAACCTGAAGAGCGTTCGCTGCGGATGTTACCGCCGAGGCGATCGGCGGAGTCGAAAAGCCGGAAGGCGCGGCCTTGGCGGGCCAAACGGTGTGCGGCGGCGAGGCCAGTGATGCCACCGCCTAGAATGGCGACAGGAAGTTGTGAAGATAAAGTGCCCACGTTACTGCGATTGATACACTAAAACGGCCACGCAAGCTAACTGGGTTTTGCGCTTTTATGGGTGATGCTTGGCTGGGCACGAGTTCGATGCGGCTGCTGTAATCGCTTCGAGTGTCTTCTTATGGCGGCTTCGCGGTTAAAAATCAGCCGCCTAGGTTTTCGCCGTTACCCATCTGAGGGAATGGACTAGGAATCGTTTTTGGATCCCGAGCCGGCGGGCGTGGGCGTTAACCCAGACCGCAGGCTTTACGGGCCCGGCCTAACACCTGGCTGGACGTCGACTTGGCGCGCTCAGCACCGTCTTTAAGGATCGCGTTGACGTGGTCGAGGTTGCCCGCCAGCTCGGCCCGCTTGGTCCGATACGGGGCAAAGAACGTCCAGTAGTGTTCAAACAGCGCCTTCTTCAGGTCGCCATAACCCAAGCCGCCTTCGCGCAGGCGGCGCTCCGTTTCCGCTGCGACGTCCGCCGGAGCGAGGAGCTTGAGCAGTTGGATCGCGATGTTTTTATCGGCGTCGGGTTTGGGCTCTGCCGGGGTGCGGCTATCCATAACGATGCCCATGATCTTTTTTCGCAGCGCCTTCTCGTCGCCAAAAATTGGCAGGGTGTTGTCGTAACTTTTACTCATCTTCTGGCCATCCAGCCCCGGCACCAGCGCCGTCTCGTCGCGTATCTCTGGCTCCGGCACGACAAAGGTGTCGCCGTAGGTGTGGTTAAATTTTACGGCGATGTCGCGGGTCATTTCGACGTGTTGCTTTTGGTCGCGGCCCACGGGAACTAGGTTGGCGTCGTAAAGGAGGATGTCGGCCGCCATCAGCACCGGGTAGGCAAACAGGCCAAAGTTAGGGGAAATGCCTTTGGCGGTCTTGTCCTTGTAGCTGTTGGCCCGCTCCAGCAGCCCCATCGGGGTGAGCGTACCTAGGATCCACATGAGTTCGCAGACCTCAGGCACGTCGCTTTGGCGAAACAGCACGCTTTTCTGTGGGTCGAGCCCGCAGGCCAGCCAGTCGAGCGCGACATCGAGCGAGTTCTGGCGACGCTGGGCGGCGTCGGTGAGCGAGGTCATCGAGTGGTAATCGGCGATGAAATAGGTGCAGTCCCCACGTGATTGCAGCTCAACGGCGGGTTTGATCGCGCCAAAATAGTTGCCGATGTGGAGCTGTCCGGAGGGCTGGATACCGGTGAGAATACGCATGATTGGTCTTAAAAATTAATCGTTTGGGTTCGTCCTTTGCTGACTCGTTCGAGACTGGATCGAGTGCCGAAGGAGCGGGCGAAGGCGATGGCTCGCGGCAATGAGAACGAGTAGGCGGAAGAGAACGAGAATGATTTTTGGCGCGTCAATCGCGGCGCGGGAATTGCGTCACGGCACCGCGAATGCGGGCGATGGTGGCCTCCGGCAGGTAGCCGCCGAATGAGGTGGTCGGCATGACCAGGGCGCGTTTGCCCAGGAGGGTTCCCGGGTTGAGCACCGCGTTGCAACCGACCTCGGCCGAGTCGCCGACAATCGCCCCAAACTTGCGCAGTCCGGTATCGAAAACACCGGTGGGCAGGCGCACGGAAATGGTTTTTTGGTCGAGGCGCAAGTTGGACAAAATCACGCCAGCTCCGAGGTGGGCGCGGTTACCTAGAATCGAATCACCCACGTAGCTAAAGTGGGGCACCTGCACGCCGTCGAGCAGCAGGCAGTTTTTAAATTCGCAGGAGTTACCAAGCACGCAGCCTTCGCCCACAATCACGTTACCGCGGATGTAGGCACCGGGGCGGATCTCGGTTTTAGCGCCGATCCAAGCCGGCCCGATGATAGTGGCGTAGGCGGGCAGTTTTACTGAAGGATCGATCCACACCGCGCCTTCGATGTGAACTCCGGGCGGCACCGTTCGGGGTACTGCAGGAGGCGTAAGGTGACTTAGGGCTGCGGCGATTCGGCTTAACCAGTCCCAAGGGGCGACGTCGGCGCGGAAATGTGCGGCAAAGGAGGCAAGCGACGGCGGTAGTGCGAAGAAGTCGGCGGCGAGCATGGTTCGCCCAGTGGAAACAAAAAAAACGCGAGTGTCATCACCCAAGGAGGTGAGGGAGAGGATTCTCGCCTAGGGGGGACTAATATTGGCGAACAGTGCCATGCGAACGCTTATAGAATAATGTGGATTTTGTCGCAAAGACACGAAGGTCGTTCCGAAGGGAGGAACGGAATGCGGGGATAAGTGGAGATCGTTGCGGCCCCTTTGCGTCGTGGCGTTAAAACTCCGATCCTACAGCCAAGTCCACGAGTTAAAGCTTGCGGCTTGTCCGCAGGGCAGACCGTCCTCCGTGAGTAGATTCCAGACGGTTGCCTTGCTGATGCGGAAGCGGCGGCCGTTTTTGGAGATGCGAACACCCGAGTAATCATCAATAAAGCCGTGCGCGGTCACCGCCGCCAAAAGTCGCGCGCGTTCTTCTCGGTTGGGCGCTTCCGCAGTCAGGCGTGACGGAGTTTGGGTAAATTCAGCCCAGCTCATTTCCCAGAGCGCCAGCGCTGTGGCATTGCCATAATTCAAAACCGGATCGGCCTCCGTGCCGTGGGAAACGAGCACAAAGGGCGCTTCATCGAGTGCCTGCGCCAGTTCGGCGTCGGACTCGTGATCCCCAATGAGCTTCCGGCCGGTGAAGTGAGCGTAACTGCGAACCAAGCATTTGGCGTGTGCGAGGCGCACCCCGGTGAATTTAATCAATGGCTCCATGTTGGAAGTAGGTTGGCCTGTTAAAAACGCTTCACGCCCGGCCCCGCAACCATGACCAGCTTGCCCCTATATATTCGTAAACTGCCTTGGTGCTCCGTTCGAGCCCACCGAGGTTCCAGCTCAGGAAATCCGTCGGTCGCAGTCGGGGTGGGCGGGCTGCGTAATCGGTTGGACAGGCGAGCACGTCGAGGCCCTGCACGTGGCACAGCGCCATCGCCCGCGGCAGGTGCCAGGCGGACGTGACCAACGCCACCGGCTTCCCGCCCGCCACGGCGCGCAACGCGAGCGCTTCCTGTTCAGTATCCCGAGCGGTATCGATTTGGATAATCCGCCCGTCGGCCACGCCCAATGCCAATGCTACCTCGTGATAGAGCGCGGCGTGGGTTGGGCCGCCTTCGCGGTCGTCCAGCGGTCCACTGACGACCAATTTGGCGTTGGGTAACTGCCTGACCAGCCGGACGCCTTCCACGATGCGCGCCAACGCCGAAGCACTCAGTTGTTGGTTGGCCGACCATCCCGATTGTACGCAATGCCCGCCGCCAAGAACGGCGACGAAGTGGCAGCGCGAAAGCGCCGGGGGTGGTGGAGATTCGGCGTTGAGTACTGGTTGCGCAGGGAACTGGCCTTCGAGGCCACGCACCAGCCACGTGCCGAAGCCGACGTTTCCACAGGCCAGCAGCCAAACGCCGCCGCAAACGGCCAAGATCCGCCCCAGAATACGTCGACCGGTGAAGCGCAGGAGCAAAAGCCCCGTTACGATCAGCACGAGCGAGAAGGGGAGGGGCATGAGCCAGAAGCCCACGACTTTCTTACACCAAAAAAACATGACGGCTACCGTGAGCGTTACCGCGACGGTTTCCAGTTTTTTGGTGCCTCGACGCGTTTACCTCAACACGCGGGGTGTCGCTTTTGGAGTCGAAGATTCATCCGCAGCATGCCCCGTTCAGTAGGATGCTCCAGCAATTGCGCGGTCTCCGCCCCAAAATAGGCGCGGGGTGGTGGTCTCTCCTCGCGTATGCCCAGTTGATCCTCCGGGCACCTCGCCCGTTGAGAGGAGTTCGGACGGGCTGGAGAGGGGGCGAAATAGGGCCTCATCAATGGTCGTGTCCATGATCAGCGCGTAGGGATCGCCTGTCAGTTCGCGCTTGGCCTGTTCATAGTCGTCTTGAGTGACATAGGGCGCAGTACGGCCGGCGCGCTGGGCGATTTCACAGGTTCGCTCGTGGAGCATTTTCCGGGTCACTTTTCCGAAGGTTTGGACGCTGCGTGAGGCGGGGTAGACGGGCGGGCGGACGGAGTTCATGCTATACAACTTCAATATGGGTAAACTGTTGGATTTGCGCCCGCGTGAGGCGGATGACGACATTGGATTCTTCGTAGCTAAGACGTTTTATCATGGCGGTTGGTATCATGATTTTCTGGTGCGAGTACCAGTGGCCGGTCATGGCGATCAATTCCTCAATTGCCCATGTTGTATCATTCACGCGGAAACCGCAGACTTTCCCGATTTCACCGTCAGAGGCGTGGAGATGATAGCCTTTAACGGCGGTTGTGCTGTGCAAGTGGATATCGTCTCTTTGGTTGTGTCCATGGTGGGGCCTGTCTTGGCCCAGGGGAGGTGAAGTTGTGACTGGGTAACCACTCGCCCCCCACATCCCGCCGCCTTCCCAGTAGGCCGGCCAACCGTAATAAATATGGTAATCTTCCTCGTATTGGCGGGAAACGGGACGGTGGGTGGCAATCGATGGGCTGTTTTCAATCTGCTTACGCGTCAGCTTTACGTGCAGAGTTTCATCCTTGGGCTCCAGCGTGCCAAATGCATGGGGTGAGATGAGCACCAGTCGACCCGTCAACCAGCTTCCGGTGTTTACCACTATATAACGTATAGCCCAGTTTTTATCGTCAAAATAGAAGTCCTTTATGTGTCCGATTTCGCCATCCTTGGCGATGAGCTTGTTACCGTATAGATCGTTAATAGTATGCAGCATAAAAAGGGTTCCAGTTTTTTTATTTTGGTTCGGTTGGGATAGTTTTTATCCGTTCATTTTACCTCATTTCCGGTCCGGTGATATGGGGTGATACCCGCTGTAACTGTCAGAATGAGGGGGAGGCGAGGGTTTGGGCTGGGTGGTTTCAGTTCCGGCGCAGCAAGCGGAGCTCGGTTTGGAGTATTTCGATTTCGCGCCAGAGGGCGCACATCATGCGCAATGTTCTGCGGCTCACACCATGGTGGCGGCGGTAGTGTTCGATGCGGCGCAACTCGTAGAGGACGGTGTCATCGAAGATCGGCTCGGCATCTGAGCGGGGCTGCACCTGGGTGAATAGTCCTATGCGGTAATAATGGCGCAGCAGCTCAGGGTGTACGCCCCCAAGCTGGGCCGCCTGTTCAAGTGAATAGGTTGACGGGCCGGTTGAGGGTGTCCGTACGAGTGCGAGGGCATAGGCGTTGCAGTAAGCTCGATTTCTCATGTTTCGCTCCTGGGTTTGAAGGGGGAGATGTTGGCCAGTTGCTCCCAGAGTACGCGTTCCTGTGGAGAGGCGGTTGTGGGCGTCTTGATCCTTACGGTGGCATACAAGTCGCCGCGTTGGTGATTGGCTTTGGGCAGACCGAGTCCGCGCAAGCGCAGCAAGCTGTCGGCGGTAGAGCCTGGGGGGATGCGCAGGGTGGTTGAGCCATCCAAGGTGGGCAGCTTGACTTGGGTCCCCAGCACCGCCTCCCACGGGGCGAGGTGGAGGTCGCAATAAAGGTCGCTACCCTGAACATTGAAATTGGGGTGGCGCTCCAGACGAACACGCAGGTAGAGATCGCCTGCTTCGGCCCCACGCTCCCCAGGCTCGCCTTGTCCGGCGAGGCGGATGCGCTGCCCCTCGTGCACCCCGGGCGGAATACGCACGTTGTAGCTGTCGGTTCGCGTCCCCGTTCCCGTGTGATCGGGCCGTTTTAATGTTACGCGGCGGTGCGAACCGTGCAGCGCCTCTTCCAGTGAGACAAGCAGGTCGGCTTCAACATCGCGCTCGGGTTGGAGGAAATCCGGTTCGCCGGTGTGGCGGGGTCGGGCGGGCGGGGGTGCACCGCCGAATCCCCCGTGGCCGCCGCCGAAAAACGACTCAAAAAAATCGCTGAAGCCCGTCCCGCTGAACTCGAAGTCAGATGCACCGGGCGGCGCTCGATGATGCCCTCGGCGGTGGGGTGAAGGTTGGCCGGGAATGCCCTCTTGCCAATGTTCGCCGAGCTCGTCGTAGCGCCTGCGTTTTTCCGGATCGCCCAGCACCTCATAGGCCTCGTTGATCTCTTTGAAGCGGGCTTCGCCGGCGGCTTTATCTTTGGCGACATCGGGGTGGTAGCGACGGGCAAGTTTGCGGAACGCCTGCTTGATCTCGTCCGAGGAGGCACTTCGATCCACCCCCAGTGTTTCGTAGTAATCTTGGAATGTAACAGCCATGAGTGCGCCCTGAGCAGGTCGGGGCGTCGGTTAAAGTACATCTCCTAGGATGGTAACAGCATGGGGTTGATCCCGTAAAATTGAGGGGGCGTAACTCAGTCATCGTAGGGTGAATGGACCGCTTAACGTGGGGCCGTGGCCCCATGCCCATGAGCTGCGGTTTGAGGTGACGACCTTTTATCGGGTTGATGCGGGGGCGCTATCTCGGAAATGTCAAAACACTCCCATGCCTTCCTTCGGACCAGCTACTCGTAAACTTAAAGCGAAACTCGGCGCCCGCGTGAACACCGACCACGACGTGGTGTTTGCGGCCTCCTTTGACGGCAGTAAACTCTCGTTTTTACCCGAGGCGGTCATCCGGCCGAAGACCAAGGCCGACATCGCCGCCACCCTCGCGTTGGCCAACCAGCACAAGGTCCCGCTCACCACGCGCGGCGCGGGCAGCTCGCTCACCGGTTCAGGCTCGCCGATCCATGGCGGTTGGGTGCTGGACTTGTCAGGCTGGACCAAGATCACGGTGGATGCCGAGGCTGGGTTCGCCCAAGTGCAGGCCGGCGCAGTGGTGGGCAACATCCACAAGGCCGTCGAGGCGCTTGGCTGGTTTTACCCGCCCGATCCGGCGTCCAAGCAATACTCCACCATCGGCGGCAACATCTCTTGCAACGCCGGTGGCATGCACGGTGGTAAATACGGCGTGACCCGCGACTTCGTGGTCGCGCTCAAGGGCTTTCTGCCCACCGGCGAATACGTCGAATGGGGCACGGCGACCAAAAAGTTTTCCGCTGGCTTTAATCTGCGCGACCTGTGGATCGGCGCCGAGGGCATGCTCGGGGTGGTGACCGAGGCGACGCTCAAACTCATTCCCTTGCCGGCCGCACGTTGGACTTTGCTGACCGCCTTCGCCGACGAGGCGGCGGCGTTCCGGGCGGTGCGCGCGCTCTTTGCCCAGCGGGTGCAGCCGGCGATTTGCGAATTTTTGGACCGTTATAGCGTGCAATGCGCCGAGGCCAAGACCGGCAAAACAGTGTTCGCCGGCCAGGCGGGCCGCCCCGTGATTTTGCTGGAATTGGCCGGCACCGCCAGTGAGGTCGCCGAGGTGAAGGAAGTCGTCCTGGCTTGGGCGAAGGCGAACACCTTGGCATTCCGGGAGGCGCGTGACCGGGCTGAGGCCGAGGAGCTTTGGGAGGTGCGCCGCAAGTGCTCGGGGGCGATGTTCGCCCTGGGCGATTCCAAGCTCAACGAGGACATCGTGGTCCCGATGCGCAGTTACGAAAAGTTCGCCGTCTTTTTGGACAAACTCCGTAAGTCCTCGCGACTATCCATCCCCACCTTTGGGCATCTGGCTGATGGTAATTTGCACGTGAACATCATGTATCACCGCGAAAACCGCGCCGAATACCTGCGCGCCGAAAAGGCGGTCGGCCAGCTCATGGCGGGCGTGGTTAAGCTGGGCGGGGCGATCTCCGGTGAACACGGTATCGGCCTGGCCAAGACGCCGTTTTTACGGCTCCAGCATTCGCCGGCCCAGATCAAGGCCATGCGGGCGATCAAAACCGCGCTCGATCCCCAAGGTATCCTCAACCCGGGGAAAATGTTCACGCTGTTTAAGGTCTGGGAGCACCCACGCCTGAAGATTGCCTTACCCTGGGACCACAAATGAGTTCACTCTGACAGCGTTTATTAAATCTATAGCCGGTTGAAGTAGCGCAGACTTCTAGTCTGCTCCGACGGCCAAAGCAGACTGGAAGTCTGCGCTACTTTACGCGCATCTTTGCCCTCCTCATTCCCGCGTTGGAGGGTTAACACCCTTATCAAATCCCCTAGCCGTTTCAGGCGAGGGCGCTCGCAACACTCATCTTACTCCCAATGAACTCCCGACTCCTTCGCCCCCTGCTGCTGCTCCTCATTTCGCTAGGTTTGGTGGTGACCGGCTGTAAGCCACGCGTAGCCGCCGACCAAAAGGCCTCGAGCGCCGCAGCCGCCAGCAAGGAAAAGCGCTATCCGCTCACCGGCGAGATCATCAAGGCTGACCCCGCCCGTCTCACTCTTTTAGTTAAACATGATCCCATCGACGGCTATATGGCGGCCATGACCATGGAGTTTGTCGTGACCAGTGGCGATGTGGCCAACGCCCGCGAGGGTCAGCGTATCCGCGCCGAGTTGGTCGAGCGTGAAGATGGTGAGTTTGCTTTGGAAAAGATCTGGCCGGTCGATGCCAACGCCGAAGCACGCATCGGTGCGGCAAGTGGCAGTTTGCGCCAAGACACCGCGATCCGCGGCCGCAACGCCTACCGCGAAGTCGGTGAAAACCTGCCTGATTTCGCGCTCTACGATCAGACCGGCCAAGTCGTCTCTCCCGCCCGGTTTCGCGGTAAGCAGGTGATGCTGAACTTCATTTTCACCCGTTGCCAAGTGGCTACGATGTGCCCGCTTGCCACCGCCAACATGGTGACGACCCAGCGCAAGGCCCGCGAGGCGGGTGTGACCGACATCGAGTTTGTCTCCATCACTCTCGACCCCGAGTACGACACCCCCGGAGTGCTTCGCACCTACGCGGCACAGCGCGGCATCGACACGACCAACTTCTCCTTTTTGACCGGCCCAGAACGAGCGATCAAAGACCTGTTGACCCAGTTCGGCGTGCTCGCGGCCTTTGAAGGCAGCATCCTCAAACACACCGTCGCCACCCTGTTGATTGATCCAAAAGGGAAAATCATTTGGCGTGCCGATGGCAGTCAGTGGTCACCCGACGAGTTCGTGTCGAAAATGGGCAAACGATGAGCACCGTGCCCACCCCTTCGATCAACACTGAAGCCGCCGCTAAAAAGCCGACGCCAGCTGGCGCGGGTTTGAATTTGGCTTCTCCTACGAGCGCCCCCGTACGGTGGCGGCAGGTCGTGCTGATTACGGCCGGCGCGCTCGCGTTGTACGCCGCTTTTCGTGCGTTACCGACCGGCACCAACCTGCACTCGAACGACTTTAATCTACAGGGCAAGGGCATGGTCGAACTATGTGACCCGTCGAATCCTCAGTTCATCGCCGTGACCACCGCGCGTTCACCGGTTTCTATGACCTTGCGCGAAAATCCTCCTGCCGCGAGGGGAGGCGAAACTCGCCTCATTATTGCCCTCAGCACCGCGACCGGAAAACCGGTGGGGCCAGCCGATTTATTGGTCGAACATACCCGCAAACTGCACCTGCTCGTAGTCGATCCCACACTGAACGATTACCAGCATCTCCATCCTGAGCCGGGGGAAACCTACGGCGAGTGGACGGTTGCGTTCACCCCGCGTTTGGCGGGTGTTTACCGGGTGTTTGCCGACTTCGTGCCGCTGCCGACTGGGCGCAGTCTCTATGCGAGCGCCGACCTGAGCGTTAAGGGTGTTACCGAGTTCCTTAAGCCGCGTTTTTCATGGGATGCGGAGCTGGAGGGCTATCACTTTAAACTCACGCCAGACGTACCGATGCGGGCGGGTCAGGCGGCCAATCTCGCCTTTGACATCAGTCGCCGCGACGGCACCGGCGTGCCGTTGGAGTTGGTCATGGATGCGTACGCCCACCTGGTCGCCTTTGATCAAAAGCAAAGTGGGTTTGCCCACCTGCATCCGCTGGCGGAAGGGGCGAGTGGTGTGGTCGCGCCACCGGATGCAACCCAGCCCCGTTTGAATTTTAGAATCACCATTCCCAATGCCGGGGTTTACGTGATTTGGGCGCAGGTAAAAATCGCCGGCCGCGAGCTGTTTGCCCCCTTCTGGTTTGAGGTGGCTCCGTAATGGGGTTCCTACGGTTTTACGGCCAAGCGGTGGTTCGCTTTTGGCCGGGTTTGTTCGCACCGTTTAGACTGCGGCAGAGTTTTTAATCCGCTTGGGCTGATTATGACTTCACGCTTTGCGGCGGACCTTGGCGCAGCGAGTAAATGAGGTAGATCGTCACCCCGATACAAATTCCGGCGTCGGCGACGTTGAAGGTCGGGTAAATGTAGTCGCCGAAGTGGAAGTCGAGGAAGTCGATCACGTGACCGTGGATCATGCGATCCACCAGGTTGCCAATGATCCCGCCACAGAGCAGTCCGAAGGCGAGTTGGACGGGGCGTTGTTTGAGTTCAAGGGCGTTCCGCCAAAAATAAATCCCTGTTAGAGTGAGCAAAGCGAGCAGGGCCAGCAGGGTCGTTTGGCCGGTGAACAGGCTCCAAGCCGCTCCCGTATTCCCCACGTGAATGATATAGAAAAAACCGTCGATCACTGTGACGGGGTGAACATGGTAGTTGGCCTCGTCGAAGGGGATCGTCAGGGAGATCCAGACCTTGGTGATTTGGTCGAGCACGAACACCGTAAGACTCAGCCACCAGAACAGTCGGTAGCCTTGGATACGTTGCCAGCGGGAAACCACGGACGGGGTGGGCACCGGGGTTTCCTGAGTGCTGCTTGGCGGGAACGGAGTCGCCTTGGGCTGGCTCATTCGTCGTCGCCGTCGCCACCGCTGCCGGGGCTGAGCGTAGCACCTTCTTCGCCCATTTCGCCAAACAAGCCTGCCTGGGTGCGGGAGCGCATGCGGTTTTTCTCGATGTCCTTCTGCGCCTCGGCCGAATAACGGGTAAACGGCACGGCAACCAAGCGCTCTTTGGCGATTGGTTTTTGGGTGTTTTCGCAGATGCCGTAGGTGCCGTCCTTAATACGCTTAATGGCGGATTCGACTTCAGAGAGGGCCTCCTGCTCGGAGGAAACTAGGGACAGGGCGAAGTCGCGGTCGAAGGTGTCGGTGCCGGCATCCGCCATGTGTTGGCCGTAGCTGGAGAGATCGCCGGCATCGTCCTTGGAGGAACGCTTGAGGGTCTCTTCGGAGTGGGTATCGATCTGTCCAGTCAAGTGGTTGCGGAGCTCGATAAGGAGTTTGTAGTAGCGGCGATACTTTTCCGGAATGGATTCACTCTCGTCCACGGGGGCCTGTTTTTTCTTGGGGTTAAAGCCCAAGATGTCGGCTAATGACGCAGCCTTGATGTGGTTGGGCTGCGCGGGCTTAAGTAATTTATCGTCGGCAATCAGTTTGGTCGTCTTGTTGGCGACTTTGGTGTTTGCAGCCTTCAGATCCTCTTCCTGTTTGGTCGTGGTTTTGGCTATTTCGCGGATTTCATCCAAGGAGAATGCGATTGGGCGGATCGGCCCCTTTTTTTGCAGGATACGGGTGCGTAAGTCGCTTAATGCTTGAGACTTGGTTGACATAGCTTTGGGCGCCCCGGAGTCCTTGATTACAACGCTCTTAACCAAAGGTTTAAGGGGCTTTTGTACGGTGGGGGCGGGGGGCGGGGTTGGCTTCTTGGCAAGCGGGATGGACTTGGCGGCCGTTTTGGCTGCGGGCATGGACTTCGGCGCCGATTTGGCAACGGGTGCTGGCTTACTAATCTTAACGGCCGTTTTGGCGTTAGACTTAAGCTCCACGGGCTTCATTTCTGATTTTTTTTGCACAGGCGAAGCAGTCGGCTTCGCGGACTGGGTGGGCTTCGTGGGCTTGGTGGGTTTCACGGGGTTTATTTTTTTTACGGACTTAGATGCAGGGGTGGGCTTTGCGCGCGATGCGGACTTGGCAGCTGCGGCGGGTTTAGCCGATTTGGCGGACTTGGACGGGGTAACGCGTGGTGCGGGCTTGGCGGACTTTGATTTGGGGACGGGTTTGGCCGGCGTTTTTTTAGCTGCCGGTTTAGCCGTTTTTTGCGGCTTAACTGCGGATGACTTTTTTTGAGGGGGCGTGGGCTTTTGAGCTTTTTTGGCCATGATTGGTCGAGGGTATGTGGTTAAAATTAAAGTGACTGGAGCGCTTCGGTGCAGCGCGGGCAGACTTCGCCATGTACGGTCGATTCCAAGCTTGGCACCCAGCGCCAGCAGCGAGGACAACGTACATACCCGAGTTCTTCGCCGTGACGAACGGACACCTCAAATGCTGGGTTGGTGCCGTCCTGAATGACAACGAGCGAAACAATGAAGAGTTCTGGCAGGAAATCGTGGTGTTTTACTAAGATCGCGCGAAGCGGATCGGTCGAGGCGAGCGACAGGGTGATGACTGCATCGAGCGACTTACCGAGTTTACCTGCGGCACGCAGCGGCTCGATAGCCTCGTTAACCTTCGCGCGGACTTTGAGCAGCGCCGCCATATCGGCTTCGAGCTCAGGATTGGTCCAGACCGCGTCCGGCTCAGGCCAATTCTGCAGGTGTATCGGATCGTTGGTGAACTCGGTCTTGGTCGTCGCGTAAGACCAAGCTTCATCTGCCGTGAAGGTCAGTACGGGAGCGAGGATTTTAACCAACACTTCGAAGATGCGCTGGATCGCGGTCTGCGAGGAGCGGCGCAGCGGATTAGCCGTGCCAAGGGTGTAGAGCCGGTCCTTGAGGATGTCGTGATAAACCGCCGACAGAGTGACGGCGCAGAATGAGCTCACCGCTTGAATCACACGGTGGTATTCGTACGCATCGTACGCGGAGGTGGCCTCGGCGAGCAGCTTTGCGGTCTGGTGAAGAGCCCAGCGGTCGAGGGTGTCGAGTTGGGAGTAGGGCAGCGCGTCCTTGGCCGGATCGAAGTCGCACAGCGTGGCGAGCTGGTAACGCAGGGTATTGCGTAGGTTGCGGTAGCCCTCGGCCGCGTTGTTGAGGATTTTCTCGGAGAGCGTGATGTCTTGGGTGAAATCCTGCGAGGCGATCCAGAAGCGGATAACGTCCGCGCCGTACTGCGCGATGTAGTTGTCCGAGGTTGGGGGTTTTTCGTACTGACCGGACTTGGAGATTTTTTTACCGTCTTCACCGACGATGAAGCCGTGGGTGAGCACCGCCTTATAGGGCGCTCCGCCTTGGGAAATGACGCCCGTCCACAGCGAGGACTGGAACCAGCCACGGTGTTGGTCGGAGCCTTCCAAGTAGAGATCGGCGGGCCATTGGGTGGCACCTTGTTGATTCTTTAGCACGGCGGCGTGCGAGGAGCCGGAGTCGATCCATACGTCGAGCGTATCGCGACCGATCGAGAGCGCGGACGCCGCTGGCCAGCCGACGGGTAATGTCACGCCGGCGAGAATCTCGCTGGTGGTGGCGTCGTACCAGAAATTGGTGCCGAGAGTCGCAATCTTGTCGGCGACGGCGCGGATGACCGAGGCGTCGATAAATGCGTTTTTGTCGGCGTCGTAGAACGCGATGATGGGCACTCCCCAAGAACGCTGGCGGCTGATGCACCAGTCGGGACGGGCTTCGACGGCACCACGGATACGCGTCTCGCCCCAAGTGGGGATCCATTGGACTCCGGCGATGGATTTGAGCGCAGTCTCACGAGGGGAAGGCGCGGCGGCGTCTATTTTGCGGTCAAGGCCGACAAACCACTGGTCGACGGCGCGGAAGATGATCGGGGTCTTGGAACGCCAGCAATGCGGGTAACTGTGGCTGTACTTCGCTTTGGCCAAAAGGGCACCTGCACCGGCTAGTTTTTTGAGGACGGCGAGGTTGGCGGGCGAGGGCTTCTTGGCGGCGATATCTTCGACGGTTTCGAGTGTGCTGATGCCGACGAGATCGGAGGGGACTTGGCCGTCGTCGAGGTAGCGACCATCGGCACCTACGGGGCAGTAAATTTCCAACTTGTAGCGTAAGCCGGTGAGGTAGTCGTCAGCGCCATGTCCGGGCGCGGTGTGCACGCAACCGGTGCCGCTGTCGGTGGTGACGTAGTCGCCCAGCACAACCGGCGAAGCGCGGTCGATGAATGGGTGGCGAGTGGCGAGGCCTTCGAGCGATGCGCCTTTCACCGTCGCTGCGATGGACGGAGCGGCTTCGATTTTGGCGGCGGCGAGCACGGCTCCGAGTAAGGCCTGCGCAACGACGATGCGTTCGGCCCCGAGGTCGGCGACCACGTAGTCCACGTCGGCGTTAACAGCGATCGCGAGGTTGGCTGGGATCGTCCACGGGGTGGTGGTCCAGATGACAACAAACAGCGGTTTCTCGGTGGGGAGGTTGAACTTGGCGGCCTCGGCGGCTGGGACTGCAAATTTAACCCAAATGGCGGTCGAAACGTGGTCCTTGTACTCGATTTCGGCCTCAGCGAGAGCGGTTTCGAAGGGGATCGACCAATAAACCGGCTTTTTGGAGCGGTAAACCAAGCCGTTTTCCACGAATGAGGAGAACGTGCGGATGATGTCCGCCTCGTAGGCTGGTGCCTTGGTTTTGTATTCGTTCTTCCAATCGGCTTGGACGCCGAGGCGTTTAAATTGCTTGGTCTGGGTGGTGATCCAGCTCTCGGAGAAGGCGTCGCACAGAGAGCGCATCTCGGCGGTGGAGACCTGCTTGTTCTCGGCCTGTAAGGTGCGCATCACTTTTTGCTCGATGGGCAACCCGTGGCAGTCCCAGCCCGGCACGTACGGGGTACGATAACCACGCAGCGACTTGTAGCGCAGGGTGATATCTTTGAGGGATTTGTTGAGCGCTGTGCCGATGTGGACATCGCCGTTGGTGAACGGCGGTCCGTCGTGCAGGACGAACGTTTTGCCGGTGGGGGCGTTCTTGCGCTGGATAGCGGCGTAGAGATCGAGTTTGTCCCAATGGGCGAGGCGAGAGGGCTCGCGCTGCACGAGATTTGCCCGCATGGGGAAATCTGTTTTAGGGAGCTGGAGGGTGTCTTTCAGTTCTTGCGCCATGCCTGTGGAAAGCGGCGCAGGCTACCCCCGCGCCCCCCGTAGTCAAGGGAAGAGGCGGGACTGTTTTTGGCGTGGGAAAAACGCGGCCGATTCAGCAGGGTTTAAGCAGACTTCCTATGGGCTTATGGGCTACCCGATTCAAGCAGACTGGAAGTTTGCGCTACTTAAAAAACAATCCTAGCGGGCTCGACTTTCTTCGGCTCAGTCCTCTTCGGGCGACATCGGATCGAGGTACTTCAGGATAATTTTCTGGAGTTCATCCAAAAACATGAAGCAAGCGAAGGCCTTCTGCTCTGCCGGATCCCAATTGCCGATGTTACTACTGGCTTCGAGTGCCTCCAAGGTGTCGTCGGTGATTTGCGCCAGGTGGGTCTTGCGGAAACGCAACCGCAGGGCGGCGCAAGCGCGAAGCACGGCCTCTGCGTTTTCACGGTCAAAGGAGATAACTCCTTCGCTGAAAAATTCTTGGTCAAAGAGCGAGAAGAGGCGGTCGCAGTCGTCGCGTTGCGATTCAAGCAGATCCTCGCGCCAAACTACGGCGAGGTCAGCATCGGCTTCAGCCAACGCAATCGGCACAGCCAATTCGGTACGCAATTCATCGGCCACCGACTTGATCAAGTCGAGTAACGGGGCGACCGCAGGAATGCTCAAACGGACATCAACTCGCTTCATGGGGCTCGATGGTGGCGCAAAGGTGCCACTGTTGAAGTGAAAAGGCGTAGGCTTCGGCATTTTCGCGTACCCCTGCCCACACGATGGAGCGGCCTGATTCGTGTGCCTCCATCATGTGTTGGACTGCGGTGGCCTCGTCGAAACCAAATAGCTTGCGCAGTACCATCACCGCGTAGGACATGCGGGTGACCGCGTCGTTGAGGAAGACCACTCGCCACTCCTGCGGACCTGAATCGGTGTGATCGGTTGAGCCGCTCATGCTTGGGAAAACGCGTCACGGACGACGGCGGCGATGTGTTCGGCAGCCTCGGCTACGGGCACCTTGATGACGTCCTTCTTGGAGCGCCATTTCAGCTCGATCACACCGGCCTGCAGGCCTTTGCCGCCGATGGTAATGCGCAGCGGAATACCAATCAGGTCGGCATCCTTGAACTTCACTCCAGGGCGTTCCTCGCGGTCGTCGATGATCACATCGGCACCAGCCTGTTCGGCGACGGCGGCGAGTTTCTTGGCGAGCTCAGCGGGTTCGGCTACCGAGGGATCCAGCAGCGTGATGATCACCTGGAACGGGGCAACCGACCAGGGCCAGATGATGCCGTCGTTGTCGTGGCTTTGCTCGATCACGGCCTGCATCGTACGGCTGATGCCGATACCGTAGCAGCCCATGACCATCGGATGGGATTGCTTCTGGTCGTCGGTATAAACCGCGCCGAATTTCTCCGAGTACTTGGTTCCCAGTTTGAAGATATGGCCGACCTCGATGCCGCGTTTAACTTGCAGCGGTTGACCGTTCTTGGGGTCGGGCTCGCCGGGGCGCACGCGGCGGAAATCGCCGAATTTCGTGATCGCGAGGTCGCGGGTCACGTTGACGTTGCGCAGGTGGAAACCGTCCTTGTTGGCACCGGTTACCCCATTGCCGATCAAGCGAATGGCGTGGTCGGCGAACACACCGGCGAGGGCCGATGGGTCTTTGATCGAGCCGTTGACGGCGCCAAGGCTTCCGGGTTTGGCACCGAGCACGGGCTCGATTTCTTCGGCGGTGGCGGCGCGGCACAGGGTGAAACCGAGTGAGCCCAACTTGGCTTCTTCGAGTTCGTCGTTACCGCGAATGATAACGAGGAACGGTTTGCCGTCGCCGATGTAGACGAGGGTCTTGAACTGCTGGTCGGCCTTAACGCCGTAGGGCGCGGCTTCGAGCGCGGCGATGGTCAGCGCGCCAGGGGTGGCGAACTCCTCGACTGCACCGAGCGGGGCGGCATCGACCAGGTCGGCTGGAACGAGGGCGCTGGTGGCTTTTTCGCGGTTGGCCGCGTAGCCGCTGGCCTCGTTGTAAATCACGTCGTCGTCGCCGCTTTCTGCGGGGACCAGGACCTCGTGGGAAACACTGCCGCCCATCACGCCGGTGTCGGCCTCGACGGCGATGGCGGTTACACCGATGCGTTTAAAGAAACGCACATAGGCGTC
>CANIXX010000036.1 GCA_947471115.1 Opitutaceae bacterium | reverse complement strand
ACCCCGAAGCCTCACCCTTGATCTCAAAACTCGTGACTCCCGCCGGAAGCGCGATCGTACCCAGTGTCACGGTTTGCCAAGTGAGTCCGGGACCGGTCGCCGCAACAGCGGCAGCTGTCTCGGTTTTACCCACCGTAAGCACAAGCGCGGTGGCTGTGGGCACGGCGACTTCAGCGGTGACCGTCCACTTCGTAGCGACGGGTGCCTTGAGCTGGTATTCGAGGCGCCACTTCGGATTTTTCCAATCGGTAAGATAGGCGTTGGGGCCGGAATCACGAAGCTGGATATTACCATCATAATGGCCGTGCGCATCCGCGTCAGCCGCGCCAAACGTGATGCGGCCATCCGCTTCGGGCGTGGCAAAAGGCTCTTGGGTGACAGTCACTGCACCGCCAAATTCAAGGCGAACGACAGACACGTCGGCATCGGGAGCGGCGGCAGGCAGACGGACGACGAGGCCTTCGGGTGATTGTTCCGTGACTACGTTGGTGCCACCAGAAAGGAGGCGGCCCGAGCGGGGCATCTGAGCAACGGTGGGGAGCGTTATACGGCCATCAGCGGGCCACTCCCAAACGTGGAGATAGAGCGTGGTTGCACCGTCGGCGGCGCGTTTTTGGGTAACGCGTCCCCAGGGCAAGCGGCGCGGAAAGGGGCCGGCCTCGGTGGCGTAGATCGATTCGGAATTCACCGCCATCCAACGACCGACCGCCTCTAGGCGTTCTATGCTCGCGTCGGGAATGCGCCCGTCGGCGGTGGGGCCGACGTTGAGCAGGAAATTGCCGCCCTTGCTGGAGATGTCGGAGAGGTTGCGCAGGATCTGGCGGACGCTCTTCCAGTTAACGTCGTTTTTCTTAAAACCCCACGTGTCGTTCATGGTCATACACACCTCGAATAAATCGCCGGGATAGCCGCGCGGCGGGATGTGCTGTTCAGGGGTCTTGGTGTCACCCTGGAAACCGACGCCCAGTCGGTTGTTATTGAGGATGGAGGGATGCGAGGCGAGGAGATCGGCGAAGGGTTTTACGCGTTCGCGTGTCATATCTGTGGGCGTGTCCCACCAGATGATCGCTGGGTCGTAGCGCTCGATAATTTCACGCACTTGAGGAAGCGCGATTTTTTGCAAGTAAGCATCGTAATCGCCGTCTTGTGCCGGATCCCAACTGCCCTTGCCGCCCGATTTGGCGCCGCCAGGGTGGTTCCAATCCTGGGCCTGCGAGTAGTAGAGGCCGAACTTGAGGCCCTCGGCGCGCGTAGCCGTAGCCAGTGGAGCGATCAGGTCTCGCCCAGCACCCGAGGCTTTGACCGCATTCCAGTCAGAGGCAGCGGAATCATAAAGTGCGAAACCGTCGTGGTGTTTGGCGGTGATGACCACGTACTTCATGCCGGCGGTGCGTGCCAGACGGGCCCAAGCCTGAGGATCATAGTTGGCGGCGGTAAACTCCTTGGCGAAGCCCTTGTAGTCGACGACGGGAATCTTGCCGTTTTTCATGATCCATTCGCCGATGCCTGAAACTGGCTTGCCCTGCCACTCACCGGCGGGAACGGCGTAAACGCCCCAGTGGATAAACATGCCAAAACGGGCCTCGCGGAACCACTGGGTGCGGTCGGTGGCGGCGGGTTCAGCGGCGGTGGCAAAGGACGTCGCAGCTAACAACGCGAGCGAGGTGATGAGGCGTTGAGGAGTAATCATGATTTTGAAAATATATACACGCCGGCGGCGAGACCGGCGCGGCCTGCCGTTGTGGGTTTAAGGAGCAAGGTAAGAACACGCGCGCCCGCAACGGGCGGTAAAGTGACGCGCAACGCGGCGCGGGTGGCTGTGGTTTTTTCGGCGACACGCACGCCGTCGAGCCAGACCTCGGCGGTGCCTTCAAGGGCTTCAAACACAATTTCACCGCCGCGCGCTGAGAACGCCCGCCACGGTGTGAACGATGCGCGGTAGAGGAGCCACTGGCCAGCTTCTGCCAGCTGAAGCGCGCCGGGACTGGCGTTCATCCATGAGTTCATGTCGGCATCGGACATCGCGACCGCTGGATCGGGGCGGTCAACTTGCGCCGGGGCGACGCGCCACTTGGTAACCGCATAGCGAGGCGTAGATGCCGGCACGGACGGGGACGCGGGCACGCACTTGATATCCAGCACGCAGTCTGCGGCGAGCAGACCGGGTGCCTCAGCGCGGAGGGTGGCCGGACCGGAGCCGAGCCGCGAGCGTACGATCAGTTGGGCGAGGCCGTGAAACACCCGGCGCCAAGGGCCTTGCTCAGGGTCGTGGCAATTGTGGTCGCCGTTTCCGTGGCCGATTTTTTCGAGCGGTCCAGTGAGCGTGAAGGTGACGAGGTGGGCAGCCTCCGGCACCACCCTGCCCTGCGCGTCTACCACTTCGACTGTGACCGGCTGGGCGTCGCGCCCGTCGCCCAACAACGAAGGGCGGTCGGGCGTGAGCCGCACGGCGAAGGGCGCGCCGGTGGTCTCGACCCCGCTGCGCGCGATTTCGAGTCCGGCGCGATAGGCAACGGCCTCCAGTTTCCCAGGTTCATAGGGGACTTCCCATTGAATGTAGTCGTAGGCGGGACGCGGTTTCTGTCCGAGCGGCTTTCCATTGAGGAAGAGTGCGACGGATTCTGCGTTGGTCATCGCGATGACGCGGATGGGCTGCCCTTCACGGCCGGGCCAGTTCCAATGCGGGGCGAGCGCGAGAACCGGGCGATCTTTAACCCAGTTGGACTGATGAATGTAGTAGGCGGTCTTAGGGAAGCCGCACAGGTCCATGATGCCGAAGACCGACGAGACGGACGGCCAGCTCAGGCGCTGAGGTTCGCCACGGTAATCAAAGCCAGTCCACACAAACCCTCCGGCGAGGAAGGGCCGCTCGGCGATGCTGCGCCAGGCGTTGCGATGGGACAGTCCCCAATTAGCGAACTCGTCGTCGTAGGAAGCGATGACGTTACGCTTCGCGTCCGTCGTGTACTCGCCGCGCGTCATGAAGGCGGAGGTATCCTCGGAACTGGTCAACGGGATGTTCGGATGCTTCGCGTGGAAGCTGTCGTAGGAGTGGTCGCAATAGTTGAACCCCATGACGTCCACCGCCTCGAAAACCCCCTCGTCGTTGTTCATGCCGCCGTTCATCGCGGCGGTGACGGGACGCGTGCGGTCCAGTCGGTGAACCTCGGCGACCATCCGCCGCACCATTTCGCGCCCCTGCGCGGTACCCTGCATGGGCTCCTCGTTGAAGACAGACCAGAGGATGACGCTCGGGTGGTTGCGGTCGCGCCGGATCATTGTGCGCAACTGGCCCAGGTATTCGGGCGTGTGGTTAAAATTGCGGTTCTCGTCCATGACCAGCATGCCAAGCCGATCACACGCCTCGAGGAACTCGGTGGCGGGCGGGTTGTGGGCCGAGCGATAGGCATTGGAGCCCAGCTCCTTCAACCGGCGTACGCGGAAATCCCACAGCGCGTCGGGAACGGCCACGCCCACGCCTGCGTGGTCCTGGTGGTTGCACGTGCCCTGAAGCTTAACCGGCTGGTCGTTGAGGAAGAACCCGAGGTTTGGATCAAAGCGCAATGTGCGGAAACCGCACGGCACGGTCGTCGCGTCGAGCACGACTCCGGCGCGGCGCACGGTGGTGCGCACGGTATAGAGCACGGGCGTTTCAAGTGACCACAGGCGCGGCGCGGCGGGCAATGTGAGGGACAACGTGACCACCGTGGGATTGAGCGACGCCACCGGGGTCTCGGTGCGGCCTGCGACAACCAAGCGACCCTCGGGGTCGATCAACTCGGTGGAGACCTCGACGAGGTCGGGATTCGGCGCGATGTTGTCGAGGGTGACCTCGACGGGCACGGACCAGCTGCCATCGGTGGCGCGCGCAGGCGCGGCGTAAACGCCATAAGTCTGGATGTGAACGGGCGCACGTTTCACGAGCCAAGTGTGACGGTAGATGCCACCGCCCTCATACCACCACCCCTCCTGAACATCCGCGTCCACACGCACGACGATCGTATTAAGTTGGTCGCCGTAAGTGGCGATGGGCGTGAGATCGATCTGGAACGGCGTGTAACCACAGAAATTACGATGCACGATAAGGCCGTTAACCCACACGGTCGCATGAGTGGCGATGCCGTCGAACTGGAGTTCGAGGTGCTTGCCACGATCGGCTTCGTCGAGACGCACATGGCGTCGATACCAGGCGATGCCACGGGGTCGATAGCCCTGGGAGATGTTGGCCTTTTTATCAAAAGGCCCTTCGACCACCCAGTCGTGAGGAAGCGAGAGCACGCGCCAGTCGCTGTCGTCGAAATCAGGCGCCGCCGCGCCCCACGCCCTGCCGGCCTTGGCGTTGTTGTAGGTGGGACCGTGGCCTTTGATCACGGGCATCGGAATATCGCCAAGATAAAACCGCCAGTCGGCGTCCATCGAGAGGCGTTCGCGAGCGGGGACAGCGGGGGTTTGGGCGTGGCTCATAGCGGTAAACGCAAAAACTAGGAAAGTGATGAGAAGACGCGGCATGCTACTTAGGCGAACGGAAGGGAAGCGGGTGTGAGGTGGACGGCGCGTAGGTTCATAACCGCGCCGACCGGGATGGATACAGGGAGCACGCGGATGTGGAGTTCTTCGTCGGGAGCGAGGGTGATGACGCCGGACGGGGTGCGCACAAAGTCGCCCCAGCCGCCGGTGCCGTCAGCGACGAAGGGCAGGCGCTGATCGCCGAATGCGACGTGAGCAAGGGTGCCCTGGCGGTGGGCGGGCACGGCGTAGTCGAGTTCGACCCGGTAGGTGCCGCCCTGGTGGAGGCGAACGCGCCAGAGCGGGTGGGATTCGAGGCCGGTCCAGCAGCCAAGCTGAGGATCCGGTCCGGCGGTGAGCGAAAGGTGGTCACCGATGACCTCGGCGTCGGCGGCACGGAGGGTAAGCGCGCCGTCGGCGGGTTGGGGAATGACGGGAGGTCGGGGGCGGACGGGCACCGCGCCGAGCCGGGGAGGTTTGGCGTAGTGGAGGGCCACGACGGTGAGCGCGGGATCGGGGGCGGTGACCGGGAGCTGCAGGGTAAACGCGCCGTCGGCGGAGTTGACGGAAAGCAGCGTGGCGGGCTCGGCAAGCAAGCGAGCGGAGATCGGGAGATCGAGCAAGGGGACGGAAAGCCGTCCGTCGGCGGGCCAGTTTTCGATTAACAGATAGAGGGTGTCGCCGTGGGTGGTGGCGAAGCCCCATGGCAAGCGGTGGGGGAATGGGCCGGCGGAGGCGCCGCGAATGGCGTCGCCGTTGACCCGCATCCACGCGCCCACAGCAGCTAGGGCGGCGAGGCTGGGCTCGGGGATGGTGCCGTCGGGGCGGGGGCCGATGTTGAGCAGGTAGTTGCCGCCTTGGGACACGACCTCGGCAAGCTGGCGTAGGAGGAGTGTTGGGGATTTCCAAGCGTGGTCGTGGAGGTTGAAGCCCCAGGACTCGTTGGTGGTCATGCAGGTTTCCCAAGGGCGGGAGGGTCGAATGGCGGGAATACGCTGCTCGGGGGTATCGAAGTGGCCGCCGCCGGATGCCAGGCCGAGGCGGTCGTTTTGGAGAATGCCGGGAGCAAGGCGTTGCACGGCGGCATCGACGCGAGCGGCGCGGGAGGGAGTCATCTCGGCGGGGGTATCCCACCAGAGGACGGCGGGGATGCCGGAGCCGTAGCGGGTGAGCAGTTCGGTGATTTGCGGAATAGCAACGCGGTCGAGGTAGGAGTCGAAATCGCCTTCCTGGGCGGTGTCCCATTTTTCGCCGAAGGCGGCGCCGCCGTTTACCCAATCCTGGGCCTGGGAGTAGTAGAAGCCGAGGGGCAGGTCGTGGCGGCGGCAGGCCTCGGCGAGCGGTAGGAGCAGATCACGCGAGGCGTGCCAGTCGTTTATGACGGTATCGTAAAGGGTGAAGCCGTCGTGGTGTTTGGCCCCGATCACTACATAACCCATGCCCGCGTCCTTGGCGGCTCGGACCCAGGATTCCGGGTCGTAGTTCTCGGCGGTAAAGCCGGCGGCGTAGGACTTGTAATCGGCGATGGGGATCTTGGCCGAGTGCATGAGCCATTCGCTGGCTCCGGCGTAGGTTTTCCCGCGATGCACACCGGCGGGAACGGCGTAAACGCCCCAATGGATAAAGAGGCCGAAGCGGGCTTCGGTCCACCAGGCGGGCGGCGATGGCGTGGTGGTGACGGGGTCGTCGGGGCGGGACATGGTGACGGGATTATCGGGAGGATTCGGCGGCGAGGCGGGCTACTTCGGCAGCGGCGAGCTCACGGTTGTAGATGCGGATTTCGCCCAGCGCGCCCGGGTGGTCGGGCAGGAAGTCGAAGGCGTCGGAGGCGAGGCCGGGCGCGCCGGGGCCGTCGGCGACAAGTTTGCCATCTAGATAGAGCGCGAGGCGTGTCGGGGTGGCCGAAAGCACCGCATGGTGCCAGTGGCCCACCTCCACCTTGCCGCCTGCGAGCTTGCCCGGATCGGCGAGCAGGCGTCCTCCGCCGATGCTCACGGAGATCGTGCGGTAGGATTTACCGAACGCGGTGAGCCCTTGCTTGCCGAACAGTCGGCCCGTGCCGGTGTCGCTGCGGAACCACATCCCGATGGTGAATTCGGGGTCGCGCATCTTTAGAAAGTGTAACTTCACGGGAACCCGTCCCGAGCCGCGCGTCATGTTAATATCCACGCCGCCGGGCCCAGTCGTTCCAATGACCGGCGCGGAAACCAGCGCGCGTCGCCCATCCAACTCTGCGGCACGGGTGAAATCAGCGGTCCACACGCGGCAACGCGTTTCAAGCGTCGTGATGCCGGAGCGGCCGTCCCACTGGCTAAAATCGAAGCGGGCAATGCAGCCGGCTTCAAGCGAGGGCACGGGCAGAACCTCGACGTGCGCGGGGCGGCGCAGTTTCGCGGCCGTCAGCGGGAGCGTGTCACCGTCGGGATAAGTGACCGTGAGTGCGGCGGTGCTGGAGCCAAGACGCAGCGAGAGCGGGTGCCAGCCTGCCTTTAGGCCAATGCGATTCAGGGCAACGCGTCCGGCGACTCCGTGTTGAGAAACCACTTCGCCGGAGATGCGAAGTTGATTTTGGTAGGCGGCACGGAAGCCGCCCAGGTGAACGACTCCGTTGCGACGTGTGGGCAGATCAAACGTGTAGATGCCGTCCACGGGGGCCTCGAACCAGCCATCGTAGGCGACGACTTGGGCGGGGTTATCGTTGCCAGTAAGCGTATCAGCAGCCTCGCGACGGCGTGGGTCGACACCTTCGATTTCCAGGTAATCGGCTTGGCGCGTAAGGCCCTCGCGTTCGTAGGATGTGCGCACGACGCCGGGCACGAGTCCGGTCGGCGCGGGTGTGGATTCCTTCCATACGACGGCGGGTTGGGCAGGGCGCGCACCGGCGGGGGTCGTGGCGGCAAGACGAGTTGCGGGTATGGCGTTAAATGCGGTTTCGCCTGGGCCGCGAACGGTGACGGCGAAGGGCATAAGCCCGGTCGTGGCCAAGTTCCAGAACTGCGGATCGGTGATGATTAACTCCACCGGATGCCAGCCCGCGCCTAGCACAACGGCTCCGCGCCGCTCGGCTTGCTGCTGATGAAACACACCGGTCTCGGCGACAGCCTCCTGGCCGGCGAGCGTGAGGCGGACGGGACCGCAGGAATTGACCGCAAAGTCATAGGCCCCAGCGGTCGGCGCATGGAAGAAGCCATTGAAACGATAAAAACCTTTAGTCTGCTCGCTGATCGGCGCGGCGGGCACCGCATGTGGCAACGCAAAGCCGGCAGTCGAGTTGGCGGTGACGAGAGGGGTGGCGCGGTCGAGGTCGGGCAGCATCACCTTGTTGGCACGGAAGAATCCGCGGTCATCCCACAGCTTGGTGTTTAACTCATAGATGCGGGCCTGCAGGCCGGGAGCGGACTTGGCGGGTGCGGCAGGGAGACCGGCTGAGGCCGGGCGGGCGTCGAGCCGGGCGGTGAGCTCGGCACTGGACTGGTTTTTACCCGGCCAGGCTGGATCGACGACGCGGGCGCGCAGGGTGGCCGAAGCGCGGACCATAAAGGGCGCGGCGTAGCGCGGCGAAGCAGCGGTGGGTTCGCTGCCATCGAGCGTGTAGCGAATCTCGGCGGGGGCGGCGACGCGCTCAAAGGCGACGTTCAAGCCGGTTTCGGCAGCAAAGGCATACAGCGAGGTTTCGCCTTCGCGACGCGTGGTGCGTAGATCGCTGGCGTCGTAGCGGTCGCCACGGATCACGAGCACCGGACGAGCGGGCGGCACGAGGTTGGCGAGCGCAGGCTGATCATTGCGATTGAACTCAAAAACCGTGCGGCCGCCGTCGGCGCGGGCAAAGCGGTAGGTGTCGATTTGTTTGGCGAGGGTGACGGTGAGCTCGGTGCGGTCGTCGTTCCATGCGGTGACAGGGAGCGGATCGCCGGAGCGGTGCGGGTAAAAAAGGATGCGGAACTCGGGTGACTTCGAAATGGCGGGAACGACGAGTTGAGAAAAACGGTTAAACGGGCGCTCGGGACGGCCGGGGAGCACCTGCACGCGAGGCGCGGGGTAGCCATAATGGGTGTTACGATACAGGACGCGAACCAGCAGGAGCGGGTCGCCCTTTTTGATGAGCGGACGCCCGGTCTCGGGGTCGCGCGGGGTGCCGCCAGCGGCAAGTAGGAACTCACTTTCGCGGAGCGCGGAGGGCTCGGTGAGCTGGAACTGGATCTCGGTGGTCTTGGAGTCCACCACAGCGACGTTGTCCGGCAGGTTGAAGGAGGCTTCGAAGAGGTGGTCGGCGTCATCGGCCCTGCGGGCGTCATCGAGCAGCAGCACGTAGGGGCGCGGGCCGCGGGCCAAGTGAACGGTGCGGTAGGCCTGCGCCATGGGGTGAGTGGTGGTGTAGTGCTCGACGAGGCGAGTCTCGCCACTCCACGGGCCGTAGTCGGTGTGGGCATAGCCATCGTTGAAGGCGACGGTGCCGGGATGGAAGGCGACCTGCATATCGCGGCCGAGGTCGAAATTGCGCTCGGTGAACGGCGCGTAGTACGGTAGCTTGCCCGAGGGGAAGGAGAGCGGGTGAACCTGCATGACTTTGCCGTAGCTGTAGGCCATGCGGGCGTCGCCGGCGGCGGACAGGCCGTGCGGGCCTTCGTTGACGCCGAGCCACACACCGGGAACGGGAGGCCAAGACAGGCCGCGGCCATCAACCGTGAGCATGTTTTGCAGCCCCGTGGCTTTCACGGCGAGCAGGTCCTCGTCGCGCAGCCAGTTGATCCCGTCTTTCCAGAGCGTGATGCGGTTGGCCTCGGAGCCCTCGTGCCCGCCGTAGAAAAAGTCCTGCTTGTTAACGAAGCCGAGGTGCAGATCGCCCATTTTCCATGAGTTGCGCGCCTCAACGTAGCCGCGCATGTCGTCCTTCCAGGTGAGCGGAAGTTTCAGGGAATCGATCGCGGACTGGGTATCCCAATCGGCGAGTTTTCCGGCGCGGTCGTCACCGGGACCACCCCCAGCGAACAGCAGCAGCAGCTCGGCGGAAATACCCACCGGATCGGGCCAGCGGGCCTCCGGATCGGTTAGAAAAGCATGGGTCGAAAGCGTGGCGGAGTAGAGCAGGTCGAAGCTGCGGTTCTCCGGATACAGGTAACGCATCAGCCAGATCACGTGAAAGGCGGAGGCGCGCATCTCCTCGCGAATGATCCACTCGCCGTTTTCCCAACGCAGCGTGGACTGGAAAAAGCGGAGTTTGGCGACGAGGTGGTCATGGTGAAGCACCTCGCGATCGCGGCGACCCACGGCGACGAAAGCGGACACGTTAAGCCAGCCTTTGATCGACTCGTAACACATGCCGTCAGGGCTGAGGAACCAGTCGAGCATCGCGCGAACTTTGCGGTTGGCCAGACGGTAGGTTTGCTCGGGGAAGCCGGGCCGGCCCTCGATGAGGAGCATCAGGCGGATGAACTCCATGCCAAAGCCCTTGTGGTTATTGATCATAAAATGATCGGGCTCGACGAGGAAGTTGGTGATGCGACCCTTAACCAGCCGGGTGATGATGCGCTCGGTGAGCTCACGATCCTCGGCAGAAAGCCAACCGTGGAGGTAGTCGTAATCGAGTAGCGTCCAAATCTCGCTGGGCGGGGAAGGATCGGCGGAGGCGATCAGGGAGCGCTCGGCCGACCAGATATTTTCGGCGTCGGGCTGAGCGTCGAGGCGGTCGAGTTTGGGTTCGAGGGCGTGGAGTTTTTCAACGAACTGCGCGGCGAGCGAGCGGCCAAGGGCGTCGTCTTGGGCAACCAAGGCGAAGAAGGCGCTGCGCGATTCACTCAGGCGAGTCCAGAGCGCGCGGAACTCAGGCGGGGCGGCTTCGCCTTGGGCAACGCGGGCGCGCATGGCGGCGATATCGGTGGGCGTCACCAGCACGCGCGGATAAACACCCGGGGCGGGCACGGGTGTGATGCGCTCGGCCGCAAAGCCGGGCGTGTCGTAGCGCACCGGCACCGATAAGGCCGGGGAAGCCGGCCAGAAATCGCCGCGCAGAATCTCAGCGGTGGGCGGGTGCGCGCGGGGCTGCCAGGTGGGTTCCTGATAGAAGGTACGCGGTGCGGGAGCGGGAGCGGCGGAGGCAGGAAGCTCGGCCACAAAGAGCGCAACGAGGGCGGAGAGGACGAGGGCGGCGGGTTTACGGGGCATGAGGTAAAGGGGCTGGAGTTAGGGATCGGGGTGCGTTTTTAGCGCGGGGAAGAAAGCAATTCGCTGTCGCCTCGGAGGAGGTTGACCAAAGTGCGGGCGGCGGGGACGGAGAAAACCAAGGAGTCCTTCTGGTCAGGCCAAACGAGGGTGGCGGTGGCTTGAGCGGCATCCCAAGTGATTTTTGGGAGGAGCTCACCTATTTTGAAAGGGATCAGGGCGATGCGGGAGCGCAGCACGGTATCGCGGCGGCTGATGTAGAGGCGGGTGCGGGTAATGATCTGCTCCGAGCGTTCCGAGGTGTAGGTGCGCACATCGAGGCGGAAGGGCTGTTCGGTGGCTTTGAAAAAATTCCACATCTGGGGGCCGACGGTCACGGGCACGTCGAGGAGAACCACAAGCAAGGCGGGTGTGCCGGCCGGAGACGGTTGCACGTCGGTCAAACGCCATTTGTCGCCGCCGGGGGCCTTAACCAGGACGGCGGAGGAGGGGTTGCCCTTGGGCATCTCGATGTCGGCGAGACGGACGCTGTTGGGCACCTGCATGACCCAGTCGTAGGCGTGTTCGCGGGCGTCGCCCTTGTCGATGTCGTCGAGAATGAGCGCGTAGGGATGCGGGCCGCGAATGAGGCCGGCAGTGCGGAAGGCCGATTTGACGGGGTTGGCCGAGGCCACGCGCATCGTGGGGCCCCAGTTTTGCTTAAAGTAATTATCCCCCCAAATGCGCATCTTGTAGTGCTGCGTACCCCGGAAAAAGGCGACAATCGCGGGATCGGTTTCCGGGGTAATCTTCCAGGTGGCGGCGTCAGGAATAGACCACTGGAACTGGGTGGGGCCCACCCAGCCGTAGTTGTAGGCAGCGGAGATATCGGCCGAGGCGAGGGAGACCTGTGGAGCGAGAGTGGAGCCGAGGAAGCGGACGCGGGGCGGATAGGCGACATCGGAGAGACCGCGGCCGTCGATGCGGACATTGGAGTGGTCGTTCGAGTAGCCGGACTTTGCACCGGCCTCGACGCCCCACATCTCGCCGAGTGCTGCGAGGTAGAAATGACCAGCGTCGTGCTGCTGGTGGCCAATCGTGGAGAGATTCGCGCGCGCCTCGAACATCAGAAAAAGCGCGTAAGCGTCGGGGCCGGAGCGGCTGGTGAATAGGCCGTGTTCGGGGTCGGCGAAGTCGAGCGGGAGCGCTAGGTTTTGGCGAAGTTGGTCGAACGGTATAGCGGTGTCGGCAGCCGCCGCGCCTTTCCAGTCGGCGCAGTCGTACGGCGTAGGCCCCATCAGGTGAGCGGGCGTGAGCGGGGTGAGTTTGCGCCAGTTGATTTTAGTCAGCGGCTTGCCGTCGGGAGCGGGAGCGGCGGACTTGGCGACGGTCGCTTCGAGCGAGCGCTGGTAGTTCTCGGGGTCGAAGGCGGCCAGCGTGGGACGATCTTGGCGCATGAGGAAGTCGCCAGCGGCGGCGGCTTTTTGGCCGGGGAAAAACGCAGTGAAAAAATGGCCGTAGGCGAACGGCGCGTTGCCCCACGTGCCGTTGTTTAAAGTGTAGTCGCCGCTGGGCGCGACGGTTTGCGCCTGGGCGAAAGGGAGTTGGCGAAGATGCGGGTGGCCGAACTGGTTTTCGCCGCGCCGCGCGAGAGCGATGGCCGTGAGCATGGCGTAGTGAAAACCACCGCCGATCTTGCCGTTGCTTTCAAAAATCGTGCCTTGCGAGCTGATGCCCCAGTGCAGGTAACCTTTGAGGGTGCGCAGGGCGGCGGGCTGGATCTGCGGGTCGTAGCCGGGCTCGCCCTCGATGGCTAACGCGGTGATGTAGTGTTCGAGGTCCCAGCCGCACCAGTTGGTTTCGACCCAGCGGGCGGGGCCGTTCATGCCGTAGGCGAGGCGCCCAGTGGTGGCGGAGACGATGGCGTGGCGCAGGACCTCTCGTTGCGGCTCGGTCATCCAGGAGGCGGCGAGGTCGTAGCAGAAGGCGAGGTTGTTACCGCCGGCGACAACGAAGTTGGCGCGCCAATAGTCGTTGGGGGCAAGTTGGCGTTGCTGTTGGTCGGCGACGTAGGCGTCAATGAACGAGTTGCGCAACGTGTAGTAAGCCGCGATGGCGGCAGCGACCTCGCGGCCACGGGTGGCATCGCCGTCGAGTTGGGCTTGAAAGGCGGCGGCGGCAAACAGGTTGGGCAGGTAGGCGGTGTGGAGGGTGTCGGGCAGGGCCTGGGTGTAGCCGACGAACCAGTGACGGGGCGGAGTGACGAGGGTGAGCGAGCCTATTTCCTTGGGTGGCTCGGGGCAGAGGAACTTCAGGTCGGCGGTGTCGCCGGAGACGAGTTTGGCGTAGATTTTCCCTTCGTCGGAGGCGGGGTTGTAGAGCGTTTGGGCGAGCAGGAAACGGGTTTCGAGCAGGGCTTTCTGGCCGGTTTTGCTGCCTTGGAGGCGGCGCTTGAGCAGTGGGATATCGGCGGGGCTGAAAAGGATGCGCGGATGGATGCCAGGCGCGGGGACGGGCGAGCCGAGGAGCGTGGGATCAAAGCCAGTGAGGTCGTAGGTGGAGGCGGGGATTTCCGGGTAAACGGTTTCGGGGCCGTCGTAGAGGGCGATTTGTTCGGGGGTAGCGAACTCGGTCCAGTGGCGCTGGGCGGCCAGGGCGGGCACCGTTTTACGCAAGGACTCGGGGGCGGCGAGGAACTCGGGGGTATCGCGGTTGGGCGCAGGGGCGGCAAATGAAGCCGAGCCTCCTAGGGCGAAGGCGGAGGAGAGGAGCAAAAACCGGAGCGGACGGGCCATGGTGGTTTTATTGAACGCTGATCAACCACGGGCTCGCGGGCAGACCTTCGTCGGTGAACAGCGAGAGAGCGCAGAAGTTTTGATAAGCGTAGGTGATTGCCGTGGGCTGGAAGCCGGCGGGCCCCCCGAGGAGGAGGCGTTTGCCGTCAGGCGAGAGCGCTACGGAGGCGGGGGCCTTGGACTCGCCGGTGGCGTTGCGCAGGAGGAGGGTCGGAGCGGTGGGGTCGCGGAGTTCGAGCCGACCAGGGAGGTCGGAGAAGTTGACCTCGATCTTGTCGGCGACGCGGGTGGCTTTGGTCGCGTAAGGGCTCTGGGCGGCGAAGCCGGTCTGACCGTAGGCGCGAGCGAGGGCGAGGCGGGCGAAGCGTTCGCCAACGGGCTGTTTGTTAATGGGGTGAACATTGCCGCGCTCGCCGTAGTCGAGGGTGACAGCGAAGCCGGAATGGGTGTCCGCCACGGCAAAGGCGCGCTGCACCTCGCGGAGGGGCGCGTAGCCTTCCTTCTCGTCGGGCCAATTCGCGGTGGGCGACGAGAGTTGACCGATGAATACGGGCAGCTCGGGGCGCTGCCAGGCGGTGCGCAGTTCGGCGATAAAAGCGGGTAACATCTTGGCGTAGTCGACGGGTTTACCGGCGTTGTTTTCGCCCTGATACCAGAGTGCGCCGCGCGCAGAATAAGGCGTTACCAGCGCCAGCATGGATTCGTGCAAACCGGCGGGACGAGCCTTGGTACGGAAGCCATAGGGCTCGTTGGGCTGGGCACCGAGCGTGGGATCGGACGGATTGGCTTTTTTGCGGGCCTCGTAGGCTTTGCGGGCGGCTTCGTAATCGGTCCAGGCCTTATCGAAGGCGGCGAAGTCAGACCACGCGGCCATCTTTTTGTCGTGCTCGGCGAGCATGCTGCCCATGCCGGCGGCGGTGAGGGCTTCGCGGCTCATCCATGCTTCGATGGTGGTACCGCCAAAGGAGCAGTTCACGATGCCAACGGTGACGCCGAGTTTTTTCTGGAGCTCAGCGGCGAAAAAGTAGGCGACGGCGGAGAAATACGGGGCCGAAGCGCGGTCGAATTTCTTCCAGGTATACGCGGGCATCGGGTCGCCGGCGTAGGGACGGAGAGGAATCTTGAGTTGGCGAATGAGCGGATTGTTAGCGTTGGCGAGGATCTCGGCGGTGAAGTCTTTGCACTGGTTGAGGCGCCACTCCATGTTGGACTGGCCGAGGCCGATCCAGACCTCGCCAATGGCGACATCGGCCAACTCGACCACCGTGTCGCCTCGCAGGCGAAGCGTAGTCGAGGGCGTGGCGGATAACGCCGGCAGCGTGACCTTCCAGCGCCCCTCTTTGACGACGGCGGCGGCGGATTTACCCAAGAGCTCGACGGTGACCGACTCGCCCTCGCGGCCGGTGCCCCAAAGCGTGATGGGCAACTCCCGTTGCAGGACCGCGCCTGCGGTAAACACCGGGGCGAACTCGGCCGCACCGAGCGACGCGGCGAGCCCGAGCAGGGCGCAACTCAACAGGGAACGACTCCGTAGGGAACGGGCAAAGCTGGCAGACAACATGGGGCAAAAGGGCGTTAAGGGTGGGGTAACAGGCCGCGCTATTTACCCGGACAGATGACCGCCCTTTGCAGTTTCTTTCAATTACCTTCCCGCCCTTTGCATAAATTGCCGAAAGCTGAGAACCCGGCTCCTGTTAAAGAGGTAACCTTTAAAGCGTCGTATCGAAAGTAGTGCGGTGCTTCAGAGCTCGATCCAAAAAGATCCATGCTACTGCCTGCTTGGGCGATGCGGATGATTTGGCTGTGCAAACAGCCCCCCCCTTGACGACTCTGGTATTAATAACGCCTGTCATGTGGCCCGCCCCCACCAAAACCGCCCCCGTCACCCGCCTTCAATGCGCGGTCGCGTGGCTGCTGGTCGGGCTGGTTTTGACGCTGGGGCTACTCTCGGTCGCGCCGGACGCCCACGCGCGGCTTCACGCCGCCTTCGACTCCCCTGCCGCCCCCGGCCACTGCGGCGATCAACCGCATGGTTCGTCCCACTCGTTGCCGCACGACGACTCCGACTGCGCCGTATCCCTTTTTCAATGCGGCGTTACGCCCCCACTGGAGTTACCGCGACTCTCCTGTCCCGAGCGCGTGTGGATCGTCTCTCATGCCCAGCCAAGTGAACGCCCGCTCCCGCCACCTCCTGCACACCGGCTGCAACCGGCGCGGGGGCCGCCCGGCCAAGCTTAAATTCGCCGCCTCGTCCCTCGGGCGGCTTCCTGCGCGAAGCCCCCTGTTTTGCACCCTGTCTGCACCGCGTTCCACCGCGCCCTGCCCTTTCCGCGCCCGTTTGCGCGAAAGCTGCGGCACCCGTGCCAACGCCCTCGTTCACCGAACACACATCTGGTAACACCATGACTTTTTCTGTCCGCCTTTGCCTTCTTCTCTCCGCTGCCGGCCCCGTGCTGGCCGGCGCCCAAACGCCGCCCTCGGCTCCGCTTCCCACAACACCCAGCGCCTCCCCGACTGCCGCGCCCGAACCGGCCCCAGTCACCCTCGCACCCTACGTCGTCACCGCTTCACCCTTGGCCCGCAGCCAAGCCGAGCTCACCTCCGCCACCACCGTGCTCGACGGCCAGGCGCTCGCCCTGCGCCAGCAACCCACCCTCGGCGAAACCCTCGCCGGCATGCCCGGCATCAGCTCCAGCTACTTCGGCCCGGGGGCCAGCCGTCCGGTCATCCGCGGACTCGACTCCAACCGCGTGCGCATCTTGCAAAACGGCCTCGATACCCTCGATGCCTCCAGCACCAGCCCCGACCACGCCGTGAGCGTTGAGCCGTTCCTGCTCAAACGCATTGAGGTGGTGCGCGGACCCGCCGCCCTACTCTACGGCGCTTCGGCCGTCGGCGGGGTGGTCAACGTGATTGACCACCGCATCGAGACCGAGCTGCCCGCCCGTCCTGTCACCGGTACACTCGAAAGCCGTTACGACACCAACACCTCCGGCTACGCCACCGGCGGCGCGGTGGACATCGCCTTGGTGCCCGACCGGGTTAAACAATCCGGCTTCGTCATCCACTTGGACGGTTTCCGCCGCGAGGCCGGCGATGTGCGCGTGCCTGGCCGCGCCGCCTCAGGCGACATCACCACCGAAAACCACATCCCCAACACCGCTATGGAGAGTAAGGGCGGCTCCGGCGGCCTCTCCTACGTAAACCCCGACTTCAACGCCGGGCTCAACTACAACGGTTTCGACACCACCTATGGCGTGCCCAACGAACGCGGCGTCGCCATCGAACTCACCCAGCGCCGCTGGGATTTCGCCGCCGACCTCAACCGCGAATTTGGTATCTTTACCGGTGCCCGCACCAAGTTGGGCTCCGCTGACTACCAGCACGTAGAACTGGAGGACGGCGCGGTCGGCACCACGTTCACCAACACCGGCTACAATGGCCGCGTCGAGCTGCTCCACGCGCCCGTGGCCGGCTTCACCGGCGCCTTTGGCACGGAGGTGGGCCGCAGCGATTTCAGCGCCATCGGCGAAGAAGCCTACCTGCCCACCAACCAGACGCAGAACTACGCGCTGTTTATCTTCGAGGAGGCTAAGACTGGTGCTTTCACCTGGCAGACCGGAGCCCGCTACGAGACGCGCGAGGTCCAGGCCGATGCCTTTGAGAGCATCCTAGCCACCAGCGGCGCGGATCCGACTCGCACCTACGAGGCCCGCACCGACGACCGCGACACCCTGAGCCTCTCCGGCGGCGTCATTCGCACGCTCACGCCGGCCTACGCCCTCGCGTTCAACCTCACCCACACCACCCGCGCCCCCAACGCCCAAGAGCTCTACGCCGACGGCCCCCACATCGCCACCGCCGCCTATGAGGTCGGCGACGCCAGCCTGGCCGACGAACGGGCGCTGGGTGCCGAACTCAGCCTGCGCAAAACCAAGGGTTTTATGACCGGCGCGCTCACCGCCTTTGCCACCCAGTTCAAGGATTACATTTACCTGAACGACACCGGCACCTCGGTGGATTTCGAAAACACGCCCGGTGACACCACCGACGACCTGCCCGAATACCGCTTTATTCAACGCGACGCCCGCTTCTACGGTGTGGAGCTGGAGACGGCTTTTCACCTGATCGCCGAAACCCGCCACACCCTAGACCTGCGCATCAACGCCGACCACACCCGCGCCCAGGAAACCGACGGCCCCGACCTGCCCCGCATCGCCCCGGTTAAAGGCCTGATTGCCCTCGACTGGACACGTGGCCCGTGGAGCGCCGGTACCGATGTGCAACTGGCCGCCAGCCAGAGCCACCGCGCCCCCGGCGAGACCCCTACTGACGGTTATGCGCTGTTCGGCGCGTCGGTCGGCTACCGACTGGAAACCCGCTTCGCCGCCTACGACTTCTTTGTGCGCGGCAGCAACCTGACCGATGAAACCGCGCGTAACGCATCGAGTTTTGCCAACATCAAAGACATCGCCCCGCTCCCCGGTCGTGCCGTGACCTTCGGTGTGCGGGCAAGCTTCTGATCTGTGGCGCTAGGTAGGCAGTAACATTCAAAGTGCCGGAACAAACCACGGCAGTTTGACCGCCAAAGATCACAAGGAGCGCATAGAACAAGCCCTGTAGTTCTATGCGTTCTCTGCGATTTTTCGCGGCTCAAAAGATCGTTTTTTAGCGTT
>CANIXX010000035.1 GCA_947471115.1 Opitutaceae bacterium | reverse complement strand
GTTTACTCGTTAGCCTCACCGCGCCGCACCCACCCCAAGACCGGCGTCATCCACAAGTCCTGCCTCAAGCCGGTCGCACAGTCCTACACTAATAAAACCGTCGATACCGACAAGGGCATCGTCTCCAACATCACGATCGATCCCGCCAACGAAGCTGAGATCGCCGACACCACCTCAGTCATGGGTGGCGAGGACTGGGAAATGTGGATCAACGCCCTCGACGAAGCCAAGCTGCTCGCCCCCGGCGCCACCTCAGTTGCCTACTCCTACATCGGGCCTGAAGTCACTTGGCCGATCTACAAAAACGGCACCATCGGCCTGGCCAAAAACGATCTCGAGCGCGCCGCTAAATCGATCAACGCCACCCTCAAGTGCAACGGCTATGGCCGCGCGTTCATCTCAGTCAACAAGGCGCTGGTTACCCAAGCCAGCTCGGCAATCCCAGTGGTGCCGCTCTACATTTCGATCCTTTACAAGATCATGAAGGCCAAGGGCACCCACGAAGGCTGCATGGAGCAAATCGAACGCCTCTTCCGCACTCAAATGTACGGCGGCATGGGCTTGGAATTCGATGACGCCGGCCGCGTCCGCATCGACGACTGGGAGATGAAGCCCGACATACAGGCCGAGGTCACCAAGATCTGGCCTGAAGTGAACACTGAAACCCTCTCGCAGCTCACCGATATCGCCGGCTACCGCACCGAGTTCTTGAAACTCTTCGGTTTCGGCCTGCCTGGCATCGATTACGAAGCAGACATCAACCCGCACGTCGAAATCCCCTCCTGAGTCACCGCTGCGATTACTCCCACTTCGTCCCCAAAAAAAAGCCCGACCTTCACCGGTTGGGCTTTTTTTGGACCACCGAGGGACTCCGAATACTACGCCCAACGCAGCTCCCCCCTCCTTCCGCTGCAGCGACGACGAAGTTAACTCCTGCGGCTGAAGCTTCAGTGCAGCACGCCAAGGTATTGAACGGGGATATATTCCTGCCATGAGTCTCGCTGGTTTCTGCCTATGTCAAAAAAAGCAAACCAAGTTCTCAATTCCCGAAGTGGCGTCAGATTGCTGATCGTATGCATTTCACGCATTTTAGCTGATCAGATTATCCGATTTCGAGTCCCGGTTCGCCACCTGCAGCGAGGGAGGTGTGTGCGACTTAACCGGCTTAAACCTCCACCAGCTGGGCGAACACCATTTTGCCCGACGAGGATGGCAATACACTGATGACCTGAACCGTTACAACTTGGCCGATATAGGCCCGTCCTTGGTTAACTACGACCATGGCATATTCATCGAGATAACCGAGTGCCTGGCCCTCTTCCTTACCCGGCTTCACCAATTCCACATCGATGACCTCGCCCGCGACCAGCTCGGGGCGCAACGCGTTGCCCAAATCGGCCATGCTCAGGCAAACAACACCGTTAAATTCAGCCAGTTTGGTTAGACTGTAATTGGCTGTGAGTAATTTGGCCCGCATCGACTGGGCCAAAAACACCAACTTGGCGTCAATATCGGCCTTCTTGGACAGTTCACTTTCATGGATACGTAAATCCAAGTTTTTGATTTTGCGCAGCTCGCCCAGCGTATCGAGCCCACGGCGACCCCGCGCCTGCTGATGCGCATGCATGGAATCCGCCATCGATTGGAGTTCACTGATCACGAATCGCGGCACAACCACGGCCGACCCCAAAAAACCCGTTTTGCAGAGGCGTGCGATGCGCCCATCAATGAGCGCGCGTACATCCACTACGATCACCGGCACCTCGACCTCGTGCGGCACAAAACGCACGTAAGGGATCACCAAGTTAAACTCATCCTTGCCGCGCAGTGCGATCACCGTGGCCAGATACGGGCAGATCAAAAACAGCCCGAGTCTCACGAGAAAGATAACCTGAGGATCGCCATCTTGAAGTAGCGGCGAGATGTGAATCATGAACGCGATCACTGAGCCCACTGCCAACCCAAAGGTGACGGCCGAAAGTCCGCGCAGCGAAAAGCCTTTCAACAGCAGATCCACCAGTACCACCAGGCAGCCGATGGCCAAGCCAATTGAGGAAGCACGAATCCGCTGCGTATCCCAGTCCGACACGGTGTAACACACCAGCCAACCTGCGGCGGCGCACAGGGCGATAAATAATAAGCGGATCGGTAAAAGTGTCTTATTCATGCGCACCACGCACGTTGTGCGTCCGTCGCCAGCGTGCCGTGTGGGCCAAAACCCGCCGCCACCGGCTGGGATTTTACCTTTTCATCGTCACGTGGTTCCATGTAGTCGAACTGCATCTTTTGCACGCACCTATGACAACCCAATACTGGTTGGTAAAATCTGAACCCGAAGCCTACGCTTGGACCGATCTGATGCGTGACGGCCGCACCGACTGGACCGGTGTGCGCAACTACCAAGCGCGTAATCACCTCAAAGCCATGGTCCCGGGCGACCAGGTGTTTTTCTACGCGAGCGTCACCACCAAAGCCGTGTTGGGTCTGGCCGAGGTCACACGCAGTTATTTTCCCGATACCACTGCCGACGAGGACGGTTGGGTCGCGGTCGAACTCAAGCCGGTGCGCGCCCTGCCCCGCCCCGTTAAGCTAGAACAGATCAAGGCCGAACCCTCGCTCAAAGATACCGCCTTTTTGCGCCAAGGACGGCTCTCCGTAATGCCGCTAACCCAGGCCGAGTTCAAAGTCATCGCAAAGCTCGGTGGCGTCTGAGCGCGTCAAAAAAAGTAGCGCGGACTTCCAGTCATTGGCCGGGACGGCCAACCCTACATTTCCGATCCCTGTAGCGTTGGCCGTCCCTGGCCAAAATCCGCGATAGGCTAAATTTCAACGTAACTAAACTGAGCAGACTGGAAGTCTACGCACCTAATTCGCCCTTTGAATACCGCCCCCACTCTCCTCTGGTTTCGTCAGGACCTGCGTCTACAAGACAACCCGGCCTTGGCCGCGGCCATCGCCCGCGGCGGTCCCGTAATCCCTGTCTATATCTTGGATGATACCGGTGAAGGCGAGTGGCCCGCAGGAGCCGCATCTCGGTGGTGGCTGCACCACTCGCTAAAAAACCTCGACACATCGCTTCGCACCCGTGGCTCCCGCCTCTTGCTGGCCCGCGGCGAAAGCGGCGCGGTCTTGGAGGCCCTGCGCACCACCACCGGTGCCGACGCCGTTTACTGGAACCGTCGCTATGAGCCAGCCGTTATCGCCCGCGACAAAACGCTCAAAGCCGACCTGCTCGCCGCAGGCGTTGAGGCAAAAAGTTTTAATGCCGCTCTACTGTTTGAGCCTCACACGATCACCAACAAACAGGGCAAGCCGTTCCAAGTTTTCACGCCTTATTGGCGCCATTGCCTCACGCGTGAAATCGCCCCTGCGACCCAGCTCAAAGCGGGTGCATTTCCGTCGCCTAGTGAACACAAGTGGCCGCCTTCGCTCGCGCTCGCCGACCTCGCCCTACTGCCGTCGATTCCGTGGGACGTCGGCTTTCATGCCGCTTGGGCTCCCGGCGAAGCGGGCGGGCAACGCCAACTCCAGACCTTCGTCGCCACCGCGATGGCCAGCTACGAAGACCAGCGCAACCTGCCGGCACGTCCGGGTACCTCACGGCTCGCGCCGCACTTGCACTGGGGCGAAATCGGGCCACGCCAGGTGTGGGCGGCGGTTCAAGCGCTAGCCAAAGACAGCGGGGTATTCCCCCCCAACCGAGGCGCGCTGGTTTTTCTAAGTGAGATCGGTTGGCGTGAATTCGCCCACCACCTGCTGTTTCATTTCCCGCAAACACCTTCGCAGCCCCTGCGCGAGGATTTCAAACGCTTCCACTGGGCCGAGGATACGGACGGTAAAAAACTGCGCGCATGGCAACGCGGTCAGACCGGTTACCCGATCGTCGATGCCGGCATGCGCGAGCTCTGGCACACCGGTTGGATGCACAACCGCGTGCGTATGATCGTGGCGTCGTTTCTAGTTAAGCACCTGCGTCTGCCGTGGCAGCACGGGGCTCGCTGGTTCTGGGATACGCTTGTCGATGCCGACCTAGCCAGTAACACCCTGGGCTGGCAATGGAGCGCTGGCTGCGGGGCCGATGCCGCTCCGTATTTCCGGATTTTTGCGCCTGTGACCCAAGGTGAACGCTTCGATGGCGAAGGTGCCTACGTCCGCCGCTGGGTGCCTGAAATCGCCCGGTTACCCGACAAGTTCCTGCACGCCCCGTGGACCGCACCCGCCTCGGTGCGCGAGTACGCCCAAATCAACGGACGCTACCCGAATCCGCTGGTCGATCACGCCACCGCCCGCTCGGAGGCGCTCGCAGCTTTCAAACAATTGCGCGGCGCATAACCAGCCTCCGTTCATCCTCCCAAAGCCACCGAGCCTCCCCGTCCTTTTCCTGCGATCAATTGACCGCCCGCCAAAAGATTGGCCTTCACCGCTTCGTAGGTCGGCTCGTCCCAGCCCAGGGCTTCACGAAGAGTTTTGTTGCCGGCCTTGCCGCCTTCTTCGCGCAGTCGGCCGAGCAGGCGTTGCTCATGGTCTGCTTGCAACTCCGGAGCCAAAACCAGCGCCGGTGCCTGCGGCTTTTCGGTTTTGCGCGCCAACGCAGCCCGGCCAACTTCAGCTGTTACCACGGCTTTATCCGGCTCGTCGTCCACCAAAATCGGAGCCGCACCCGGCACGATCACGCGCGACGCCCCAGCCCGCACTTTGACGATGCGGATCTGCACCGGGATCGCATCGGCCATCTCAGAAACATGTGAAATCACCCCGACTTTGCGGCCTTGCGACTCCAACTGCGTGAGGGCGTTCATCGCCGTGCCCAGCGTAGCCGGATCTAAACTACCAAATCCCTCATCGATAAACAGCGACTCGATGCGCAAGCGGTTCGAGGTGAGCGAGGCCAAACCGAGGGCCAACGCCAACGACACCAAAAACGATTCCCCTCCCGACAACGAATGCACCGAGCGCCGCTCGTCGGCCATGTCGCGGTCGCACACGAGCAGGTTGAGCGACTCCGGCAAGCGCTCCAGACGATAGCGCCCGGCGAGCAGGTCGAGTTGCGCATTGGCAAACCCAAGTAACAGATCGAGCGTGCGACGTTGGGCAATGGCGCGGAACTTGGCGCCATCCGCCGAACCGATCAACTCGTTGAGTTGGCCCCAAGGCTCGGCTTTGGCCTTCTGCACGTTTAACTGCTCCAACAAGGCCGCGCAGTCGGTGCGGCGGTTATCGTCAGCAGTTAACGTGGCCATCGCACCCACGTGCACTTGGGCAGCCGCCTCCTTCGCCGATTTACGCTGGGTAACATCCGCCTCAACCGTGGCCTCGTCGTCGGCCGTCGGACTGGTCGCGACATGCGCCGCCAACGTGGCTCGGTGCGCTTGATGTGCGCCCTCGGCGGTTTTCACCAAAGACTGAAGAGCCTCCAGTGCCGCGCGCTCGGTTTTAAACCAGTCCTCATCCCGCTCCAGCCAGGCTGCGAGCGTGAGCGCGGTGAGTTCGCGGCCAGTACGCTGTTCGAAAGCGCGCACCCAGGAGGCAAGCGCAGCCTCGGCGGACACGTGGCGCACGTGCGTTGCGCCGACAGCCGCCTGCGCGGCGCGCTCGGCCTCGGTTGCGGTTGCAAAGGCTTTGTCCGCTTCGGCCAAAACCGTCGCAGCCAAAGACGCGGCGGCCTCCGCCTGCTCGCTGGCGTGTGTTAACTCGGCCACCACAGTCGCCACCGCACGACCTCCAATCAGCTGGTCCCGCTCGGTGCGCAAACTGTGGTGGGCACGGCGGGCTTCGGTTTCCTCGGCTTGGCGCTTAACGAGCGCTTCGGCGGCCGTTTTCGCAGCAGCGGTCAGACCAACGAGTTCGACGGCGGAATTCTCGCTCCAACGGGTGGCTTCGGTGAGTTGGCGGTCCAACTCGTGCAGCGTAGCCACATCGGTTGCCAAGCGCTCCCGCAGCACGGTGGCGTCGGCCGTAAAATCCTCACGCGCGCCGGATAAACTGCTCAATAGCGGCTCCACCTCGGCGATGCATGCGGTTAACTCCAGCCCGGCGGCTTCGGCATTGCGCTGGGCGGCTTCACGTTCGGCCGTGGCGGCAGCGAGTTGGGAGGACAACTGGGCAAGGCCAAGTTCGGTTTGGTTAAACGACTTCAAATCCTTGTCGTAACGGGTGCGGGCGACCTCGTGCGTTTTAACAGCCACTCGAAGCGCTTTTTCGGCGGCGTCGAGCGTGGTGCGGGCTTGGTCCAGTTGCGTGAGTTGAGCGGCGAGCAAGGCCGCTTGCTCGGCTTCGGGCTGGGCCAAAATCGCCTGTGCGGCCGGGTGCTGGAGCAGATGGTCGGGAGTGATGGTACGGGCGGTGGCGAGGTGTTGATCAAGCGTGCGCAACGAAGCCGCATGCGTGAGCGCGATCTGGGAGTTGAGATCGCGGACGGATTTCTGCCTAGCGACCTCGGCCAAAAGTGCGGCCAGGTCGGCTTCCGCTTGCTGCACGCTTTTGCGAAGCGAGCCGAGTGCAGCGGCTTCTTCGGTTGGCGGGTGAACGGCGTAGGGGTGGTCCGCACCGCCGCAAACCGGACAAGGTTTTTCCGGACGAAGGGCACTGCGCAATACCGCGCTGGCGGGATCGGCCGCCGCCTCGGCGGCGATGAGGGCGTCCTTGAGTGCGTGGCAGGCGGCGTGGGCGCCGGGCATCTGGGTTTTGTCGATTTCGGCGAGGGCTAGCGCGGCTTGGTCGCTCGCCGTTTGCGCCGCCGCTTGATCGGTTTTCAGATTAGCGATCCGTCGTCCCAAATCGGCGAGCTGGGTGAGGTGGTCGCGCAAGCCGAACAACACGTCGCGTGTGGCGTCCAAGCGGGTGCGCTCGCTGGCGAGGGCCTCGGCGTCGACGTTTCGTAAAACCAGTGCCGCGCTCTCACATTCGGCGAGGCTGGCGGCGAGGGCGCTTTTTTGGGTTTCAACGCTTGCCTGCGCCAGGTTGGTTTTGGCTGACAACGTAGAGACGGCACCGGCTTTGGTTTTGTGTTCCAAGCGGGCGACGGCGTCTGCGGTGCGGGCGCGCGCTGCATTTTTGAGGCGGTCGAGCCACGCGGTGGAATCCGCCGCGAAGGGGACGATCGGTGTGAGTGCGGCGCGGCGGGCGACAAGCTGGGCAGTGGCGGACGCCCGCGTCGCGATCGACTCACGCAGGAGCGCGGGTTTGGCAGCGGCAATACGGGCGGTTTGCGCGGCGGTTGTGCGCTCGGTGATCGCGACAGCCAGGCTGTTGGCTAAGGGTTGGAGTTGGCTGTCGAGGGAGCGCGCGCGGTCTAGTTCGGGGGCGAGGGTTTCGGCGGCTTGGCGAGCTCGGACACTGGCAAGGTGGGCCACGTCGCGATGCTCACGTTGGCGGAACAAGCTTTGGTCGGCTTCGTTCTTTTTGGCCGAAGCGGCGGCGTGGGCTCCGGTGTCGGTGGCCAGCTGGCGTGCTTCGCGCTCAACGGCGGCGGACAACGGCCGGGCTTCGCGGGAAAGCTCGTTGGCGATTTCCAAGTCCTGCCGTCGGGGATCGGCGGCGAGGGAAAACTGGGCGGCTTCGGCGAGGGTCTGTTCGGCGATGGTGGTGGCCTGGGTAAGTTCGCGGCGGCGACGGAACCAGTCGGCGTGGTTTTCGCGTTCGAGGCAGGCTTGTTCGGCGGCGTGCAACGCGGCGGCGGCGGAGTTTTGCGCGGCTTCGGCCTCGGCGCGGGCTTCGGCTGCGAGCGGTGCGTGGCCCTCCAGTTGGTTAAGCAAACGTTGCACTGCCTCGGCCTCGGTTTTGTTGCGCGCAAAAACCGCGATAGAAAGCCGCTCGAAGCGTTCGGTGCCCGTGAGCGCCTGCAAAATCAGGGCGCGTTCGCGGTCGTCGGCCTTGAGGAAAACCGCGAAATCGTTCTGCGCGAGCAGCACCGCCCGGGTGAACTGAGCGAAGGTGAGACCGACCTTAGCGGCGATGGCCGGGAGCACGTCTTTTTTGTTACCACCCAGCTCGATCACACCCTCGGTGCCGTGGAGGACGTTGCCCCGATAGAGCGTCATTTCGGATTTTTGCAGGGATGCGTTCACCCGGCCATGGGCGCGGCGAATACTCCAGCGGGCGGTGTAGGTGGCTTGATCCACCCCGACGAACACCACCTCGGCAAAACCCTCCGCTGTGCCTCGGCGCAGCAGGTTGCCAGGATCCTTTTGGGTGATCTCGCCGCCGGCGTCGGGCAACTTGGTGCCTGAGGCCGCGCCCAGCCTTGGGGTGTCCTCGTAGAGCGCTAGGCACAGGGCGTCCAGCAGCGTGCTTTTGCCGCAACCGGTGGGGCCACTGATCGAAAACAGGCCAGTGGTGCTGAGCGGCGGCCGGGTAAAATCCACCGTGTGCGTGCCGGCCAGAGAGGCGAGATTACGAAGACTGATGCGAAGAATTTTCATTGGGCGGCGGGACCGGCGGCTGGTTGCACGGTGGTGTCGGCCAGGAGGATTTCGCGCAGTGCGGCCAGCAGGGCGGGCGCGGGCGGGTTCTGGTATTTTTCTACAAACGTGGCGTGCAGCAGGGCCTCCGGATCGAGCGATCCGAGATCAGCCAACGTCACGGGGGCAACCGGTCCAGCTTCACCAGCGGCCGTGTCGCGAGGGATCGGCTCGAGCTTTATCGAGGCTAAACGTACTGGCTTGCCCGCTAGGGCGGTTTCGATGCGGTGGCGGCGGGTGGGATCCGGTCCATCGTCCCACAGGTGAAACTCCACAAAAGGGTGCTGCTCGACGGGCACCTCGGCCGCGAAAACCATGCGTGTTAACTGCTCCAGCGCCTCCGCCAAACTCAAAGCGCCCCGCGCCGGAATCCGTAGCAAGGATACGGTGGTCGGGATCGCGATCGGCTCAACCGCGCCGAGTTGCCCGCCATCGAAGGTGACGCGCAGCACTCGGTGGGCGTAGTTCTTCTCCGAAAACGACAGCGGAATCGGGCTGCCGCAGTAACGGATGCGCCCGCCGTCAATCGACTGGGGTTTATGCAGATGGCCCAAGGCGACGTAGGCCAGTTCCGCCGGGAACGTGTCAGGGGTGAGCGATTCGGTGCCACCTATAATCAAGCGCCGCTCCGAGTCCCGCGACTCCTCGCCGCCGGCCAGGTGGCAATGCCCGAGGGCGACAATCGCCGCGCCCGGATAACGTTCGTCGCGTAACGCCACGGCGGCGGTGGTTGCCAGGCGATAAAGTTCTTTAATGCCGTCCAGATAAGGATCCGCCGCCTCGGGCACGGGCGGCACATCGGCCGGTCGCAAGAACGGCACCGCGAGGGCGAGAGCCTCGACGCGGCCGGAAGCGGATTTCAGAGGAATGACTAAGCGCGCCGCATCGATCAGCCCGGCGGTGTCGCGCGGCACGGTGCCGACCACCGTGATGTTGAGCCCTTCCAAAAGGACCGACGGGGCTTCGAGGCGGGCGGCGGCGTCATGGTTACCTGCGGTGATAATGATTTGAAGATGAGGGAGGGCGTTGTGGGCCTGGTGCAAAAACCCATAAAACCGGCGCTGGGCCTGCGCGGACGGGTTAACGGTATCAAACACATCGCCGGCGAGCAGGAGGGCATCGGGCCGGTGTTCGACCAGAGCGGCGAGCAGCCAATCCAGGAAGCGCGCGTGCTCAAAGTCGCGGTCGAACTCATGAAACGACTGCCCGAGATGCCAGTCGGCGGTGTGGAAAAGGTGGAGCATGGCGATGAAGTGCGAAGTGATACCAGCAGTTTGCCCCCCTGCGATGGGAAAACCGTGGAACTCCACGCACTGAATTCGTGTAGTCACCCATCGGAATTTCGCTGGGTTGAGCGTTAACCGACGAACTTCATTTACGAACCACCCGAGGCGAGCGTTAACCTCTTAAACTTGGCTGAATCACTCGCGTTCATTGATTTTTCAGGGTTCTACCCTCCGCACCGTATCGCCGTTCACCCAGGACCCACCAATAAGTGTTGCGCGAGGAAAACGTGATACACCGGCCTCGTTGTTGTGCAGCAGTGATACTAGCATATCAATTGCCGCCTCACCGGTGAGATCATTGTGTTGGTCCATGCCCGCCCAGTCTTCACAACCGCGGCGAAGTTCCAACTGGATGAGGCCGAAGTCGCGCGGCGCTTGAACGCCGATCTTGGTCAGCCATTCGCGCACCACCGTGTGCAGGGTTAAAATCACGTCGGGCCGGTGTTGTAGGAACCAGTTGGTGAACGCCTCAGGTGCCGTTCGTGCTGCCTCCACGCCATAAAATCCCGGCAGATGATTTCGGGTTTCTAGTGACTGCTGCCCCACCCAGAAGCCCGCGCTGAACCGGCCTTCCACCAAGCGGTCGATTTTTTCTTCGAGGACCAGAGCGGGGCGCTGGTAGCCAAGGCGACGAGCATGCTCCATCGCTTCAAGCACAAGGGCATGATGATCAACACAGGTAAAGGAGAGTGTCGGCTCGTGGGTGCGCACACCTGTCACCACCACGGCATGATGCTGCCAGGTCACTGAAAACCGGGAGGGCAGGCGGTTCTCATTCATCAAGCCAACGACAATCGCTCCGCGGATACCGCGGGCGCGCAAAACCCGGTTAAGTTGCTCACCATAGAGTCCGGGCTCGTGCAGCCAAAATTGATCCAGCACATAACCTTGTTGCGCGGCCCGTCGATGACAGCCCGCTACGTAGGTAGGAATAGTCGGATGGCGGGTGAACGCTTTGGGGTCCAGATTGGCGTTAATCAAAGCAATGGTTCTTTGATAGCCGGCGGGCTGAGTCTTGCGCAGCTCCGCCATGAGCTGTGCCACGACGGGATTTTTGGTGTAACCGAGTTTACTGGCGATGCGCTCGATGCGCTTGCGGGTCGCCGTCGGGATCTGGGGATCATTCCTCAACGCGAGCGAGACTGTGTTTTTCGATAATCCCGCCTTTTCGGCAATCGCCGCCATGGTCACGCGCTTCATTTCACATTACTGTCAAGTAGCGCATGCGTTTACCACGCTTAAAATCCAGCCGATGGTTTGGGCGAACCCTCACCCCTGCCATTTCCACCATGTACACCATCGGTATTGATTACGGAACCAACTCGGTTCGCGCCCTCGTCGTTCGCACCAAGGACGGCGCTGAATTAGGCACCGGAGTCTTCAATTATCCCAGCGGAAACCAAGGCGTTTTACTGGATAAGAGTGACCATAATCTAGCTCGTCAAAATCCTGCTGACTACCTCCTCGGTCTGGAAAAATCCATCAAGTTAGCGCTCGCTCAGGCGAAGAAAACCAAGGGCTTCGACGCCCGTCAGGTAGTCGGATTGGGCGTGGACAGCACCGGCTCCAGTCCGATCCCAGTCGACGCGGCCAACGTCCCTCTTGCGTTCCAAAAAAAATGGTCCGCCAACCTCGCCGCACACTGCTGGCTGTGGAAGGACCACACCTCGGTCAAGGAAGCCGCCGAAATCACCGCCCTCGCCGCCAAGCTCCGCCCGCACTACATCGCCAAATGCGGCAACACCTACTCATCCGAGTGGTTTTGGGCGAAGATCCTGCACTGCAAACGTACGTCTCCCGCAGTTTTCAAGGCGGCCTACTCCTGGGTCGAACTTACCGATTGGATTCCCTCGGTCCTTGCCGGAGCCAAAGACCCCAGCGCCGTCAAACGCGGTATCTGCTGCGCGGGGCACAAGGCCCTCTACGCCGAGGACTGGGGCGGTCTGCCCGACAAGGAATTCCTTGCCCTGCTCGACCCCGCATTAGTGGACTTGCGCGACCGCCTCTACGAAAAAGCCTACGACGCCACCGCTTCCGCCGGCAACCTATGCGCGGAATGGGCTAAAAAACTGGGCCTACCCATCGGTATCCCCATCGCGATTGGCGAGATGGATGTCCATTACGGCGCGATCGGCTCCGGTGTGTGCGAGGGCACTCTGGTGAAGGTCATCGGTACCTCCACCTGCGATTGCGGCGTGGTTTCCGCCGATAAGACCGTGGCCGACATCCCGGGCATTTGTGGCATCGTCAAGGGCGCTATTCTCCCGGGTTATTACGGCTTGGAAGCCGGGCAATCCGCCGTCGGTGACATCTTCAAATGGTTCGTCGAAGGCGTACTTGGCGACGCGAAACTCCATGCGCAGCTGACGACCGAGGCCGCCCAGTTAAAGCCCGGCCAGTCTGGTTTGCTCGCGCTGGATTGGAACAACGGAAATCGTACCGTGCTGGTTGATCCGCTGCTCACCGGCCTCACCCTGGGCACCACGCTTTATACTACGAAGTCCGAACTTTACCGCGCCCTCATTGAAGCCACCGCGTTCGGTGCCCGTGCGATTATTGAACGCTTCAAGGAATATGGCGTGCCCATTAACCGCGTTGTTTGCGCCGGCGGTATCGCCGAAAAGAACCCGATGCTCATGCAAATCTACGCCGATGTCACCGGCTGCACCATGCTGGTCGCCGGTTCCTCCCAGGCCTGCGCCCTCGGCTCCGCGGTCTCAGCTGCCGTCCTTGCGGGCGCACATCCGGACTTCCCCACCGCCCAGAAAAAAATGACCCGCCTCAAACCCGGCGTGGCCTACAAGCCGAAGGCCGCGAACCAGAAAATCTACAATCAGCTCTACGCCCTCTACCGTCAGCTGCACGACAGCTTTGGCGGCATCAACAAAGCCGCCGACCTCTCCCACGTCATGAAAGAACTTCTCGCGATCAAGTCCGCCGCCCGCGCCTAAACCGTTATCCCCTTCCCTAATTTTCAATCCCAACACCCATGTCACTGATCAATCTTGCCACTCCCGAAATCTGGTTCGTCTGCGGTTCGCAGCACCTCTACGGCCCCGGCCCACTCAAACAAGTCGCAGCCAATGCCCAAGCTGTGGTCGATGGCCTGGTCAAATCCAAGCGCCTCGCTCTTCCCCTCAAGTTCAAGGCCCTGCTCACCACTCCCGAGGAAATCTCACGGGTCTGCATCGAGGCCAACTCCGACAACAACTGCGCCGGCCTCGTTCTTTGGATGCACACCTTCTCGCCCTCGAAGATGTGGATCCGCGGCCTCACTACGCTCAAGAAGCCCTTTCTCCACCTTCACACCCAGTTCAATCGCGACCTGCCTTGGCAATCCATTGACATGGATTTCATGAACTTGAACCAGGCGGCCCACGGCGACCGCGAAGCCGGGTTCATCCACACGCGCCTGCGCCTAGGCCGCAAGGTGGTGGTCGGCCACTGGTCCGACGCCGAGGTCCAGGACCGCATCTCCGCTTGGATGCGTGCCACCCATGCCTGGCACGACTGGCAGGGCGCCAAGTTTGCCCGCTTTGGCGACAACATGCGTTATGTTGCCGTCACCGAGGGCGATAAAGTCGCTTCTGAGATCAAATTCGGCTTCGAGGTTAACGGCTATGGCGTCGGCGATCTCGTCGCCAAGGTCGATGCTGTCACCGACAAGGCGATTGCCGATCTGGTCGCCTCGTATGAGAAACTCTATGCGGTCGCCCCAGCCCTCAAAAAATCCGGTACCCGCCACGCGGAGCTCCGCTACAGTGCCCGTCTCGAACTTGGGCTCTCCTCCCTGCTGACGGAAATCGGTGCCAAGGGCTTCACCGACACGTTCGAAGACCTCCACGGCCTGCGCCAACTTCCTGGCATGGCCACGCAGCGCCTAATGGCAGCGGGCTACGGCTTCGGCGGCGAAGGTGACTGGAAGACCGCCGCGCTTGTTCGCGCCATGAAAGTGATGGGCAAAGGTCTCCCTGGCGGCACCTCCTTCATGGAAGATTATACCTATCACATGTCGCCCAAGGGCCACCAGGTCCTCGGTGCGCACATGCTCGAAATCTGCCCGACTATCGCCTCGGGAAAACCCAAAGTCGAAATCCACCCGCTCGGTATCGGTGGCAAGGAGGACCCGGTTCGCTTCGTCTTCGACGCCCCTGCTGGCGAGGCCCTCAACGCCTCCCTCGTCCACCTCGGCAACCGTTTCCGCCTCCTGATTAACGAGGTAACTGCCGTCAAGGTTCCCGCGATGCCCAACCTCCCTGTCGCCCGCGCCGTGTGGGAATGTAAGCCCGACTTCAAGACCGCCTGTGCCGCATGGATCTATGCCGGGGGCGCCCACCACACCGGTTACAGCTACTCGGTCACCTCCGAAATGCTCGAAGACTTCGCCACCATCGCCGGCATCGAGACCGTTCACATCAACGCCGACACCCGCCTGCCGCAGCTCAAACAGGACCTGCGTAACAACGAGGTGTTTTACCACCTAGAAAACGGCTTCCGCGCTTAAGCCCCAATCCCGTTACACAAAGGGCACAAGCGGAGTCACGGAGCGCACTGCGTTTAAGAGGAGTCACGGAGCGCACTGCGTTTAAGCCCGAACTCATGCCGTTCTCCGTGACCTCTGTGCCAACACTTCTGCCCTCTGTGTAACACTCCGCATCCGATTTCCCCTTCCCCATGCTCGAAGAACTCAAACGCGAAGCCTACGAAGCCAATCTCGCCCTGCCTCGCCATGGCCTGATCAACCTCACCTTTGGCAACGCTTCTGCAATCGACCGAGCCAAGGGCATTTTTGCCATCAAGCCCTCGGGTGTCGCCTATGCCGACCTCAAGCCGGCCGACATGGTCCTCATCGACCTCGATGGAAAACAGGTCGAAGGCTTACTTCGTCCCTCCTCCGACACGCCCACCCATCGACGCCTTTTCCTCGCCTTCCCCGAGATCGGCGGGGTGGTCCACACCCACAGCTCGCATGCCACCGCCTTCGCGCAGGCCGGCCGCGAGATCCCCCTCTTCGGCACCACCCATGCCGACTACTTTTTTGGCAACGTCCCCGTGACTCGTAAGATGACCCCGGCCGAAATCGGGGACGGCGCCTATGAATGGGAAACCGGCAACGTCATTGTCGAATTGTTCACCCAACGCAGGCTGGATCCCAGTGACTACCCGGCGGTACTGGTCAACCGCCATGCCCCGTTCACTTGGGGTAAAACCGTAGCCAAAGCCGTCGAGGTTGCCGTTGCGACTGAATGTATCGCCCAGATGGCGCTGATGTCGCTCCAGTTGGAACCCGAGCTAGCCCCAATCGAAGCCGAACTGCGCAACAAGCACTTCAAGCGCAAGCATGGCCCGGGGGCCTATTACGGGCAGTAAAGAACCTCGTCCGTTAGTTACCATCGGCATTTCACTCGCGCTCATCGTTTTCCCTTCTGCCGCCCGCTGCCGGACTCGGCACCCGCCTTGTTCTTGGCTACGGTTATTGTCACTTCTCCCGAACATTTCGCGTCATAGGTTTAGTTCACGCCCATGCCGGGCCACGAGGGACAACCTCCGTGTTGTGCGCTCAGTCGAGCGATTCAAGGCCAAGCGAAACGGGTAATTGAGTTACTCCGCATTCCCCCCGCAGCGGGGAGCGAAAAAACATCAAGGCGCGTGTTTGACCTCGCCGGGGCGCTGGGCGCTGTAAATGCCGGTGTGGCCGCTGAAGTGGTAACTCACCCAGCACGCCACCGCCAAAAGCACCGCGTGTTGCGCACCAAACAACTCGATTCCCATCAGCGTACAGGCCAGCGGGGTGTTGCTCGCGCCGGCAAACACGGCGACGAAGCCCAATCCCGCGCCCAGATCCACCGGCAGCCCGAGTAGGCCGGCAAGGGTGTTGCCCAGCGCTCCGCCAATGAAAAACAGCGGGGTTACTTCGCCGCCCTTGAAGCCGGCCCCAAGAGTAATCGCGGTAAACAACAGCTTCCAAAACCAGCTCCACGTATCCGCGCCGCCCGCCAGAAAAACCGTAGTTGTGGTCACATCGCCTGCGAACGGGCTCGATGCGCCAAGGCCGAGGTATTCACGGGTACCCAGTGCATAGGTCAGCGCGATCACCGCCAAACCGCCTATCGCCGGACGCAGCCAGTAGCGGGGAACGAAACGCGTCAAACCTGCCTGTAGCCCATGCGTGGTGACGGTGAACAGGCGCGCACATAAACCAAAACACGCCCCGGCCAGCGCGACTTTGACCAGTACCAGCAGGTCGAGTTTGCCCCACGTAAAGGGACCCGCCGTCAACGGGCCTCCGATTGCCAATTCCGTGTGTTGAATGCCCCAGGCAGCACAAGTCATGTCACCGATGACGGCGGCCAAAAGGCACGGGATGAGCATTGTGTACTGAACCCGGCCCAACGTGAGCACTTCCAGGGCAAACACCGCGCCTGCCAGCGGCGTACCGAAGACCGAACCGAAGCCCGCCGCCACTCCCGCCATAAGCAACAAACGTCGATGCTCGGCTGGGATGCGGCAGAGCTTGGCAAACGTACTGGCGAGACCGCCGCCCATTTGCACCGCCGTGCCTTCGCGGCCGGCCGAACCACCGAACAAATGCGTGACCAACGTAGCGCCGAGGATGAGCGGCGTAATGCGCGCAGGCACCCCGCCGCCCGGCTCGTGAATTTCGTCGATAATGAGATTATTACCGCGCACGGCCGACTGGGCGTGGTGGTGGTAAACCCAGGCCATGGCGACACCCACAACCGGCAGGAAAAACAACAGCCACGGGTGGTCGAAGCGCACCTGAGTTACCCGATCAAGCGACCAAAGGAAAAACGCGCTGGCCGACCCGCACAACACCCCGACGGGAGCGACCAACAGCAGCCAGAGGCCGAGCGGGCGAAGGCTGTCCGAGTAGGTGCGCGGGCGAAGGAGATCGAAAGCGGGCATGAAGAATCGGCAAAAATTGTGGAGGCGTGGAGGTGTTGGCAACGCAGCTTCCACGCCAATTCGCGCGCTCATTGGCAGTCCCGGAATCTAGGATTGGCGCACGGGAGTTGGCTAGGCAGCGTTTCCAGAAATGTGTTTATGCATCCGGCTTCTTGCGGTTTTCACGGTCCTCGTGGCGCTGGCCCGTGCCGACGACCTGGCTTCGCGCGTTGTTATCTTGGCGAACTCCGACGATCCCGAATCCGTACAGCTGGCTCACTATTACGCCCAAAAACGCGGCATTCCCTCCGCAAATATCCTCGCACTGGCGATGCCCGCTGCGGAGGCCATCTCCTGGCGCCAGTTTGTCGATACGGTGTTTAATCCGATTCAATCCGAGTTGGTCCGGCGGCAGTGGATTGATGCCATCGGCATGGACCTGACCGACGGGGTCGGGCGCAAAAAGTACGTGATCGCTGGCCACAAGATCGCCTACCTGGTGGTGTGTCGCGGCGTGCCGCTGAAGGTAGTCAATGACCCGCTGTTGCCCGCGGAGGCCATTCCTGCGGCGGCCAACCCTGCGTTCAAAACCAATGCGGCCTCCGTCGATGGTGAAATCGCCCTAGCCGCGCTGAGCAACCCGCCGCTGATCGCGTTTATGCCCAATCCGCTGTTCAACAACGAGCGCCCCACGGCGCTGCAGTTAAACCAAATCATCAAAGTAAGCCGACTTGACGGCCCGACTTTGGCCGATGCGCGCCGACTGATCGACCAAGCTATCGAAGTGGAAACCACGGGGTTAATCGGCCGTAGCTACGTGGATATCGGCGGCCCGCACGCGGCCGGTGACCGCTGGCTGGACGAGTCGGCCAAGCAACTCGCGGAGCTGTATTTTGACGGCGACGTAGACCGAGCCGGCGGCACGATTCCATCGTGGGCGCGCTGCGACGCTCCGGCTCTGTATTTCGGCTGGTACGCGGGCGCACTCAACGGCCCGTTTGCACAGGAGGGATTCAGGTTTCCGCCCGGCGCGGTGGCGCTGCACATCCATAGTTTTTCGGCAGATACGCTGCGCTCGACCACCCAAGGCTGGGTGGGGCCGCTGGTGGCCCGCGGTGTCACGGCGACCTTTGGCAACGTGACCGAGCCCTACCTCGAACTCACCCACCAACCACAACTCATCCTAAAAGCCCTGGCGCGTGGGGATACGTTGGGCGACGCGGCGGCGTACGCGGTGCCGGTTTACAGCTGGCAGGCGATGGCGGTGGGCGACCCGCTTTACCGGCCATTTAAAATCACCCTCGATGAACAATGGGCCCACCGCGACCGAATCCTGCCCGAGCAACGCGCCTACGTGGTGCTACGGCACATGCACCGACTTGCGGCCGCAGGCCAAAGCGAGGCGGCGATCTGGGCGGGCCTAGGCGCGCAACAAAAGGGAATTAACCTCGCCGTCGCGCTGCTGATTGCCGACCTCCAGCGCGCCAGCGGAGATGTAGCCGGAGTGCGCACCACCCTTGAGATGACAACCCAGATGCGTCGCTACAAGCAGGCCGAGATCCCGCTTGCGGTAATGCTGGCGCAACGCCTGCTGGACGCGGGGAACGCCAAGGCGGCGCTAACGGT
>CANIXX010000034.1 GCA_947471115.1 Opitutaceae bacterium | reverse complement strand
CTTGTTCTGATCGCAAGTCGGTGGCGGAATTCGGACCGAGGTGAAGGCCTTTTTGTCGGTGTTGGCTGCGACACGAGTGAACTGCGAATTGGGCCGACTCGATCGGACCTAATCTACCGGGCATCTACGCGTTTTTTTCACCCACCGAATGCACGGTTGAGCGCACCGCAGTCTGAATGCACTACGCTGTTGATATTCGCGCTTGCTACCGAGGTTACCGATTTGGGTTAGATCGCCCCACGCTTGCCGAATGGGGCTTGCGCAGCAGTGTCGCCAGACGCGTCTCACTCTCTGGGCTAAAGCCGAGGGCGCGTTTCAACATTACATCTCGTGCTAGGGGATTAACATGCCGTCGCGAGGCTCGATAATCGTCCCATTCCATCATGCCAAAAGCAGCCATCACCAACCCACTCGAAGGTACCGGTAGATCGCTGCCATACAGTATGCGCGCCGCCAGTTCTTCGTCCTCAATGATCCGCCGCATTTGGCGCGGCCTGAAACGAAGGCTAAGGCCGGCAAGGGCGCTATTATCGCCATAAAGATTCGGGTAGCGCTTTGTCATGGCTACGAACTCGTCGAAATAATCGGGATCGAGCGCAATCATGCCCGTGCCGCAGTGCGCTGCTATACAGGTGACGCCGATTTCGAGCGCTTGGGTTAACATGCGCGGCGTGGCCAGGTCGGGGCGAAGCACGGGCATGGTCCGCTCGCTGCCGGTATGCGCGAGCAGAATTAATCCGGTCTCGGCCATCCGCTCCAAAAACGGCCGGTAACGCCGGTTATTCCAATCCATGTTTTGGCAATTAGGCAGGCACTTCAATATGACCGCCCCTCCTTCAAGGCAGCGCTCCAGTTCGTCTAACGCATCCGGCCGCGCCGGATGGATCGAAACGGCGGGAAGGAATTCTGCGTGTTTGCGGGCGAGCCCGAGCACGTAGTCGTTGGGGACGTAAAAAGATCCCGTGTCCGCAATCAATGTGCCGTCATCGCGATACGGTTCTTCTTGGGCGAGAATCACCACCGCATCGAGCCCGGCCTCACGAATATGGGCACGCAGGGCCCCTGCATAGATTTCCTCGAAATCCCCGTCCAAATCGGCCGGGCGAAGGCCCATAGCTCGTAGTAAAATCGGTGCTCCGATGCGCGTAAGTCCGCGCGGATAGTACCAGCATCCGGAGCCGTTTTTACCTGTGCCGATGACATGAACATGACAGTCGATACGCATGGGAGTGAGCGGACAAATGATTGGATGTTAACGGGCTCGTGCGGCTGTTATGTACGGTGGGTGTGCGGTGGAAACGCTTGCGCAGGCTTTGGAGTGGCCTGTTGCGCGTTGGAGCTGGGGAAACACGGTAATGACGATAATAAAAAGCCCCGGCTTTTGGCCGGGGCTTTTTGGGCTGATTGCTTACTGACAGGCTTCGCATTCGCCGCCGTTACGCATCGCTTCGATACTGCAGGCGTTTTTTTGCTCGGCGGTGAAGACTGGCTTGCCGGCGCTCGCCGCGACCGGAGCCGAGTGGCTGCCGCCGACGTCGCCGCTGTTCTGGCCTCCCAGCGAGCCTTCGCTCACCGCGCCGCGCATTTCCTTTTTCACGCCCACGGTGGCCTTCTCGATGTTCGAGGCACCGAGCGTGCGCAGGTAATACGTCGTCTTCAGGCCCACGTGCCAGGCTTGGCGATACATGTGACTCAAGGTCTTCAGATCAGGCGTCTTCAACCAGAGGTTCACCGACTGTGCTTGGTCGATCCATTTCTGGCGGCGAGCGGCGGCTTCGATGACCCACTTAAAGTCGATGTCGAAAGCGGTCAGGTACTTGGTCTTCAGGTCAGCCGGGATGGCCTCGATGTCCTTCAGGTCGCCGTCGAAGTACTTCAAGTTGTCGATCATCTCTTGGTTCCAAAGACCGCGGGACTTGAGGTCCTTAACGAGGAACGGATTGAGGACGATGAACTCGCCGGAGAGGTTCGATTTAACAAACAAGTTTTTGTAAGTCGGCTCGATGCACGGGCTCGTGGCGGTGATGTTGGAGATCGTCGCGGTGGGGGCGATCGCCAGCACGTTGCTGTTACGCATGCCGTGTTTGGCAATCTTGGCGCGCAGGGGCGCCCAATCCATCCGGCCACCCCGGGGAACCTCGACGGTGACGCCACGTTCTTTTTCCAGCAGGTCGATCGTGTCTTGGGGCAACAGGCCGCGGTCCCACTTGGAGCCTTTGTAGCTGCTATAAGTGCCGCGTTCGGCAGCGAGGTCTGAGCTGGCTTCGTAGGCGTAGTAGGCGATCGCCTCCATGGCCTCGTCGTTGAACTCGACGGCCTCGGGTGAGGCGAAGGCGTGGCCACGCAGGTAGAGCGCGTGAGCCAGACCCATAACGCCAAGTCCGATTGGGCGGTGGCGACGGTTGGACACTTCGGCCGCTTTGGTCGGGTAGAAGTTAATGTCGATGACGTTGTCTAGGGCACGCACCGCAGTCTGGATCGTCTCGCGCAGTTTTTTATGGTCGATCTGGCCGTCTGGCAGGAGGTGGTTTTCGAGAATAACCGAGCCCAAATTACAAACGGCGGTTTCGTCGTTGCTGGTGTTGAGCGTGATCTCGGTGCAGAGGTTCGACGAGTGGATGACGCCGACGTGGTCTTGGGGCGAACGGATGTTGCAGGCGTCCTTGAAGGTGATCCACGGGTGGCCGGTTTCGAAGAGCATCGAGAGCATCTTTTTCCAGAGCTCAAGGGCTTCGATCTTCTGGCTATAGATTTTGCCCTCGTCGGCGAGTTTCTCGTAGCGCACGTAGGCGTCCTCGAACTTTTTGCCGTAGAGTTCGTGCAGGTCGGGGACCTCGTTGGCGCGGAACAGCGTCCAATGGGTACGGGCTTCCATGCGCTTCATGAACAGGTCGGGAATCCAGTTGGCTGTGTTCATGTCGTGGGTACGACGACGGTCGTCACCGGTGTTCTTGCGCAGCTCGAGAAATTCGAAAATGTCGTTGTGCCACGATTCCAGATACGCGCAGCCGGAGCCCTTGCGTTTACCGCCCTGGTTGACGGCGACGAGTTGGTCGTTGTGGAGCTTGAGGAAGGGGATAACGCCCTGCGATTCGCCGTTGGTACCGCCAATGTGCGCGCCGGTGCCGCGCACCGCTGTCCACGAGCCACCGAGGCCGCCGGCCCATTTGGAGAGCTGGGCGTTTTCAGCAATACCGCGGTACATGATGCCCTCAAGGCTGTCGTCCACGTAGTAGAGGTAGCAGGAGGAGAGCTGCGAGTGCAGCGTACCGGAGTTGAACAGGGTGGGCGTGCTGCTGCAGAAGCGGCGGTTTTTGTAGAGCTCGTAGAGACCTACAACCTTGGCTTCACGATCGCCGGACTCGTCAATGAACAGGCCCATAGCCACACGCAGCCAGAAGAACTGGGGCGTCTCGATGCGGCGGGATGTTTTACCGGTTTTGTCGATGATCAGGTAGCGGTCGTAGATCGTTTGGATGCCTAGGAAGTCGAATTCGAGGTCGGCGGTGGGATCGAGAGCGGCACCGAGTTTGTCCAAGTTGAAGGCGAGCAGCTTGGGGTTGAGGCGTTTGATGCTGATGCCGTATTCAAGGTATTTTTTAAACGCAGCGACATGAAAGGCGCGCAGTTTAATAATGCCGTCCTTAAGAATGTCCCAGCCGAGGACCTCTTCGTAGATGTAGGTGAGCTGGATGCGGCCGGCGAACTTGGCGAAGTCGGCGTCCTTTTCGATCAGCGTTTTCGAGTTCAGTACGATGGTCTGGTCGAGGTCCTTTTTGCTGATTTGGTCGAAGACCGAGCGCAGTAGCTCTTGCTCGATTGCCTCGTTAGACAGGCAAAGATCGAGGCCGATGGAGGCGAATGCGATGCGGGCCTTGAGTTCTGTGCGGTTCCACACAGAGGTCTCGCCGTTAGCGAGTTTGATCACGATCTGTGCGGGGGCGGCAGGTGCGCTCTCAGTGGTGGCACCTGCGGCCAGGGACGAGTCTTCGGTGGTAGCGCGCTCCTCGTTGCGATGGGCGCGGTAGAGGATGAAGGCCTCGGCGACTTTAAAGTGACCGGCTTTCATGAGTTCCTCTTGGACCATGTCTTGGATTTCCTCGATGTGGATAAACGACTGTTTGGATGCGGTCACGCGGGCTGAGACTGCCTTGGTGATGGCGATGGCTGAGGTGCTGTCGGAGTGCAACGAGAGGAATGACTTGCGGACGGCGATCTCGATTTTTTGGGCGATGAACGGGACGACCTGTTTGTTGCGGCGGATGACGCGGATGGTGCCCAAGGCGTGCGGGGCGGGCGTGAGCAGTTTGCGGCTGCGATTGAGCAGGAGGCTCTTGGCGACGTCATAGGCGTTGTTATCAACGAGGGTCTTCTCAATGAGCTCGTAGAGGTCATTAAAGGAGACGCGCAGGGGCGAGGTGAGCAGGGCCTGAGCGAGCAGGTTGGCCGCGATTTCCTTCACGATCCGGCCAACGAAGGAACGGGACTCAGGGTTGAAGATGGCTGCGCTCTCGCCGCGAGCGAGGTGGACGTTGGTGACTGCGCGGCCGAGAGTGTCGGCGATTTCCGCCAAGTCGAAGCGCTTCTCGCCCTGGGGCGCGAGTAGCACGATGGACGGTAGCAGCGGAGTGTCGGTGGGAATGCAGTCGCGCCAGGCGAATGCCGGCGGGTTTTCTAGTGAGGAGCGGTTAAGCGCGAGATCGTGGGAGAGGGATGAATTCATCTATTTTGGAGACCTAGGTTGAATGGAGATACGGAACGGCTGGCAGCGGTGCGCGAGGGCGGCGATGGAGCGATGTAGATGGGCGGCGGTGGCTAGTATCGGAAACAAGACCAAAGTCCCTGTGGTGGTGAATTTGGTCGGAAAAACGAGGCCGACTCCTGCCGGGCTGGGTCAAAGCGGGAGTCGGCTACGGATTGAAGGCTGGTGGCGGCCTAGTGCCGCCACTGCGATCGGGGGCTCAGAGATCGTCGTCTGAGGCGTTGGTGAGGGCGGAGGATTTTTGGTATTCGGTGACGCGGCCCTCGAAGAAGTTTTGCTCTTTTTTGATATCCATCATCTCGGCCAGCCACGGAAGCGGGTTCTTCGCGCCGGGATTGAGCGGGGCTAGGCCGACGCCCTCAAGGCGGCGGTCGGCAATGTAGTCGATGTAGGTGAGGAACTCGTCGATGGCCAACCCCACGGCGTTCACCGGCAGGCAGTCGCGGATGAAGTCTTTTTCCAACTGAACGCCCTCGGCCATGGTGGCGCGGAGCTCTTCCTTGAACTCGGTGGTCCAGATTTCGCGGTTCTCCTCGACTAGGTCCATGAACAGGTTGCGGAACACCTCGATGTGGTTGGATTCGTCGCGAAGGGTGTAGCGGAACATCTGTCCGATGCCGGGGAACTTGTTCTGGCGGTAGAGCGAAAGGATCATGCCGAACAAGCCGTAAAACTGGGTGCCCTCCATGCACTGGCCGAACAGGAAGATGTTCTTGGCGAGCGCCTGCTTGTTTTCGAGCGTAGTCAGGTCAACGTCGCGGCGTAGGTTGCGGGAGTTGTTCACCACAAACTCGTTCTTTTTAACGATGGTGGGGATGTCCTCGAACATGGCCTCGCACTCGTGCGGGTTGATGCCCAGCGACGAGATCATATAGAGCAACGAGTCGGCGTGGATGTTTTCCTCGTGAGCGTGGCGGCCTAGTACTAGCTTCAGCTCTGGTGCGGTAACAAGTTCGCGAACAACGTGTTGAATATTGTCGCCGACGATTCCCTCGGCGGCCGAGAAGTAGCCGATGCCCATGCGGATAATCCAGCGCTCGACGTCGGAGACCAAGGTGGTGTCGCGCCACTGCTCGATGTCCTTGCCCATTGGCACGTCTTCGGGCTCCCAGTGGTTCGCCTTCATGGTGCGGTAAAGATCATACGCCCACTGATATTTAAGCGGAAGGAGGTTAAAGGTCATCGTGATGCGACCGTTGATGACCTTTTTAGCTGCAAATGCGGCCTCGGCCTTTTCCTGATCGAGGACGAACGTTTTGGTGCCGACTTGAAATGATTTCTGCATGGAGAGGAAAACGATGGCGATGGGCTGTGGAGATGTAGGGGGAGACGAAAAAGTGAGTGATATAACGACGAGAACAGGAGGTGTGATGGTTTGCGCGGGAGCTGTTTTCGACGCCCGCAACGTGCTGGCGAACTTTAATCGCCGGAACTTGCTGACGTGTTACTCACCACCACCTGTAGGGGTTGCCCCGTAAATTGAGCACAACCCATGGTAATTTGTTAAAAGCTCGTCAAATTTTTTGTGGCCCGAGAAGGCGTAATATTTTGCTATATTATGCTTGCGCGGTCGGGGCCAAGTCGCCCCCGACCGAAAATTGATACAAGCTGACTGCTTCAGTCGGTTGGGAGCAGATTTCGCGTCGGTTTTCTGTGATTAAATCCATTAATGCATTCGGGCGCAGTTGTAGTTCCACGTGGTATCGAAACGTGAAATCGACCGGCCGCCTGAGCTGGCCAGTAAAACTGGATTTGGTTCCCTCGCTACGGAGCGAGATGGATCGTCTGGTAGCGGTGGATACCGAGTAGAGCGGGTTTCCACCCGTGGACGTCCGGATGAATCAGGTACGTGCGGGCACCAAAGAAGACCGGGGTGGCGGGTGTTTCCTCGACGAGGACTGACTCGGCTTGGCGCAGCAGTTCGAAGCGGCGCGAGGTTTCCTGCTCGAGGGTAGCGGCGGCGACCAAGCGGTCGTAGGAGGTTTTTTTCCATCCTGTGTTGTTGTTGCCGCTCGTCGAGGTGAACAGATCGGTGAAGGTGGCCGGGTCGTTGAAGTCGCCCACCCAGCGCGAGCGCAGCACGTCAAAGGTGCGCGTTTGCAGGGTGTCGATGTAGACGCGGAAATCCATCGAGGACAGGGTGCTTTCGATGCCGAGTTCCTTGCGCCACATTTGCTGGATCGCCTCGAAGACCTTGGTGTTAACCGGGTCGGCGTTCATCTTGATCTCGATTTTTGGGAAGCCCTTGCCGCCCGGAAAGCCCGCTTCGGCGAGCAGCTGGCGCGCGGCTGGGTAATTGGTCGGAATCGCTGCCGAGGAGGTGTAGCCAGCGGTGTTGGGCGGCACGAAGGAGTGGGCGGGTGAACGACTCCCGCGCATCACCGGACCGGCGATGGCGTCGCGGTCAATTGCCAGCGAAAGGGCGCGGCGTATGCGCACATCGTCGAAGGGAGTCCGAGTGGTGTTGAAGCGCACGTAAAACACTTCAAGAAACGGGTCGACGCGCAGCTGGCTCGGGGCTTCGCGCCGCCAGGCATCGAGGCGGTCGGGTAACACGTCGTAGGTCACGTGAAGCTGGCCGGCGCGGAACGCCTGTTCGTCGACACCAGGGTCGGCAACGGGGAAGAATTTAACCGCTTCGAGCTGGTTTTGAGCCGCGCCGTAATAGAGCGGGTTTTTCTTCACCAGGATGTGTTGGTCGGGTCGCCACTCGGCCAATACGAAGGGGCCGTTGACCACCAGGGCACCGGGGCGGGTCCAGCCGGTGCCGCGAGCGTGAACATCGCCGTGTAGGCGGACGGAGTCGGGGTGGACCGGATACCAGGCCTGGTGCGCTGTCAGTGAAAGCAGGTACGGTGTGGGGCGGGCGAGGGTGAGCTGCAGGGTGTGGGTACCTATCGCCTTGGCACCGACTTTTTCGAAGTCGGTGAGTTTCCCTGCGGTGTAATCGGCGGCTCCGGCCAACACGTCGAGCATGTACGCGTAGTCGGACGCGAGCTGGGGCGAGAGGATTCGTTCGATGGAGAAAACGAAGTCCTGAGCGGTGACTGGATCGCCGTTGGACCAGACGCCTTCCGGTCTCAGGTGAAAGGTATAAGTGCGCCCGTCGGCGGAAACGTCCCAGCTGGCGGCGGCGCCAGGCAGCGGCTTGGAAGTGGCCTCGTCGATCACGGTGAGTCCTTCAAACAGAGCGACGAGCAGGGTGGCGTCGGTGAAGGAGACCGCGACATGGGGATCTAGGTCAGAGGGTTCGGCACCGTTGCCCACGAGCAACGTGCGCGAGAGGCGGGCTGAATCGACGGGGGTTTCGCGGGGGCGGCAGCCGGCGACCAGCAGGGCGAGCATGATCGTTAACATGGCGAGGTACCGAAGCGGCATGGTCAATCTACCCCAACTTCTCCGGCCCTCCAGTGCAAGCGCCCGAGGAAAAGTCTAACCTATTGGGGTAGGCGTTTCTGCAGGCGGAGGTGCGGGACGCGGGGAATTTCCGTTGCCAGTGGCGTGGGGCGCGGGTTTGTACCTTGGGATGCAATGGTATTACGCGATCGGCGGGGAGCGCTTTGGGCCCGTCACTCATTCGGAATTGGAACGCCTGGTTCAGGCCGGAACGATCGTGGCCGACACCTTGATCTGGCGGCAGGGCATGAACGAGTGGCAAACCCTCGCCGCCGTTCGCGCGGTGAATCCGGCCTGGATCGCTGAGCGCCGCATTGCCACTCCGCCCGCTCTGGAAACACCCGAGGCGGACATCGCTCCGCATTTATCTGTTCCTGACTTAACAGGCCACACGAGCGAGCCGGAGGCGCTGGTTTACGCGGGCTTCTGGCCGCGCTTCGGGGCGTATCTGGTGGATTTTTTCCTCTGGTGGATGGTCTGGCAGATTTTTGTCGGGATTGTGGGCACCGTGTATTTCCCTGCGGCTATGGCTATCGCAGCGCACGGTCCGGGCTACCAGCCCAAGCAGGACGAGCTGATGGTGCTGGTGCGTTTTCTCGGTGCGGCCTGCGTGATCGGTCTTGTCTGGTCGATCATCTACGATGCGATTTTTTTAATTCGTTTCGGTGCTACGCCTGGAAAGTTGTTCTTCGGCTTGCGTGTGGTGCAGGCCGATGGACATCCGCTTAGTTTTATGCGGATCGTGGCGCGCTGCATGGCCAAAGCGCTCACCGGACTCACTCTTGGCATCGGTTTTCTGGTGATCGCGTTCGATGAGCATAAACGCGGGCTGCACGATTTTATCTGCAACTCGCGGGTGGTGAAAAAACGCTGAGCGGGTGCGGTGCCGCAGCCAACGGGCGGCGGGTTTTCGGGTGCCTGTGTGCCCAGTGAATGCAGGTACTGATTTGACCACGGTGCACGGCGCGCGTGTTGGCGGGCTGCCCGGATGCGGAGGGGCTTCGGCTCGTTTTCGCCCTTGCCTGTGGGCGGGGCGGGGTCGTGATTGAGGCTTTAACCATGAGCCGAAACATTGTCACTTTTCACTATACGTTACGCGATCCACAGGGGCGTTTGCTCGACACGTCTGCGGGTGGGCAACCGATCAGTTATCTGGAGGGTGCGGGCCAAATTATCGACGGGCTCGATGAGGCGTTACGGGGCGTGGCGGCAGGGACCAAGCAGACCGTGCAGGTGCCGGCGGCCAAGGCCTACGGCGAGCACGATCCCGCACAGGTTCAGCGCGTGCTCAAGTCGCTTTTACCGGTCGAGGGTGAGCTCAAGCCGGGTGACCAGTTTCGCGCGGGTGCCGATCAGTTTGCGCCGATTGTTCGCGTGGTGGAGGTCGATGGCGACGAGGTGTTGCTGGATGCCAATCATCCGCTTGCGGGTGTCGATTTGAACTTTGAAGTGGAGCTGACGGCGGTGCGGGAGGCCAGCGCCGAGGAACTGGCGCATGGGCACGCGCACCAGGGCGAAGGAGGCTGCTGTGGCGGTGGAGGCAAAGGTAGCGGCGAAGAATGTAAAGGAGGCGGAGGCCACGGGCACGGTGATTGCGGCTGTTCGGATAAAGCGTGAAACTTTGGTGGTGCGCGTATGTTGAACTGCACTGAGCGCCGCGAAAGGTCGTAAAAAAGCCCGCTGCCCCCGCATCTTTTTGGCGGGGGGGCAGCGGGCTGGCGGCCTGAGGGCGGTTAACCGTGACGGATTTCGGATCCTTGGAAACGGATCTGGATGCGGTAAACCTTTTTGATGCGGCTTTTGATGAGGCCGGTCGTCAGGTCGAATTTTTCAGGGATCTCGATACGATGAAGATCGACGACGGCGTGAAAACCACGCTCGGAAAAGATGTCGATGAGCATCGCCAATGAGAGCGGATCATCGAGCAGCGGATCCTCAGTGTTAACTTGGGCGAAGCCTGAAATCGCGTGCCGGATCACGATTGGGACGATCTTTTTGTCGATGAAGGTCACCACACGGGCAAAAAAATCGGCGTGCTCGACGGCGTAGGCGTCCAGGCGTTTTACCATTTCCTGGCGTGCGTGAATAATGATCTCACTGGCCACGGGGATGACGCGCAGGATGTCATGGGTGCGCGGATCAAGCTCGAGGGTGCTCTGGTACTGGAGTTCCTCAAGGATGTTTTGCTCGACCTCGCTCACGCTGCCTTGGGCATTGATGAAGTGGTAATGGAAGCTCTCTTTGAGCGACTGCAGGGCGTCCCAGGTCTGCTCTTTAAAAACCCGGTAGCGGCGCTGGGCCAGGGCCGTGTCGTAATCTGTGGGGCGCTCTTCCTGAAGCTCGCCCACACCTGTGCGGCGCACCTCGGCGTTGTGAGCCACAATTTCGCGACCGCGTTTGAGCTGGCGATCGACCGAGGTTTTTTCATCCACGAACAGCACCATGATGTGGATCGTGGTTTGTCGAAAGTGCATCCCGAGCGGCGTGTTGTAGAACTCGGTTCGCAGCGATTGAATGTGTTGGACGAGCAGCTTGAGGCACTCGACTTGGACCTTGGTGCGGGGAAATCCGTCGAGGATAACGCCGTCGCGATACTGGGGTTGCAGCAACGCGCGCAGCATCAGGCCGATCACCTCGCGGTCTCCCACCATGCCGCCTGAATCCTTGATGCGTTTGGCCTCAGGGCTGTCGAGTAAGGTGCTGATGACGATCGGCTGGCAGGTTAGTCCGCGGGCCTTGAGGATGAAATCGGTGTTGGTGCCTTTGCCGGAACCGGGGGCTCCGCCGAGCAAAATGATCTCCTTGGGGAAACGCAGGTTGGGGCGACCGATTGATGACTCCAGAGCATGCCAAGCGGAGTTGAAAATCAACTGGGCGTCCTTGATCTCAAGGTCGTGAGCTTGAGCGGCAGCGTTGGCTGCGGCGGCGGCGGCGATGAGGGGCTCCGATTTTTCGGCGGGGGGGATTTCCATGGAAAGTATCGCTGAGGTTAAGGCCCATTCAGGGCGGCAACTCCAGATTAGAGTGGAAATGAATAACGGGCATCACGTCTGTTAATGCCCCCCGGTTGCAATATTATGGGGCGTATGGGTGTGGGGTTGGAATCTACTCCCAACGTTTCAGTCGCTTCACCGCCAAGCCCCGGTCTTGGCATGGGTTAGTAAAATAAATGGAACCCATGGCGGAATTTGGGGTTCTATGCATGCTGGATGGATGTGAAAGCTCGGACGTGCGACACCCGGGATAAGTGGTAACTGGACCTGGCGGGGTCGCTTGTGGTGCGATCCCGCCTTGGCCTGCCGCCCCTCGGCGCTTTTTATCTACAACTCCGGCTTCAATGTGCGCTGAATTGGCCAGGGAGGGCCAAACCTACATATCACGATCCCGTGTAGCGTTGGCCGACCTCGGCCAATTTGCCCCTTCTTGATCATAAAATGAGTGCAAGCAGAAGGGAGCGACCGGACTACATACCTGGCGTTTATCTTTTTTTGAAAATCAACTGGGGGGCCGTTTCCATTTGGCCGCGGGTGACGCCCAGCTGATTTATCAATTTGAGCTCCCTCCACAGGTCGGCTCCGTTGATTTCTCCGTTCAGGAGTTTTTGGTAGTGGGCGAGGGTGCGGGTCACCTCGGCGCCACTTTCGTTCACGAATTCCACGCGGAAGTGGCGCGCTCCCAGGTCGAAGAAGCGCTGGAAGTACTCCGCGCCGGTTTGAGCCCGGTTGTTGTAGACGGTATTCCGGCAACCGGCGTCGGCCTTGAGCGGCAACTCGGCACCGACGCGGTCGCGCAGGGCAACCGCGTGTTTTTCGCAGGGCCGTCCGCAATCATGGTAGTCCTTTCCTTTGGAGAGGAATGCACAGAAAACACAGTGCTCCATGTGAAACATCGGCATGTGCTGGTGGATCGTCAGATCGAACCAGTCGCCCGGGGCCGTCTGTAGGAGCGACTCAAGCTGGAACACGTTGAGGTCGTAACTAGCGGTCACACGTTCCAAGCCGTAGTTTTTAATAAAATATTCGGCGGTGAGCGGGTTGGCGACGTTGAGGGAAAAGTCGCCGCGTTTGCGGTCGGCTTTGAAGAAGCGCAGGTGCTCGTGGTTGCGCACCAGATAGCCGTCTGCCTCCGACGAGCGCACCTGGTTAAGGATCCATTCTTCGCCTGGTTTAAAAATGCGCGGTGGGGCGACCCAAATCGCGGGCGACTGAAGCGGGGCGCCGGAGGTGGCGAGAGGCGCGCCTGGACCAGTCTGCCAAAGGCGGAAGCGTTGTACCGCGTCGCGGTAGTGCTTGGGGTTTTCGAACTCGCAGTAAATGTCGGCGAAACCACCAGCGGCGAGAGTGGCATCGAGTTGTTCGAGGCTGCGCACGACCATGATCAGGCCAGCTCGAGAGGGGGCATTTTCGGCGTTGGTGGCTAGGGCTGGGGCGGAGGGGCTGGCGGTGGGTTCGACGGAGATTCGGCCGGCGTCTGCCTCGGGCTTCGCCACGGCATTGATCGTCCAGCGCTTGGGCTGGCCGCGCAGTAGATCGAGTTCGGTGGAGGCATCGCGGCGCAAGCGGTTGAGTTCGCTCATGGGCAACATCACCGCGCCTTCGAGATGCGAGGTGAGCAGACCGAGTTGAAAGGGCGTGCCGCCGAGGCGCCCGAGCTGCTCTTCGAGGCGTTGCTGGGTGAGTGGCTGGTTCTGGGCGGGCGCAAGCATTACCTGGCTGTCGAGTTGTACCACGTGGCCCTCGCGGTCGTTTAATATCAGGGTGAGCGGGGTGCCGGCATGGCCGTGGACGGCGACATCAACGGCGCGAGTGAAGCGTATTTTTTCGCCTTCAAAGGTGGTGCGCAACTCGCGGTCGAGCGCGGGGTCGTTGTTTTTCCAGAGAAGATTCCCAGGTCGGATCTTGCGGAAGTTAATGTCGCCATGACCGAAGCGCAGGACGGTTTCCACCGGTTGGCCGTCACGCGCGCGCTGGGGTTCGACTTGGTAAACGCGGCCGCCCTCCTCGCCTGCGGCGTGGTTACCTGCGTCAAAGACGACCCCGTCCCCGGGCTTGAGGGCGCTCTCAAGGCGGAGGGCGACATGGTCGTCGCCGACGCGTGAAATGGTTCCCAGCAGAACGCCGCGTTTGGTGCCGAAGCGGCCGTGGGCGAGCTCCTGATTTTGGATACCGTTAAACCAGCCTGTGTAGAGGCCGCGTGAGAACGTCATCGAGAGTTCGTAGCGGGCTCGTGCGGAGTCGAACGGCACGCTGCCTGCAGTCGCCAGCTCGGCAAAGATTTTGTCGAGCGCCTGGCGGTATACGCGGGTGATGCTGGCAACGTACTCGGGGGACTTGAGGCGGCCTTCAATTTTAAGCGAGGCCACCCCTGCCTTAACTAGCTCGGGCAGGACGTCCAGGCCGGCGAGGTCCTGCGGGCTGAGCAGGTATTTGCGGTCGCCGAGGGGCACGACTTGGCCATCGGAAATGAGGTCGTAGGGCAGGCGGCAGGCCTGGGCGCATTCACCGCGGTTGGCTGAGCGTCCGCCGAGCGATTCGCTGGTCAGGCATTGGCCGGAATAGGCGACGCAGAGCGCCCCGTGAACGAAGACTTCCAGTGGTAGCGGAGTCAGGGCCGAGGCGCGCTGAGCTGCCTGGATGGCCTCGATTTCCTTGATCGAGTTTTCGCGCGCGAGCACGACAAGTTCGGCACCCAAGTCACGGGCGAAGGCTACGCCAGCTTCGCCGGTGACGGTCATCTGCGTCGAGCCGTGGATGGGGAAATCGGGGGAGATTTTACGGATGAGCCGGCAGATGCCGATGTCCTGAACGATGGCGGCATCGACACCAGAGGCGATGATGGTGCGCAGGTAGTCCTCGGCGTCGGGAAGTTCGGCGGTGAAGACGAGGACATTAAAGGTAACGTAGCCGCGTACGCCGCGTTTGTGGAGAAACTCCATGATCGCGGGCAGGTCGGCCTGGGTGAAGTTTTTGGCCCGCATACGGGCGTTGAACCGTTCGAGGCCGAAGTAAACCGCGTCGGCCCCGTTCTCGACGGCGGCGCGCACGCATTCCCAGTCGCCGGCGGGCGCAAGCAGTTCGGGGCGCATCGGTAATGGGGGCTGCACGGCCGGGCTGGGGGTTGGGGAGGTGGATGCGGAAAGTGAGTCGGCGGGCATGGTCGTTGAGCGGACGATGAGAATCAGCCGGAAAGGGGCAAGCCCCGCACACCGGCTTCGGCGCGAGGAATGCAACCAGTCGGTTGGGGCGGAAAATTTGGTTTCCCCCGAGAGGGCGACGGCCGATTCCTCTTTGTTGGGACGCAAAAAACCCACAACCGAAAAGGTTGCGGGTTTAAAAAGAGGAGATTTTAGCCGGTGGGCTTAGACCTTCTCGACGAGGCCGGCCTTGATGGCCTTGACCGAAACGAGGACGCGCTTGGTGCCGCCATTGGCGGTCCGGATGCGGATCTTCTGTAAGTTCGGGCGGAACTTACGGGAGGTAATCGAGGTGATGTGCGTGCCGATGCCGCCGCTCTTCTTCGACTGACCCTTGCGGTGAATGATGGATCCCACGGTGGGACGTTTGCCGGTGATTGCGCAGATTCTAGCCATATAAAAGGTTGTTAAAGGGTCACAGATAAAAGTCGGGGCCAGTCCGAAGCAAGGGCAAAGTTCAGTCCTTTTTAACTGGGACTAATCACTTCTACCGCCTGGATCCGTGCGGTCGCCAGCGCCGATTTTTACCGCCGGGCGTACAGGACTTGGAATTTTTGCCCCAAATGCGATGGGTGCAGCAGTTGCAGCAGCGCAAGTTTGCGCGGACTTACGCGTGTGGCTTCCGCCGCCATCGCCTGCGCTAGAAACGCCCCGGCGTGGTGAATTAAAAACGCCTCTTGGGACTCCACTCTACTGCCGTTGCATCCCGCCGTGTCCAGCGCCGCCTGTAACCAATCCCAGCAGACGTGCCCAGTCAGATCCTGCTGGCCGGCGCGGGCGAGCAGTTCGTTGGATTGCGTGTGCTGGAAATAAGCGCGCGCCGTCCCTGCTGGCGTGACGGTGGCCAACTCGGTGAAGGATTTTCCGTAGTCGAAGGCCACAAAGAGGCCAGTCCACGGTTGCGCGGCGATAGCGGCGGCGAGTTCGGCCGCGGCCTGGGGCGCGTCAAAGACGTAGCCCTCGCTCGAATCGGTTGGGAGCCAGGGCTCGCTCGTCTCGGCTAGTTCGACTTCGTATAACTTATCGCCGTGCAACTGCACGCCGAGTTCGCGCCAGGTTGCACCGCGCCGGATAAAACGGCGCAGGGGCTGGGCATCGAAGAGTTCGTTTGAAAACACCACACATGGACCGGCGAGTTGTTGCGCCTCTCCCACGCGCACGGTGCGCGCCGAGGCGAAGGGGTGGTCGACACCCGCCAGCACTCCGACACCGGCTTCCGCGCCGATTTCCACGAACGCGTGTTCACGGGCCTGCGCTTCCCCGCCAAGGAGCGCAACGCACGCCGCCGCGACCATCTCGCCGAAGACCGGCCCCGAGGAACTGGCCGTGTAGAAGTCCGTGCCGGGCGCATAGCCGACGCGCGAGCGATCCTGCCGGTAATAGCCGAGTTGGGGGTGATAGAGCGCCAGGTCCATAAAATCGGCGAACGACACGACTCCGTTGGGCCCGGAGCGGGCGAGAAAAGCGGCGGCGAAGGCTGGAGAAGTCGTGGCGGATGATCCCATTTACAAAGTCGATGAGTTGGCCACAGTCCCGAAGATGCTCAAACGCATTCTCGTGATCGCCGCCGGCGTGTTGCTCGGCGCCTTGCTCTCAGTGGGCTCGGCGCGGGTGGCTGCGGCCTGGGGTTTTTGGCCCAATCGCGAGCTCGATCAATCCTCTCGCTATGTCCGCGAGGTACTCAGTGCGGTTAATGATAACTACGTGGACGCCGACAAGGTGGCCTTTCCCAAGTTAACCGAGGCGGCGCTGCGAGGGATGCTCAATTCGCTGGATCCGCATTCCGAGTACATGAATGCGCGTGACTATAAAAAGCTGGAGGAAGACATCAGCAGTGAGTTTGGCGGCATCGGTGTGCAGGTTGAGATGCGCAACGGCAAGGTCGTGGTCATAGCGCCCATCGCTGGCACGCCGGGTGCCAAAGCGGGAATCCTGCGCGGCGACGTTTTTGTCAGTGTCGACGGGGTGAAGCTGGAAAAGCCTGCGCTCGACGAGGTGATCGGGCGGTTGCGCGGCAAACCCGGAACGCAGGTGCGGATTGGTTTCATGCGCCCGTCGACGACCACGGACTTCGAGGTAACGCTGAAGCGCGAGCGCATCAAGGTGGAGAGTGTGCGTGAGGTGCACCTGCGCCCCGACGGTATCGGGTATTTGGAGATCACCCAGTTTGGTGAGCGCACCAGCGAGGAATTTATCGGGGCATTGAATACGCTTAATGCCCAGGGCATGCGCGCACTCATCATCGATCTGCGCGATAACCCGGGCGGACTGCTCACGGCGGCTGTCGAAGTGGCCGAACCGTTTTTCACTAAGGGCGAATTGATCGTCTACACGCAGGGGCGTAAATCACAGGACCGTGACGAGTATCGCGCCGCCGCGTCCGAGGCACCGTTAACGCTCCCGCTGGCCGTGTTGATCAACGGCGGTAGCGCCAGTGCCGCCGAGATCGTCTCCGGCGCGCTCAAGGACACGCGCCGCGCCGTGGTCGTTGGAGAACGTTCCTTCGGCAAGGGCTCCGTACAAACCATTTTACCGCTGCGCCAAGGCGAGGGACTGCGGCTGACCACTGCGCGGTACTACACGCCGAGCGGGGTTACGCTTCACGAAAAGGGCGTCCTTCCCGACGTGGAAGTGGTCATGTCGAGCGTTGAGGATGACAGCGCACGCATCCAGCGTTCGCGCGACGACGTGGTCGATCCGGTGGAGTTCAAGGAACGTTTCAGTATCGAGCGCACGCCCGATCGCCAGTTGGACGCCGCAGTTTCCGTGCTCCAGGCTGTTATTCTTTTAGAAATCCGTGGTGACCGGCCCGCCGCCGCGCCGCTGGCCGCCAAAAAACCATGATTCTCGCCATAGAAAGTTCCTGCGATGAAACCGCCGTCGCTTTGTTTGACCCCGCCACCGGCTTGATGGGCGAGTGGATCCACAGTCAGATCGCGCTGCACGGCCGCTACGGTGGTGTGGTGCCCGACTTGGCTACGCGCGAGCACCTGCGCAATCTCGGCCCGCTGCTGGAGCGCGTGCGGGAGTCGACCGGCTTTGACCGCATTACGCAGGTGGCCGTCACCCAAGGTCCAGGCTTGGCGGGATGTCTGGCCATTGGCGTGGCGGCGGCGAAATCCCTTGCGCTCGCGTGCCGTGTGCCGCTGCTCGCAGTGAATCATTTGCGCGGCCACGTTTTTTCCCCGTTCATCGGCGTGCACGCGGAGGCGCCGGCGGAGTTTTCCGCCCGCATGGAGGCGTTGCTACCGCATCTCGGGCTGGTGGTTTCTGGGGGGAATACGCTGCTGTTTATCTTGGATCGGGCGCGGCGCATCCAAGTTGTTTCCTCAACCAAGGATGACGCGGCAGGCGAGGCGCTCGACAAGGGAGCCAAGCTGCTAGGGCTCGGCTACCCAGGTGGTCCGCTGATTGAACAGCGCGCGCGGCTCGGCAATCCCGCGGCGTTTGATTTTCCGCGCGGAATCGGACCGCGCAGCGACCTCGACTTTAGCTTTTCTGGGCTCAAGACGAGCCTGCGTTACCAGTTGGAAAAGATGTCCCAGCCCGAGGTTGAGGCACGCATGGATGACCTGTGCGCGAGTTACCAGCAGGCGGTGGTGGATGCGTTGGTGCGTAAGACGACGCTGGCGTTGGCGCGTGAGTCGTTCCGCAGCCTTGGTTTGTCCGGCGGAGTCGCCAACAACCAGACGTTGCGAGCCGTGTTGGGGCGGGTGGCCAAAGCCGATGGGATTCCGCTGTTAGCCGCGCAGCCCAAGCACACCGGTGACAACGCGGGAATGATCGCCTTTGCGGCCTGGGTCGATCCGACGGTACAGCCGGTCGAGCCGCTGGGCTCGCTGTGCATTGAGCCCGGATTGGCGCTGGGTTGAATAGCGGGCGTCTGAAAAGTAGCGCAGGCATCCAGTCTACTTTGATTCGGTGGTGATCGCTCGGCGCGGACTCGAAGTCTCCGTTACTTTTCGGCAGCGCATATATATGAATTAGCCCGAACGGACGCAAAAAAGGCCGCCTGTGAAGGCGGCCTTTTTTTAGCGGGTGCTAAGCGATGCCGGTTTAGCGGCTGTCGATGTAGCGACCGATGGACTTCAGGGT
>CANIXX010000033.1 GCA_947471115.1 Opitutaceae bacterium | reverse complement strand
ATCCGCCCGCACATAGGTCTTCGCTCGCGATGTAATCCCATCGGCATGGAGTCCTAGAAATCCGCCGCTGAAATGATCAACCGCCAAATGCGCGCAGAACCCGAGGTAGAGCAAGACCCCTGGCAGGAGTACTAGGAAATTTATCAGAACAAAACCGAGCAGATTCCTGATACTGAAGAGCCTCGATCCAAGATGCTCCGCGCGGATCAGTGGCCAGCGCGGCTGGAATCCCGGCTGGGTGAAACGGATGATCGCTATTCCGATGATGACTTGGATCGCTGATAGGAGTACGGAGATCTGCGGAAGAGCGTTCGGGTAGTAAATTGAGAAGAGCGGCATGCCGAGGAGCGCTACTGGCCCCATAAGGCTGACCGGAAGAAACACTCGCTTTTAGATCACAGGCGTGAGCCCCATGATGACGAAGGTGATGAGACCGGTGAGCAGGCAGACAAAGCTGGTCAATCCGCGCAGCCATCCCAGCAGTCCCAGCCCGGCCATCCGCAGGACGTCGTGGAGAAGGGAGACGAGCCCATCAGCCAGAAAGATCCCTAGGACAATACTGAGAAGGACAGCGGCAGTCGTCGGCTTTAGGTAGGGCGTACGGGATTGGGCTTCCGGCGCTGGGTTACTTATAGAGTCTGAAAGAATCATTATTTTTTTAATGATTAATCTTAATAAACTACATTTGTTGAGGGCGGCGTCTTAGAATTCGCCAACCTTGACTCGGGCAAAAAGTTTCCCGCGTGCCCCAACATGGATTGTATAAGTGACTTCAACGAGGTCACTGGCCGGTGCACTGTTGTCGGTAATCTTTTTAGTCACAATATCCACAGTCGTCCCCGTTTTATTGGTCTGCCCGCTTTCCTTCCATTCCACCAGATCGGTGGACCATTGGTAAGTTATAATCAAATTAGGCGTGAGTGTGTTGGACTGACTATGGCGTAATTTAAGAGTATTTAAACCCGCTTCGACCAGGCTAAGTCCGTTATTCGGCTTCGTTGGATCAGAACCCATGAGGTACTCCATCGCATTACCGAGGCCGTCTTGATCAAAGTCGTCAGCGGCACCCGTCAAACGACCAACGTTGAAGCCGGAAATCCATTCATTAAAAGCAGTTCTCGGCTTCACCGCGTTCACTTTCACCGTAAACGTGCGTGTAATACTATGGTTAGTCGTCTGGCCGTCGGTGACCGTCACCGTAATAGTCACCGAGCCGCTGGTGTTGGCCACCGGTGTGTAACTCAACGACCCGGTCGTCGAAGGGCTCGTATAAGTAACGGTCGGGTTTGGGATGAGCGCAGTGTTACTCGACTTCGCCGTAACGGTGAGCGTTTGGGTCTCGTTGGCACCGGCGCTAATACCACTCAGCGCAAACGTCTGTCGTCCTGCGTCTTCAGCGATAGCAGCCGGGTTCGTAATCGCGTTTAACGTCGGTAAATCATTCACAGCTGTCACCGCCACCGTAAACGTGCGTGTGATGCTATTACTACTGTCAGCCACCAGGCCGTCGGTGACCGTCACCGTAATTGTAGCCGTGCCGCTGGCGTTGGCCACCGGTGTGTAACTCAACGAACCGGTCGATGAAGGACTCGCGTAAGTAACGGTCGGGTTCGGGATGAGCGCAGTGTTAGTGGAAGTCGCCGTGACCTTGAGCGTTTGGCTCTCATTGCCACCGGCGGTAATACCACTCAGCGCAACCGTCTGTCGTCCTGCGTCTTCAGCGATAGCAGCCGGGTTCGTAATCACGCTTAAAGTCGGTAAATCATTCACAGCGGTTACCGTCACCGTAAACGTGCGTGTACTACTATTACTACTGTCAGCAACCAGGCCGTCGGTGACCGTCACCGTAATTGTAGCCGTGCCGCTGGCGTTGGCCACCGGAGTGTAACTCAACGACCCGGTCGTCGAAGGGCTCGTGTAAGTAACGGTCGGGTTCGGGATGAGCACAGTGTTAGTGGAAGTCGCCGTGACCTTGAGCGTTTGGCTCTCATTACCGCCGGCGGTAATACCACTCAGATTAACCGTCTGTTGTATTGCGTCTTCAAGGATAGCAGCCGGGTTTGTAATCGCGTTTAACGTCGGTAAATCATTCACCGCGGTTACCGTCACCGTAAACGTGCGTGTGATGCTATGGTTAGTCGTCTGGCCGTCGGTGACCGTCACCGTAATAGTCGCCGTGCCGCTGGCGTTGGCCACAGGTGTGTAACTCAACGAACCGGTCGATGAAGGACTCGCGTAAGAAACGGTCGGGTTCGGGATGAGCGCAGTGTTATTGGAAGTCGCCGAGACCTTGAGCGTTTGGCTCTCATTGCCACCGGCGCCAATACCACTCAGCGCAACCGTCTGTCGTACTGCGTCTTCGGCGATAGCAGTCGGGTTCGTAATCGCGCTTAAAGTCGGTAAATCATTCACCGCGGTTACCGCCACCGTAAACGTGCGTGTAATACTATTACTACTGTCAGCAACAAGGCCGTCGGTGACCGTCACCGTAATTGTAGCCGTGCCGCTGGCGTTGGCCACCGGTGTGTAACTCAACGACCCGGTCGTCGAAGGGCTCGTGTAAGTAACGGTTGGGTTCGGAATGAGTGCAGGGTTACTCGACTTCGCCGTAACGGTTAGCGTTTGGGTCTCGTTGGCACCGGCGCTAATACCACTCAGCGCAACCGTCTGTCGTCCTGCGTCTTCGGCGATAGCAGCCGGGTTCGTAATCGCGTTTAACGTCGGTAAATTATTCACCGTAGGCAACGTCACCGTAAATTTGGTGCTAGCACCCGGAGTGCTAGTGGGGAGTGCGGTGAAATACTTGCTTTCACGTAAGCTAGCGGTGGTTAAAACCACGCCCCCGATTTTAATATTGTTGAAGGTGATCGATTGATTGGCTCCCGCCGAATTATTAGAAATGAGCTCTATCTCCGGAGTAGATGTGGTGCTTTTTGTCGCTGTTATATTCTCCAGTAAAAAGTTATCGATATCGTAGCCGGGCTGGTTGAGGGAGTTGGTATTCAGCTTGAATAGAGGGCCGTTGCGCGGCGAATCTATCCACACGTTTCTCAAGGTGAAATTGCTCATTGAGCCGGACTTGATTTCCTTAAAATAGTCCCCCTTAATATGAATCACGGGGACTGTGCTATTATAATCGCCAATGATGTCGATGTCTTCCCATGTGTTATTGGTCATAGGGTTGTTATTAGGGAAAGCAACTATAGGGTGCCCCCAATTTCCCGGGGAAACAGTACAGCGGCGCCAAGTATTTCCACTGCCGTCCCGCACATTACCTTCCGAGGCACCAAGTATGAGCGCATCATCGTTAATGAAAAAGAAGCTGTCCTCCATTGTGCAGTTACTATTGAGGTGGAATGCATCCGAGTTTCCGTTCCATGAAATCTGCTTAATTCTTTTTACAGAAGAGTTCGTTAACTCTTCTTTTGACGTCCAACCAGGGGTGTTAAGCAACATTAGGCCGTCGAAATAATGCCCGTCTCCACGCCCATAATATGTATGGAATTGGAAGTTGTCTTTATCGCCGTCGAAAGTATCCCTAAATTGCTTCCAACTAAGGTGGCCGGATGTTAGAATGCCGCGCCCCGTGAATTTATTGTTATTCCCGTCGAATTTAAAGGACCCCTCTACTATCGCGCCACCAGCGATCTTAACTGCTCCACCTGCTATGCCAGTACTCCGCCCTGCAGGTCCCATGATAGTGATCGGACTGTGAATTAGCTGTAAAACCGCCCCGGGGGCTAAACTCAGCATGCCTCCTGCCTGAATTTCAATTATTGCAGCAGTACTTGTCCCCGTTACTACCGCGTCAGAATTGAGATGGAGCCTGCCGCCGCTATTAATTGTAATTTTGGTATTTAGTGTAATCCTGCCGCTTACGTACGTACAATTATCTGCCGCAATGATCAATGGTTGGGTGATTGCCATTGCAGAATTGCTTAGGGCGGTAACCCGAGAGCTTGTAGACTGAGTTATGGAAAGCTGTTCTTCAGGTGGTTCTGAAAATATCAGAAGGGGGTGAGTTTTGCCATTCACCTGCAGCATGATTTGTACGTAATCCTTTATTTTAAAAGTGATTACATTTCCTGCTGTGGTATGTTCTATTCCATGGCGAGTTGGGCTGATAACCACAGTGCTAACAGCATTGCTACCAGTGGGTTTTAGAAGGGTGACCTTGACGGTTACGCTATCGGTTTTCTCAAAGGTAAATGAGGTAAAGGAAACCTCGGATTCCGGACGCTTGGTGAAAATAAACGGCTTAGCTGTAGGATCATTCGCTGGCCTCCATTCATTTTCTCCCTCGGCAACATTTTTTGATTTGTAGACAAAGCATTTTTTGTAGTCGACCGGGTTATTTCCGCTGCCAACTTCGACCTTGTACACGTCACTTTCCACCAAATTATGTAAACCAACTAAGGTTGCTGGGCTAGGGTACGTAAGAATTGCGGCTTGGCTTAAGCCGGCTGAGTACAAGCTAAGCAATACGACAAAATAAAAAAAGGGGATGTGTAGTATTCGATTTAAATTTATAGGCATGGAGGTATATATGACGATAACTTAGGCGTTTTTTTTACGGGCTCTATTGAATTGAAATTGCTTTTATTTTCCTGATGGAAATCTGGCTTAATCTTGCAGGTTGTGTCCGAATGCAAGCGAGGGGTAGGGGTGGTTTTCGCCAGCCCAATGGGTGGGGTAGGGTGGGCGAATGATATAACTTTGAATGTGGCCCCCAGTAAAATAAACACACTTTGTTATCAAACTATAGTACGCTGTTGCTGAACCTCTCCCAAATTAGTAATCCTTCGTTAAGTTACGTTTTTATGCGCTTCAAATGCGGTCATGAAAATACGGCTATGATGATTGCGTATAACATTAAAAAATGCGTAAAAATGGCAGTGATTTCATCGATGCGGGCGTGGCGAAGCTGGCCCCAAAGCCAATCATGAATTAAAGGCGGGTATATATCCACTTAGACCATTTACGCGCCAAATCCTCCCTCAGTATAAACAACGGGGATCGCATTTATAGCCTAACGATCACAGCCGATAAAAACGTAAGGCCATTGCCAGCAATTTCATTAGCCACCGTCCCGCGTCCACCACAGTCACTACGCCACCCTGTCTCTATCGCCGGCGACCGACGCAATCACTCGATCGTAACCCAATCGCCACACAATCGTAACACAGCGGCTGTACGGTGAAGTCTCAGTCCAAGACCTTTCCACGACCTATTTCAAACGCTCCGTTACGTTCTCCCCCCACCAACGTGAAACTTGCCATCGTCACTGAAACCTTCCCTCCAGAAGTCAACGGAGTGGCCATGACCTTCGGCGTCATCGCCCGAGAACTCGCTGAACGCGGCCATGATGTTACCGTTTACCGGCCACGGCGGGATGATCCGCCCACAGCAGACGCCACTCCCGCATACCGTGTGATTAACTTACCTGGGATGCCCATTCCTGGTTATCCGCTACTGCGACTTGGACTACCTGCCGGACGCACCCTGAAGCGCCTGTGGCGTGCCGAGCCGCCTGATCTTGTACACGTCGTTACCGAGGGGCCGTTGGGCGCCACCGCCGTCACCGCCGCCCGCGCCTTAGGTCTGCCTGTTAGCTCCAGTTTCCATACCAATTTTCACAAGTATACGAGTTCCTACGGCTTCGGGGCCTTTCACCACATCACGCTTTCCTGGCTGCGCCACGTGCACAACCGGACGCGCCGCACCTTCGTGCCAACGCCTGAATTGTGCGAAGAACTCGCCGCCGTCGGCTTCCGTGATTTGGCGGTTCTCTCACGAGGCGTCGACACGCGCCAATTCAGCCCGTCGCGGCGTTCGGAGGAATTACGCGCCAGCTGGAACGCCACCCCTGACACCCCCGTGGTTTTACACGTGGGCCGGATGGCAGCTGAGAAAAACTATGACTTAGTATTCCGCGCCTTTGACGCCATGCGCGCCGCCAATCCGCGCTGTCGTTTCGTACTGGCTGGCGAAGGTCCGCTCAAGGAGCGCCTCATGCGCGAACACCCGGAGTGCATTTTCACCGGTTTCTTTTCCCGCGAGGAAATCGGCCGCTACTACGCCTCCTCAGATATCTATATCCACGCCAGTCTGTCCGAAACATTTGGCAACGTGCTCACCGAAGCGATGGCCAGCAGCTTGGCGGTTGCCGGCTTTAACTATGCGGCCGCCTTCAAGTTTATCCGCGACGGCGAAAACGGCCTGAGTGTCCCCTGCGACCAGCCCGAAGCCCTGATCCAAGCCGGCGTGCGCCTGGCCACCGACAGCGCATTGCGGGAAAAACTTCGCCGTGCCGCGAGGACCACCGTCGAACCCCAATCTTGGTCGAAGGTCATTGTTCGCTTCGAAGAGGACTTGGCTTCTATTGTTGGCGAAAACAGCGACACCGCTACCCGCCAACCTCAACTCGCCTCCCTTTAAATGCCCACGCGCATCCTCATTTTTACTGCTGGTTATGGCGAAGGCCACAACGCCGCCGCCCGCGCACTCGCAGCTGCGTGTGACCAAACCCACGGTCCCGGCACCGCTCGTGTGGTCGACATTTTTGAGTTAACTCGCCCCCGCTTTAACCAAATCAGCCGCCGCGCCTACATCGCCACGATTAACGGTGCGCCTAAACTGTGGAGCAGCCTGTATGCTTGGATTGATCGGTCCAATATCGTCCCACGTTGCATGTGGTTACTGGGTCAAGAACGCCGCCTGTTCGCCCAAATCATCGCTGAGGAACAGCCCGAGGTGATCTGCAGCACCTATCCGATTTATGCCTTCCTCATCGAACGTCTCCGCGCCGAAGGCCACACACTCCCGCCCCACTTCAACATCGTCACCGATTCTATCAGCATCAATTCCCTGTGGTGGCGCGCGGGTGCAGCCGGCTGGTTTGTTCCCAACACGGACTCGGCCGACGTGATGCGCCAAGGGGGCGTGGAGGCAGACCGCCTGCACGTTACCGGTTTCCCCGTCCCCGCTTTTTTTGGGGCCAAAGCCCTTCATCTCGCCCCGCCCGATCTTAAGACTGCAGGCGTGGCTCCGCGCGTTCTCTATATCATCAATTCGGGCACCAATAACGCGGAGGAAACAGCGCGCCTGCTCATCGCTGAAACCGCATGGGAAATCACGATCGCGGTAGGCCGTAATGAGCCCCTACGCCTCGAGCTGGAAAACCTCGCCAAAGGTCGGGCTCTGCCCGCCCGCTGCTTGGGTTGGACCGACCAGATACCGCACCTGCTGATGACCCATCATGTCGTGATCAGCAAAGCTGGTGGTGCCACCACTCAAGAAGCCATTGCCGCACGCTGTCCGATGATCGTAAACCAGATCGTCCCCGGCCAGGAGGAGGGAAACTACGAACTACTGCGCCGCACCGGTGCCGGCACCCTAGCCACCACGCCCACTGCAGTCATGCAGGCACTTCGCACCGCTTTCGCCAAAAATGGTGCCGTTTGGCAGCAATGGCGCAGCGCCCTTGCCCCTATCGTCCGTAACGATGCTGCGTCGATCATCGCGCAACACCTCATCGATGCCGCCCATCGAAACCCGCTCACCGCAACGGCCGCTGCACCTCGTTTATCTGCTGCCACGCTGCCAACCGGCCCTGCCCTGACATGAAGATCCGCTTCATCCTTAATCCCGTTTCCGGGCGCAACGCTCGCACTGTCCGTTTGCGCCCCTTGCTGCTCGATTATATCCGCGATCGTTCTCTCGACGCCGAGCTGCATGTCACCGACGGCCCGGGACACGCCGTTGAACTGGCCCGCAACGCCGTGCAAGTGGGTTGCCAGCGCGTGGTGGCCATCGGTGGTGATGGAACCCTGAACGAGGTGGCACAAGGCCTAGTTCATACACCCGCCGCGCTCGCCTTGGTTCCCTGTGGATCCGGCAACGGCTTGGCGCTTCACCTTGGCATTCCCCTCGCACCCCGCGCCGCCCTCGAACTTGCTGCCGCAAGCTCCGCACGCATCACGGCCATCGATACCGGTTCGGTTAACGGACACCCCTTTTTCAACGCCATGGGGCTGGGCCTGGATGCCGATATCAGTCTTCGCTTCAACCAACTGACCACGCGTGGACTTCCCGCCTACGTTAGCACCGGGTTCTCGGCGTTTAACCAACGTCGTAGCCAACGCTGTAAAATCACCGTAGGAAATCGCACTGAAACACTCGACATCCTGCTCATTGCCATCGCCAACTCCGACCAATACGGCAATCGGGCCTTCATTGCTCCTGGGGCCAGCGTCGTCGACGGCCAGCTGGATCTCATCGCCATTCGCCCCGTAAACCACGTTGGCGCGGCTTTCCTCGGCTCACGACTGTTCCTCGGTACCATCGACCACAGCCCCGATACATTCCGCCTCCGCGGTACTCGTTTCATCATCGAACGTCCTGCACCAGGTCTCGTCCACACCGATGGCGAAACCCATGAAACCGGCGCTAAAGTGGAGGTCTGTGTTCATCCCCAGAGCCTACGCATCGTCGTTCCCGCCCTCTTGCGCGGCATAGCCATACCAGCCAAAACACCTTCCGCCGACTTCGCTCCGCAACCGTTATGACAAAGCTCAGTGTTCGTAGTGTAATCATTTCCGACGTTCACCTCGGTACCGTTGAAAGCAAAGCCGCCGAGGTGAATCATTTCCTGCGGCACGTGAGCTGCGAAAAGTTGATCCTCAACGGCGACATCATCGACGGCTGGCAACTTCAACGTGGCGGCAGTTGGGCGAAAACCCACACGCGCTTTATTCGCATCGTCCTGAAAAAAATCGAGAAGAAGGACACGCAGGTCATCTACCTTCGCGGTAACCACGATGACATCCTCTCGCAGTTTCTGCCGCTGGATTTTGAAAACCTCCAAATCGTCGAGGAGTACATCCACGAAGGATTGAGCGGGCGTTATCTGGTGCTTCACGGCGACGTCTTCGATACCATCACCAAAAACTTTGTCTGGCTGGCGCACTTAGGCGACTGGGGTTATCGCGCGCTTTTGAAAATCAACCGGGCCTACAATGGCTGGCGCGCCTGGCGCGGGCTTGAGTATTGGTCGCTCAGCAAAGCGATCAAAGCACGGGTTAAATCGGCAGTAAATCACGTCTCCAATTTCGAAGACCACATCGCCGAGCTCGCCAAGTCGCGCGGTTGCACGGGTGTCATGTGCGGCCACATTCACACGGCCGCCGACAAAATGCTTGGTGAGATTCACTATCTCAACAGTGGCGACTGGGTGGAGTCGCTCACCGCTATCGTCGAGCACCACGACGGCCGCTTCGAGTTGATCAACTACGTCGATTTCCTGCGTATTTATCCTATGCCCGCAGAAGACATCAGTGCATTCGATTCGGTGAGCTGAGCCTTTTAACCCGAACGCCGAAGTTTTAACCACGGAATTCACAGATGAGCACAGATAACAGAGTGTTACTAAGTTTAAGGACAGGATTAAGAAGGTGATCAAGTTGAGTTCATTTACCTCCTACGGGATTGTATCTGTGCAATCTATGTAATCTGTGGTTGGTTTGAACTTCGGAATTCAGGTTTAATACAAATCGAATGGACGCGGGTGGAGCTACCTCAGATAAGCAGAAGGCGGGGTTACTTCAGCATAGGCATATACTGCCCCGACCTCGACCCCGCTCCGATGTCTTGCCCGTCAAGGTCGACGCAGGGTGGAAAGCCCGCGCCTACTCGCCGAGTGTCCTGAGCAGCCCTTCACCAGACAGACCCGCTTCCAAACGGCTTCGGTGTGCGGGTTAAAAGCCTACGGATGCGCCCCCATCGACTGGCAGGGTGACGCCAGTTACGTACGCTGCTGCCGGAGAACTAAGGTAAACCGCTGCATTGCCGATGTCGGAAGGGTCGCCCATACGCCCCATTTGAATACGGGAAAGCACCTTGGCTTTGCGGGCCGGATCGCTTTCGAGTGCTTTCCGGGACATCTCGCTGAAAATCCAGCCTGGGGCGATGGCGTTTACCCGCACTCCTTTGCCGCTGAGCTCGGCGGAGAGCGTGGAGACCATGCCGAAATAGGAGCTCTTGGCGGCGGCATATGCCATGACAAGGGGCACCCCCATGTAAGCCGCCATCGAGGAGGTAAAGAGGATCGAGCCCTTACCTTGAGCCACCATGCCGGGAATGGTCGCGCACGTCAGGGCATGCGCAGCAAGCACGTGGGTATTGAGCACGCTTTGAAAGTCACCAGGGGTGGTCTCAACCGCAGGTTTCTTCAGATGCGTGCCGGCATTGTTGACCAATATCGTCAACGGCCCTTGCGCGGCCTTTTGGGCTGCGGCTACCAATTCTCCGGCAGCGTCCAAACAGGTAACGTCATGGGCGACGTAGGAGGCCATGGCACCCAGTTGCGCACAGGCTTGGGCAAGCTGGTCTTCACGGCGGCCGACCAACACGACTTTGGCACCGGCTTGGACCATGCAATGGGCGATGCCCAGCCCGATGCCGGATCCACCGCCGGTTATCAGTGCGATTTCACCATCGAGGCGAAACGGGTTTTGGGGCGAAGCGGGCATGGTTATATTTTATTGATTTCAGTGAGGGCCTTGAGGCTGGGCGTCATGCCAGCTCCGGCTGATTCTGGTGCAACGTAGAAACCATCGACGATTTGAGCCGGTTTCTCCATCCAATCGCGCAACCAGGGGATGTATTCTAATAACGAGCACGCAGGGTGGGCGAAGCAGATATGCTGGTGAACTTGGCACATGTCGCCGACGTGCGGAACAACGGGCAGGCTGTAGCTGCGGGCCAAGTCAGCGACTTGCCAAAATTCTGTGACACCGGCGAGTCTTACCACATCGGGTTGGACGTAATGCACCGCACCGGCCTGGATAAAATCACGGAACTGCGAGGCCATGTAGAGTTGCTCACCCAGGGCGATCGGGGTGGCGATGGTCTGAGCCAGACGACGATGCCCCTCGACGTCGTCGAAGTAGATCGGCTCTTCGATCCATGCGATGTCGAAGTCCACCAGGCGTCCGGCGGTTTGGATCGCCTGGGGGAGCGTCCAGCGTCCGTTGGCATCGGTCATGATGCGGATATCCGGTCCGAGCGCGTTACGCACGGCCTCGACGCGGCGCAGGTCCTCGCGCGGATTGGGGCCACCGACCTTGAGTTTTACGGCACGGTAGCCGTCTTCTTCGACTAAGCGTTTGCAGTCGCTCACCATGGTCTCCAGCGACCAGTTCAGCCAGCCACCGTCGGTGTTGTACGCTTCGACTTTCTTTTTAGCGGAACCGCCAAGAAGTTTCCACAGCGGCTGATCGACTGCTTTGGCCTTAAGATCCCACAGAGCGATATCGATCGCGCCTAGCGCCAGATGCGTGATACCGGCACGACCCACCCAGTAAATTTCCGATTGCTTGTGCAGCTTTTCCCACAATGCGACCACTTCCTGGGGGTCTTCGCCGATGAGCAAAGGTCCGAAGCTATTGATGATGCAATCCACGATCAGGCGATCGGTGGGCAGGTGGGCGTGGGTTCCGGAGAAGCCGTAGCCGATATGCCCAGTATCGGTATGAATAGCCACACCTGGAGCGCCCCAGTGGGTCAGCTTATGCGTGCTGTCGGCGATACCGCCGCGAGTTACCGGGGCGTGCAGAATGATGGGTTCCAGTTTGGTGATTTTCATATTAGGCAAAATTGTCGAAATTGATCATGGCCTTAACCAGGCCGGCCTCGCGGTGGATTTCAGGAAGGCGTTGGGCGGTGTCGGCAAATTCAAATCGATGCGTAATCAGCGGCAGCACATCCACTTGCTTGGATTCCATCAGTCTGATGACTTCGCGGAACGTACCGCTCAAGCCGGCGCGGCTGGCCATTAAGGTAAGTTCGCGGCGATGGAAATTCGGATCGTCGAAGGTCATGTCGCCGACGAATAAGCCCAAGAAGACAATGCGTCCGCCGTGTTCGGCGATTTGAAAGGTGCCGCGCATCGAGGCCGGACTGCCGGTGGCATCGATGACCACGGAGGGCAATTGGCCGAAATGGGCCTGTAGATTATCCGCCAGGTTGGCATCCGCAGGAATGGCTTTGCCGAGTTGCATGGTTTCGCAGGCGAATTTCAGGCGATCGGGTTGCAGGTCCACACAGACCAAGTTAGCGCCAGCGGCCTTCGCAAAAATCGCTGCCGCAAGGCCGATAGGACCCATTCCCAGGATCACGGTAGGTTCACCTGCTTTGATCGCCGCACGCTCGATACCATGCGCTCCGATTACGAGCGGCTCCACGAGTGCAATCTGGTCCGGGATCAGTCCTTTGGCCGGATGAAGTTTGTCCGCAGGAATGGTCATGAGCGGCGTATGGCCACCGTCAATATGCACACCGAGAACCTTTAGGTTTTTGCAGCAGTTGGTTTTGCCGGCGCGGCAGGCCGGGCAGGTGCCACAAAAATAATAAGCCTCAACGGCGCAGAGATCGCCCGTTTCCAGTCCGCTGCCCGCAGGTGCGGTGACGACCTCTACACACAATTCATGTCCTAGCCGACGCGGATAACTAAAGAAGGGTTGTTTGCCGGCGAGCGCATGGATGTCGGTGCCGCAGACGCCGCAGCGGCGAACGCGAACTAGGGCTTCGCCATCCGCTGGGATAGGAGTGGGGACCTCAGTCCAGACGAGTGAACCGGGTTGTTGGAGAGAGAGAGTTTTCATGGAAATGGAGGTAATTGCTGACGGGGTATAATTAAGGGGAGGATGGCCGTGTGTTCACCGGGCTTTTGCTCTTAAAACTGAGTCATTAAATTGGGTGATTTGAGCTGGATATAAAAGGCTATAGAAGTAGCCTTGACGGCAAATATGATGGAAAATGCTAGTTCTGAAATTCCTGCCAGTAACGGCACGCTGAGTCCGCCTCCGGGGCGTCCGAACTGGGCCGGGTACGGAGATTTACCCTTGATTTATCTGGGGTGGGGCGAGCGGGATTTTGCCACGTTTCCGTTGCCGCAACATTCCGATCCGGGGACGAACTATTTTGTGCTTTTACGCGGCTCGGTGGTGGTGGTCACAGGTGATTTAAGTCAAACCATGCGGGCTCCGGCGGCACTTTTGGTGGTGCCCGGAACCTCGTTTAGTATACGCCAAAATCGAATCAATCCGGTCGAGGTTTTGGTGTGGGTTTGGCGAGGGCGGCCGGAAATCCCTGAACTAGCGCCTAAAAAAGCAGGCCATGTGGTTATTCCGCTCACGCACAGTCCGCTCGATTTTTTAGCTTATTTACATGTTCAGTGCAGAAAAGAGGTTTCCCTCGCGGATGCTTCGCTGCCCAGCACGTTATCGGCTTTGCGGTCGTTAATGGAGGTGGAGCTGCTGCGAGCCAGCCGACCCACGCCTGCTGCAGGGGACGTCCGTTGGGCGCTCACCCACGCCTGGCTCGCTAAGAATCTCGCTATTCGCGCCACCGTTCCCGCGCTCTGCGATTATCTGGATATGTCGCCGAGTACCTTGACCCGGTTCTTTCTTGATCAAACCGGCACGACGCCGGGGAAGTTTTTTCGTAAGCTTAAGCTCGAGGAGGCCAAAAGGCTTATCACGGAGAACGGCTGGCAGGTAAAGGCGGCGGCTCATCACCTCGGTTATAAGCACCCCAACGACCTGAGCCGTGCACTCAGAGGACAGTAGATTAACCCTTAACTCGGCGATCTTTCCGGCGGCCGCTTCCACCTAATACCGCGCCGCCGCGCTTTTGCTCTGCACTCCCTCATTGGCCCACTCCTGGCTTCGCGTACTCCTACCGGCCTGCAGCGTTGGGACTACTTTGGCCGCGATTTTGTCCGGCGCGCACGTCGCTTAATAGCTCGCGAGCAACCGCCCAGTTTTCTTCTAACGACCAGCGGGACGCTTCCCAAAACAAGAGCTAGGATTAACCTGCGGCTAGACTATTTTTAGCTTGGGCAGGTCTTGGCCGTCCACCAAGCCAGTGGGTTTCCCCTTGTTGTCGATAACGATCAGGTCGTCGATCTTGTGCGCTTGAAACAACCGCAGTGCGTCCACGCCAAGTGCATCTTCGCCCACTGTTTTGGGCGAGGTGGTCATAAACCCAACCACCGGTTTAGTTAAAAATCCATCGCCTGTAAGCGCACTCCGGCGAAAATCGCCATCGGTGAAAATACCCGTCAGCTTGCCGGTCTTGGGGTGGACTATGGCAATGCTACCGCTTTTGGCTTTGGTCATCGCCAGAATCGCTTCTTGGGTGGTGGCCTTTTCGGTCACTATGGGCAGGCGGGCGCCACTGCGCATGATGTCTTTGACTCGCAGTAGCAGCACTCGTCCCAGGTTTCCGGCGGGATGGAACTTGGCGAAATCATCGCGGGTTAGGCCTCGTTCCGCTAAAAGAACCATTGCGAGGGCGTCGCCGATAGCGAGTGCCGCAGTGGTGCTTGCGGTAGGGGCAAGCAGCAGTGGACAGGCTTCGCGAGGCACGCGGTAAAGTAGTTGAAAATCAGTGTTTTTCGCGAGATCGGAGTTGGCGTTGCTGGTGAATGCGACCGTGCGCAGGCCGAGGCGGCGCAGACCGGGAATGAGTTTCAGGATTTCGTCGGATTGACCGCTGTTACTGAGCAAGAAAACGAGGTCGTTTTCCTGGCACATGCCCAGATCGCCGTGCAAGGCCTGGGTGGCATCAAGGAAACTGGTCGATATCCCGGTGCTGTTGAGCGTGCCCACCAGCTTGTTTGCAATGTGGGCGGACTTTCCCACTCCGGTGAAAATGAGTTTATGGCCGTCATCGACGGCAGTTTGAACGGCGCGGACGACCTCGACAAATTTGTCGTCCAAGCCGCGTGCGGTTGCCGTAAGGGCGGCCTGTTCAATTTTGATGCAGTCGCGCGCGCGGCTGAGTACGGTTTTGGTGTCGAGAGCCATTTAGAGTTTGAGTCGCCTGCCGGACTGGGAAACTTAGGAGGAACGTTTTTCCGTTCAATCCCTTTTACCGCCTCCAATGAGGTTTCGCTTTATTTCGCTTTGTTTGTGTACGCTAGCTGCACTGCTGTTTTCGGCGGGTTGCGGTCGATATGATGCGTCTCCTTTTACCGCTGAAATCGACGAGCCCAACTACCGCAGGGGCAAGGATCTGCTGCGCCAAGGGCGTAATCAAGAGGCGCTTGCATCCTTCCTTAAGGTAGTCGATATGCGCGGCGACGAGGCCCCTGAGTCGCACCTTGAGATCGGCATCCTCTATCAGCAGCACATCAAGGATCCGATCGCGGCAATTTACCACTATCGCAGGTTTCGCGAGTTAAAGCGCAACTCGCCGCAGTCTGACTTGGTGCGCCAGCGCATCGACGCGGCGACGCGTGAGTTTGCCCGTACTTTGCCCGCCCAGCCGCTGGATAACCAGATGGAAAAAATCGATCTGCTCGACCGGTTAGATCAACTCCAACGCGAAAACCTTCAGCTTAAGGATCAGCTCCTCGGGGTACGTACTCAGGCGGTTACTACATCGCGAAACGCCCTTTCACCGCTCGCCTCATCGGCATCACGCCCCCCGCTGGGCTCTGTCGCCGAGACCTCCGATGGTATCGAGCCTCTGGCGATCAACCATGCCGAATCGCCCATCAGCGTTGAAGCGCCCCCAGCCGAATCTGTGGTCGTGGCATCCACCCCGACACCGGATCCGGTGGTGCCCATGGTGACGTTGAAGGCGTCGCGGGCCTCGGGGCCAGCCTCCACTCCTTCGGTTCCCGCCAGCGGCAGACGTTATCTGGTGCAAAAGGGCGATTCGCTTTACTCGATCGCAAAGCGCTTCTACGGCAGTGCGAACAATGCGCGGGTTCAGTCCATCCTTCAGGCCAATCGTAGCGTTTTGCCTAATTCGGCTGCGCTTCGCCCTGGGCTTACCTTGGTTATTCCTTAAGCCCGGGGTTGGGGCGCAATGGGGCGTCCTGAGGCATCTGGACCACTTCAGTGGCCGTCACTGAGCTGGCCAATATGTTGATAATTGAGTTGGTCGATACGGCGATACGGGTGTTGTGATTGCGGCGATTGACTACCTAGCTTTTGCCTCTCGTGGTCGTTGTTTCGGTGCGGCACCTTAGCGCACAAGCGGCGGATATCGGGTAGCGGATCAGCCCGTGGTAAAGTCCAAGCAAGGTGAGCATGCCGGCGATTGCGTAGACCAGTCCTTCGCCGGTTGTGGGGATGGCTGGCCGGTATATTTCCCATGTGGCCCGTGCAACCTCCGCCTCAATATGCCGCAAAAAAATAAACGGCTTAGCCCAAAGCGAGGCGTGGCTGAGGGCTGCTTCGGCTGCGACTAATTCGTCCACGCGTAAAACCGTATTGCGCATGGCACCCCCGAGTTGGGCAACGGTGGAGTCTGGGTTAGTGGAGGTCCGTTCGATGAATTGTGGCAGACTAAGTTTGCTGCGGGTAGCGATAGCGACAAATTCGGCGAGTTGGCGTCGGGCCTCGTCCAGATGTCCGCCTAAGCGCTGTCGATATTGTTGGATGAACTCGGGGAGTTGGGCAAACGCGACGGCCCCGACTACACACAGCACTCTGTCGCACACGGTTTCTACTGCGCGTAAAATTGGTCGTAATGGAGCAGTCCAATTCATGGCTCAGTTCAATTGTTTTTGTCTGTTCAGTGGCAAGGGGGCTAGGGAAAAACTTTTTGCCTCACCGTTTCTACGTCTAGGTTTAGGCGTCCTCCCGCTGATCGTTAAGCGATATAAAGAGATCAGCTTGAGGGGGGGGCGGGTTAAAGTAACTGCTGCGGGTGTAGCTTGATATAGTCGGCTACATAGTCGGCAAATGCACGTTTTAGGCGCATGGTAAGAGTATCTTTACCAATGCGAAAGGTGGTGGTGTCGATGGCTCTTACGGGAATCAGGTCTTTTGTGGTCGCGGTTAAAAAGCACTCGGAGATTCCGGGTAAATCCTCAGGCCGAACGGCTTGCTGGTAAACGGGAACACCTACTTTCGGGGCGACTTGATCAATTAAAATGCGCCGCGTAATTCCTGCTAAAATTCCTGCCTCCAGCGGTGGCAATACCACTGCACCATCGCGCACAAATCCAATATTACTCACCGCTGCCTCAGTGATCTCGCCGGTTAAATTGGTGATCACCACTTCGTCAGCGCCCCGCGACTTGGCTTCTCGTAGGCAGAGTAGGTTATTAAGGTAGTTACCGGTCTTCCAAGCCGGATTTAACGTATCGGGGTGGTTGCGCTTCAAGCCCCGTGCCAGTGAAAGCAGTAATCCGGTGGACTCCTGGGCGTCCGATAATAAGGGGCAAGGCTGCACCAAGAGTACGAAATCGGGGTGATCTGCCAGTGCCACATCCAGTCCGATTGCCCCGCCGCCACGCGTCACTTGTAGGCGAATATAGAGCTCCGCGGTACTGCCTGTTCGTTCACGCCACGCAGCGGTTGTTTTCTGTATTTCATTGAACATCTGTGCCTGCGTCCAAGGTAGGCCCATATACAGCGCTGCGGCCGAGCATTTCAGTCTATGCCAATGTTCATCCCAGGCGAATATGACCCCATTATAGGTACGCCAAACTTCGTAGATAGCGTCACCATAAAGAAATCCGCGATTCAGTGGTGATATAGATGGTTCATCGGCGGGGTGGAGGCGGCCGTTGGTATTCGCCAGTATAAAATTGCCGGGGTGGATCATATGAAGCGTCAAGACACACTTACGAAGGCAGTGTGCGCAAGCGGTAAAAAAAAAGCCCCCCGTGGTGTGAACCACGGGGGGCAATCAAGCGAAACGAATAAACTCGAGAAGCGGCTTAGGAAGCGGCAGGGGCTTCGACTACAGCAGCGGGAGCGGCTGCGGTGCGGCTCTTCACTAGACCGGCTTCCTTTTTGATATTCTGGACGCTCGGCAGGGAGATGCCGAAGGCCTTGGCGATTTCAGCGCCCGACTTATCGGCCTTTACGGCCTCGATCACCTGAGCCTTGAGCTCTGGAGTGATCTTAGTACGGCCGCGCTTGCCAGCTTTCTCAGCTTTGGGAGCTTTGGCTGCCTTAGGCGCCTTACCAGCCTTGGCTGCCTTAGCTTTCTTGGCTTTGCCTGCTTTACCAGCGGCAGCAGTCAGCGCTTTAATGAAATCATTAAGGCTGGCGAAACCATAATCGCCAGGAAGTTTGGCGAGGGCGGTGGTGCGGTCGGCGGCAAGCTTGGCTTCAGCTTGGGCGATCTTGGCTTTTGCTTTTTCTAGTTCTGCAATTTGGTCAATAAAGGACATAAGGAATCGGAATAAGTGGACTTCATATGAACAGCGCAAGTCTTTATTATAATGAATTACAGTTTCTTGCCGCGCGTGGCCTATATTCCCTTAAAAATCAACTTCAGTGGCCTGCTTTAAGGGGCATTCAGGCGCGTCGGTGCATCTCAGCGGTAGCTCCTTTTTTTTTGGGTTATTTGTTAAACCGTATGTCTTTAATGTGGTTTTACGAAGGTGGTTATTGGGCGCTATCATTCGGCTGTGTATTGATGTAGGGATCATTACCTTGAATCGGTGTAGGTTTTATGGGCGTTTTTTTGTTAATCATTATTTTATGCGCAATTGCGTAATATCTTTGGGGGCCGCGGCATTTTTAAGGGGGCGCCCTGATGAAAAGACTGCGGCAGATTTCGCGGAGTCTACCGAGCCCAGCCAACAGCGAATCGACTGAGTCATCCTTAATCATTTGTTCGCTCAAAACCCCTATACTGCCCGGACTCGACTTGGCTTGATAACGCTTTTTCTGCTCGTTTGGGCGTTACTGATTTTAAACGGGTTTGTTCCCTAGTTTCTTTTTCCGTTCTCGTCGTTTTCGGTGATACCGCGTCCATT
>CANIXX010000032.1 GCA_947471115.1 Opitutaceae bacterium | reverse complement strand
CTTGAAGTCGTAGGTCTGACCGACGTACTGATCGAGGTTCTTGGGGGGCTGGATGTCGATGTGCGAAGCGGGCAGGAAGGAGTCGACGCCGATCGAAACGATCAGGCCGCCCTTGACCTTGGCCTTAACGCGACCCGCGGCGATGGAGCCCTCGGGGAACTTGGTGAGAATGTTGTCCCAATTCTTTTTCTGTTCGGCTTGGTCGAAGGACAGCTCGGGAGCGCCGGACTTGTCTTCGAGTTTGACGACGTAAACGTCGATCTGGGAGCCGATCTGGAGTTCGCCGATGTCGATGAACTCATTGGCGGGGATGACGCCTTCGGATTTGCCACCGATGTCAACGACGACGTCGTTTTGGCGGATTTCGGTGATGGTAGCGGTGACGATAGCGCCTTCTTTAAGCTTATCGAAACCGGATTGAGCGAGCAGCTCCTGCATTATTGAACTCATGTGAACAGAACGAAAAACCGCCGCATGCCCCAAAGCGCCGATCTTCCGCGGTGACGCCGGTAAGGGCGCCGTTGGTTGATGGTTACACTGAAAAAGGGCCGATGGGAGCGTCGCGGCGACACCGGCCTGTTAAAAACGAATACCGCGAGCGGTCACAGTCGCCCACCTACCAACGTACCCGCAAGGGTAAAGTGGCATTATTCCGAGCGCGAGTCGGACATTCTGCCCCATGCCGCGCCCAACCCACCATTCCCTTTCCGCAGGAACCGTCTCACCTTAGTGGGTTCCAATCTGCGAGAACCCGCCCTCACCCGATGAACGTAAACACCCCCACCCCCGTCGACTCCCCCACCCGCCCGCCGGCCACTGACCCGCCCCCGCATCTGGTGATCGGCATCGCCGGGGGCAGCGCCTCAGGCAAATCGTCCCTGTCCCACCGCCTCGCCCACGGACTCGGCCCGCACCACTGCGCGGTGATCGCCCACGATCGTTATTACCGCGACCACCCGAACCTCACCGCCGCCGACCGCCTGCAACTCGATTACGACCACCCCGGCGCCATCGAAACCGCGCTGCTGTTGAGGCATTTGCGTGCTTTGCGCGCCGGCCAAGCAATCCAGTTACCCCACTACGATTACGCCCGCCATTGCCGCACCACCGAAGCCACTCCACTCCAACAAGCCCCTGTTATTATCATCGAAGGCCTGTTCGTGCTCGCCGATCCCCACCTGCGCCGCGTCCTGGATTTAAAAATCTTCGTGCACACCCCCGACGACCTGCGCCTGTTGCGCCGGATCAAGCGCGACACCACCGAACGCGGACAGCCGCTCGCCGAGGTGCTGGAACGCTACGAAAACCGGGTGCGCCCCGGCCACATCCGCCACGTCGCCCCATCGCGCCGCCACGCCGATCTCGTCTGGGATCAGGGCAACGACGACACGTTCCCCGCCCGCCTGCTGAACCGCCTGCGCCAAACCCCATGACTCCCAGCATCGACCTATTCGTCTTCGTTGACGCACTCGGCTGGGAACTGGCCCAACGCCGCCGCTTTCTCACCGACCTGCTGCCCCACCGCCAAGCCTGCGACACCCTGTTCGGCTACTCCTGTACCTGCGATCCAAGCATCCTCACCGGTGCCCTGCCCTACCAACACGGTCATTTTTCCTTTTTTACCTACGACCCAAAACGCTCGCCGTTTCGCTGGGCGCGCCCACTGGGCTTGATCCCGGAAATATTCGCCGGCCACCACCGCTTGCGTAATCCGCTTAGCCGCTGGGTGGCAAAAAACCTCGGCTACACCGGGTATTTCCAGCTCTACAGCACGCCTTTTAAACGCCTGCCCCAGCTCGATTACACCGAAAAACGCGACCTCTACGAACCCGGTGGCATCATCGGCGGGCAGCCAGCTATCTTCGAATACTGGCGTGCCTCGGGCGTGCCGTGGATTCGCTCGGACTGGCGCGCTGGCGATGCCGCAAACATCGACACGATGGCCGGCCATTTGCGTGAGGGTAAAGTCCGCCTCGCCTACCTGATCAACGGCGGCCTCGACGCCACCATGCATGCCCACACCACCACCGGCCCGCAGACCGACGCCTCCTTCGCCCGCCTAGAACGGTGGTTACGCGACTTGGATACACTGGCCAGAACCCGTTACGCCGAAGTGCGTTGGCACATTTTTAGCGACCACGGCATGGCCGACACCCATACCTGCAGCCGCATGATGCCCGAGTTTGAGCAACTCGGCCTGCGCTACGGACGCGATTACGCCGCAACATGGGATTCCACTATGGCACGCTTTTGGTTTCCAGGTGACGCAGGAATCCGCACTCAGGTGGAAACTTGGCTAGCTGGGCGGCCCGAAGGCCGCATCGTCACCGAAACTGAGCTGGAGCGCTGGGGATGCCTTTTTGCCGACCGGCGGTATGGCGAACTGTTTTACGTGCTCAACGAAGGGGTGATTTTTGCGCCCTCGTTCATGAACCAACGCCGCGTTCCCGCCATGCACGGCTACGATCCCGATCTGCCGAACTCGCGCGCTTGCTGGCTCACCAGCCACGAAGTCGAACAAGCCCCCGCGCGCATTGAGGGAATTTACCACGTCATGCGCGCCGCCGCCGATCGCCTCGCCAAGGCACCGCGATCACTCACTACAAGCCCCTTCCCATACCCTAAGAGGTTACGCTGAACCAGTCGAAATCGACATGGCCGTTAGGTGTGCCGGTATTATAAGTAAATAGAGCCATACTATGTGATTCAAACCATTCGGTGCGAAATGGGACGGCCTCGCCAAGGGATACAAAGCACTCCCCGTCCAAGCTATATAAAAAAGTGCCAACACCTTGATTTGCAAAGCCACGCAACCAAATACGCTCCTGCGTGATCGCTGTCGGACCGGCATATTTCACCAAAACTCCAGATGATTTATCATAAACCACGATCCCTCGTTTTCCGCTTTCCTGAATTACGCCAATCCAAGCATAACTTTTATTGAAATAACAGAACCCCGCGCGCTGCCCGTCCTCCATCTTACTAATATCAATAATCGTGGTCCCACTACATGACTTCCCGATGATGTGCTGGCTTAATACATTTTTTGCAAAAAGTATGGAATCCGCCTCCGCCAGAACAGGCTGATGAATACCATCTTCGCCGGCGGCGGTTTCCAGTATTTCAGCCTTTAGGCGTAAAAAGCCGGGGCGTTCAGTGAGGGACCAAAAGGCCGCCTGCGGGTTATGGTTCCATCTCCACGCTAAATTCAGGGACTCGCTGGTGAAATCGTCGATTTCATTCAACACTTTGCTTCGCTCCGGAGTTTGGCCGAAAGGCAGGGCACAACGGCCAACGAGGGTTCCCGGCTCATTTTCCGCATCCGCCTTTCCTATCCAGGGCCACTCATTTCTCCAACCAGCGGGTTCAAGGAAGGGTATTCTGCCATAACCGGCAAAACCCACATGATGGATAAACCAGCAACTGCCGTCCGGAAGTTCTGCCCATCCGCCACCACCCGGCGAACAACCTTCGCCACCAGCGGTTAAAATCCGCCGTTCTTCAAACGGTCCGTAGATATTTTTGGAGCGGTAAACATATTCCCCCCTAATATCATGCTGACCATGCCCCATACCAAAGATGTAATAATATCCGTACCGTTTTATGATCATCGGATTGTGCACGCTCGGATAGGTTTCCTTAATTATAAAGCCTTCGTCCAAGATATGCATTCCGTCGGGACTCATCTTATGGATTACCAGTGGAGATGGGCCAAATCCACTATGGATTAAATAGGCCTGTCCATCATCATCCCAAAAAGGACACGGGTCTTCCCAATGATGCGCTTTATGAATCAATCTCACCGGTTCCCATGGCCCTTTGATGTCCTGCGCAGTGCTTGCAAAAAGCCCATCTATGGAATTCCCACAGTGCATAATGAATTTACCATTATGGTAGGCCAGCGAAGGGGCCCAGCTTCCCTTTTGATACCCTTGCCCTGGATGATTATATTTTTCATCAAAATCAAGTGCTGAATAGATGCGGGCGACAATTTCCCAATTCACTAAATCCCGTGAATGGAGCACAGGCATACCCATAAAATGATGGGATGCAGACACCATATAAAAATCGTCCCCGTGCTGCATGAAAAACGGATTATTGTAATCCGCCCATATCACGGGGTTTAAGTAGGTGCCATCCGCCTGCGCACCCCAATCACTCAAACCTAAATTCGTAAAAAGCTCCATAGTATTACAGGGAAAACCGGTGTTTAGTGGTCAAAGACTAACGTGAATTTCAGGCAAGTTTGCTGGTTCAGGAAGTAAAAATGCGGAAGATGATACTCTGCATATTCATAAAATTTGGTGCAGGCTTAGTCTAAATCCAGCGGGCTAATGTCGGGTTTTAATAATTTCCTTATTTTGCGCCTTAATTACCCTTAGTTATGCCCGAAAAAGACATTTTCAGGCATGATATTATTCGCCTAATTCTTGTGAGTTTACCCCCTCAACCCTCCCTTCTAGATCATAGCCGTTCATCATACGCAGTTTTTTCCTGGGTCACTGCTGAACGGCGATACGAAGCTACGCTCCGGGCAAGATGCCCGCGCTGCAGCGAAACCTTATCACACCTCAAAACGATAATTATTGTTCCACTCTGTTGTTTCACCCGGCTTTATATCCAAATCAATCATCGGCTCCGGGCAATGCGCCAGACGCCCGATATAGACATAAAACGAGGCGTTCTGAACAGGTGATAACAGGTGACTGCCCTTCACATGTACCGCAGTTTTAGTCTTGTCGTTGCTGAGGGAAAATTCGTTGACGCGTCCAACCCACAAATCCCCGCAAACTGGAACCTTGTCCACCAACGCCTTAAGTAGACGAAACGTTTTCCCCTTAATCTCCGCCTTACCGGTGAAATCGGCCAAGGGCGTGATGTCTTGAGGGAATTGCAGTAGATAATTGGGATTAATGAACTCGTTGTCGAAGCGGAAGAAATTGTGGCAGTAGGTGGAGGTAACGATGTCTTTTTCTCCGGTGTTTTTCAGTGTGTGCAAGACATTGATCTCAGCTTTTCCCTCAACCAGATAAATCTTCTTAGTATAACGATAGGCGTACCCGAAGTCCGTATTTAAAGTGTGCTCGAACAACACCCAGTCTTTGCCACTTGAAACGTCCCACTCCCCAGTATCAATTATTGTATAGTGATGGGCGAAAAAATAGTCGGCATCCGTCGATTTCCTCAGCACCCCCACGCCAACTTTTACAAAACCCCCGCCGACAGAAGCGGCTTCGTAGCCCAGCGGGAAGCGAAATTCTTCGGCGATGCCGGTGGCGCTGCCGATATTCATCGGGTCATGTATACCGGGGTTCAGCGTGCCATCATAGCCTCGCCACTCCCGAAAAAAGGTATGCCCCTGGCAGGTGACTTGCGCCATAAAGCCCGACCAATCAAAGCGGCAGGCGCGATAGTAGCCATTCTCCTTATCCACAGTCAAAACCTCAACCTCCAGTAAGTCGTTCGCCAGTAAGATTACAGGAAATCCGCCATTGTTAATATCCGCACCCTGTGTGCATCCCCCTGATGATGTTAGTGGCTCCATTGAGAAAACTTAATCCCTATTCCCGTTGATTATTCAACGACAATACAACGTCGCCACGCACAAGCTGCAGAGATGAGAAAGGAGCGAAAACGGGGTCGCTCCGTTAGATGGATATAACAGGAACTGATTTTCATATTTTCCGGTTTAGGTTGTTGATTTATGTATCCCTGCGCCCCCTCCCCGCGGCTTATTGTTTTATAGGCTCAACCCCACGGATACTTTTATTGGTTTTAGGGGCAACCAATGTAATTAAAATGGGGTTCACCGATGGCAAAAATATACATCGTCATGCCGCATCTCGGCTTCGCCCCGTGGTTGTCCCTGAACTTTACTTGCGGTAGGGCAACTGGCGCTCGATCGACTTGGTCGCGAGCTTAGCCAATTCAAGAGAACCGATACCGGTGAAATACACGTTAATCGGCAGCTGGATCTCGCCGGTTCGCGCCGGTAATTGGCCTTTCACCGGCTTTTCATTCAAGCCGCGCGGGCGCAGTTTGCGTTGCGCCTTGTCCACGTAGCCGCAGTGGTCGTTGCAAAAACCAACTTCGCTCCGCTGGCCTACAGGTGCACAGTGAGGTCTCGCAACCGCTGACGTTACACCTCGGGCGGCGCGACCCGTTTGCCGCCTTCTTCGGGCGCGGCGTAGCCACCTTTTTCGTTAAGGTATTTGAGGTCGTGCAAACCGAAGTTGAAGTGAATGACGTCCCACCGGCCTTCACCCAGCCAAAGTTTACGCATGGCGAGTCCGCGTGCGGTGTCGCCGCAGTTTTGTAGCGGGCGATGCACGTTGGCTAGCCCGTCGAACGCGGCGCGCCCGGGCAACGTAAACGTTACCCGCCCACCCACTGAAGCGATCGAGGAACCTTAGCAACCAACACAAGGCACTCTCTGATCATATAATACAGAAGATCACAGGGAATGATCAGGAGAACGTTATTAACCTTACTCGTTAAACTCGTCGAACGCCCGCTTGATCTCCGGTGTCCGCGCGACTGACTGGGCAGAGGCGTTGCTTCGCTCGCGCAGTTCCTCTTCACGTTGATCGAGTTCAGTTTCTTTCTCCTGCTGCTCTTGTACCTTTGCAAACAACCGCACCTCGCTCTCCTCAATAAATTTCTCGCGCTCCCGCAAAGCCTCACGCCCCTCCATCAACAACGCCTCCTGCCGGTCCAATTCGGCCTTGAGTGCAAGTTGTGCAGCCCGCTCCTCCGCCGATAGCCGCCCCCCTGCCGGAGCCCCTTTTTGGGCTGCCCGCACCAACGCTTCGTGATGACGCAGCAGCACCTCTGCCTCCGCTAAATCCCGTTCACGTTCCCCGACTTTCCGCTCACGTTCTTCCACCGCCCGCTCGCGATCACGCAAAACCTGCTCCAAGACCTGTAACGCAACCGCTGCATCCCGGTCTGCTGCCGACTCTTGCCGCTGGGGTGACACCGCTCCACCCACACCGCTGACATGACCATCATGTCGCCATGCATGCTGCTTACCTGCTGCTACTTCCGAACTATTAACAGCTGGATCACCATACTGGGTAAGGCTCATCGACCCACGCCGGGGTAAGCTTAGCTTGGGGGCCTTGGGGGCAGGGCCAAACACCGGACTGCCAACAGGGCGGATCAGGAAGGGGCTTTTCGTGTTTTTTTCGCTCATAGGTCAGCGCTTCAACCACATTTTGATGCGATGCCAGAACCCCGTTGCGGTTGCGGAGGAGGCCTCGGGAGCGATCAAGTCGGCCACGACCGCTTCAATCGCTGGGTCGCCGAGCACCGCAACGAGGCGGCGCGGGAGGATCCCGGCGTAAATTTCCCGCTGCAATTCGGCATAGTCGTCGGCACAAAACCCGCGCATCGCCCCACCGTGCAACAGCAGCGCTTCGCGGGCTTGAGCAAGGCGCTCCGGGGTGACCGTACGCGCCAGCGCCGTTGCGGCAGCGGTCTGCGGATAACGCACTCGCAATTTCAAAGCGGCTTGCACGGCAGCTGGTTGTGCACGCACCGCAAGCGCCAAACCTTCCAGATAATGCACTCCCGTTGTCCCGCGCCGAAACGGCAGGTAGCGCGCCAGTTCGGCCTCGTCGATGTTCGACAGCGCGTTGAGCAACGCGCGAAAATCCCCGCCCACTATCACCGCTCCGGCCATGCGCTGTGCGGCCAACGCCAATTCGCCCACGGTCTTAATGCGCTCCAATTCGCAGAACATCTGGGTGTCGGCCGATAACGCCGTGAGCGCCACCGGAAAGCCGGGATCGATCTTCAATTTAGCCATGTTTTTAACCAAGGGATTATCCTCAGCACCCATGGACTCCAATGGCGTCAACATGTCGCCAAACGGGGCGTCAAACGCGAGGGTCTCCTCCAGGATCGACAACAGAAGATCGGCCACGCTAGGGGGTTGTCCTCGCAGCGCCAGCAACTCGCGCAATTCGCTCCAGGTCATGTCGAGGTAGGCGGAGGGCACCTCTCTCTCGCCGGTCAATGGCCATCCCTCGCCCTCCAGGTTTTGCGCCAAACTGCTCAAGGCGGTGTCGGCCAAAATCGAAGAACAGAACGCGCTGCGGACTTCATCCCACCGCTGCGCGGTGTAGCGAGGGGCTTTAACCGGTGAGGAAGGCTGCGGCGGAATCGACGAGTCATCTAGTGGGTTCATGGGCGGTGTTTGTCGATTTCTTCGGCGAGGGCGTGGTAGTCACTCACGACATTTTCGCGGGTCGCATCGGTATTTTCCTGACCGATCAAATTCACTGGTAAGCCAAGGGTAACCGCACGGCGCACCACCATGGCGTCGCGAATCTGGGAGGTTAAAATCTTGGCGTCGGAGGCGGCGCGTTTGGCTGTCTTGAATTGATTGAGCCGCAGCTGCATACGCATTTTTGGAACCTCGATATCCGTACCGGTTTTAATCGAGTTAAAGATGATGCCGCGGATCTGGGTCGCAGGCCCCATGGCGGCGGTGCGGAACCCGGCGGAGAGTCGATTAAATAGGCCGAGTTTTTCAACGAGCAAAGTGAAGCCGATCAGGCTCAGCGCATCAGGATTGGACGGCACGTAGATCTCGTTGGAGCTGAATACGCCACACTGCGAGGCGCGCAGCAGGTTGGGAGGGCAGTCGAACAGTACGTAATCATAGTCGCGAGCCAGCTCGGCGAGTTGTTCATGAAAGAGCAGGTAGGCGGGCTTCTTGGGATCGCCGGTGAACTCGTTTTCGAGGTCAACGAGGTTAAATGTCGTGGGTAACAGATCCAGTCCGGGCAACACGGCGCGCCCGTTTTTATCTTGGACCACGTCACGCACCACCAAATCGCTTAAGCGCACGCCGCCGGGCACGAAAAACGAATAAACCGAGCCGTGCCCACCGGAGTTAAGTTTATTCCAGCGTTCCAGCCGCATTAGCCAGATGCTCGCGTTAGACTGGGTGTCAAAGTCACACAGCAGCACGCGACGGCCCTTCGCTGCTAAACAGGCCGCTGTGTTGACCACCAGCGAGGTTTTACCCACGCCACCTTTATAATTTAGAAAACTAATTTTTCGCGACATCGCTATTCAGGATCCAGCTATGCAATTGGAATGCCTAGATTGTACTCTTATCGTCACGGATCGAGCATCCCCCAAATAAAACAAACCTTTTTATTCTTTTTTACCAAAAAAACTGGAGCTATGGACGAGAAAACACCGGATTTTCACCCAGTTGTCACCTAGGCGTCACCCTATCGACACCTGAGCCGGCTAGAGTTGAGACATGCGCCCCTTGATTCTCAGTGTCGATGACGAGCAGGATGTGACCGAACTCGTCGAATTTCACCTCACCCGTGCAGGTTTCAATGTCATGACGGCGGCCAACGGTCGCGAAGCCCTGCAGTCGGTCGCCTGCCGCCGCCCCGACCTGATCATCCTCGATCTGATGTTGCCCGACATCGACGGCTTCGGTGTCTGTGAAATCCTGCGCCGCGACCCCGCCACAGCGACCATTCCGATCTTGCTGCTCACGGCTTGGGCGACCGACGACGCACGCTCATTCGGCCTGGAGCTGGGGGCGCTCGATTATCTCACGAAGCCCTTCAGCCCGAAGGAACTAACGCTGCGCGTCCAGTGGCTGCTCAGCCTGCGCGGCGAGATGAAATCGAGCGCATAATCTCCGGTGGGGGCGGGTAATCGGCGTTAAGCCAAGTAGCGCAGACCTCCTGTCTGCATCTGGAATCGAGAAAAACACCCCGCCGAAGCAGACAGGAAGTCTGCGCTACTTTCGGGCGCTACGTTTGCCCCACCCCACCTCCGCCTAAACGCAGCGGCGGATATTCCCTGCTCAATCTGGTAATTGCTTTTGACCGGCGATTTGGCCCGTCCTTAGCTCACGGACCTTAATTCCCTAAAAGCACACACCATGTCCGCCGCTCCCTCCATCATCTACACCATCACTGACGAGGCTCCCGCACTCGCCACCTATTCGTTTCTGCCCATCGTGCAGGCCTACGCCAAGCACGCTGGCATCAACGTGGAAACCCGCGACATCTCGGTGGCCGCCCGCATCCTCGCCGTTTTCTCCGACCTGCTACCCGCGGCGCAAAAAACCCACGATGCCCTCGCCGAACTCGGCGCGCTCACCCTCAAGCCCGAGGCCAACATCATCAAGTTACCCAACGTCTCCGCCTCCATCCCCCAGCTCAAGGCCGCCATCGCCGAGCTCCAGGCCAAAGGTTACGCCCTACCCAATTTCCCCGAAACCCCTTCGACCGACGCCGAGAAGGACGCCCGCGCCCGCTACGCCAAAGTCCTCGGTTCCGCCGTCAACCCCGTGCTACGCGAGGGCAACTCCGATCGCCGCGCGCCTAAAGCGGTTAAAGCCTACGCCCGCGCCCATCCGCACTCCATGGGTGCCTGGTCGGCCACGTCCAAGACCAACGTCGCCGCCATGAGCGAAGGCGATTTCTTTGGCAACGAGCAGTCGTTGACCACCACCGCCGCCGCCAGCGTGCGCATCGAGCTCGTTAAAGCCGATGGCAGCGTACAGGTCCTCAAGGACAAGACCCCGCTCAAGGCCGGCGAAATCCTCGACGCCAGCGTCATGCGCAAGGCCGCGCTCGTGTCTTTTTATGAGCAGTCGATCGCCCGCGCCAAGGCCGACGGCGTGCTGCTCTCACTCCACCTCAAAGCCACCATGATGAAGGTCTCTGACCCCATCCTGTTTGGTCACGCGGTTAAGGTTTTCTTCAAAGACGTTCTCAGCAAACACGCCGCCACTCTCGCGCCCCTCGGTGTCGACCTGAACAACGGTTTCGGTGACCTGCTCGCCAAGATCGAAAAACTCCCCGCCGCCGACAAAGCCGCTATCGAGGCCGACATCGCCGCCGCCTACGCCGCCGGCCCCGCCCTCGCCATGGTCAATTCCGACAAGGGCATCACCAACCTCAACGTCCCCTCAGACGTCATCGTCGACGCCTCCATGCCCGCGATGATCCGTACTTCGGGCCGCATGTGGAACGCCGCCGGCAAGGAGCAGGACACCCTCGCGCTGATCCCCGACCGTTGCTACGCCGGCGTGTACCAGACCGTCATCGATTTTTGCAAAAAGAACGGTGCTCTCGATCCCAAGACCATGGGCAGCGTGCCCAATGTCGGTCTGATGGCCCAGGCGGCCGAAGAGTACGGCTCGCACAACAAGACCTTCGAAATCCCCGCCGCCGGCACCGTGCGCGTGGTCGACGAAGCCGGTAAAATCCTCCTCAGCCACACTGTGGCCGCCGGTGACATTTGGCGCGCCTGCCAAGCCAAGGACGCCCCGATTCAGGACTGGGTAAAACTCGCGGTTAACCGTGCCCGTCTCTCCGCCACGCCTGCCGTGTTCTGGCTCGACGCCGCGCGCGCCCACGACGCCCAGATTATCGCCAAGGTGAACACTTACCTCAAAGACCACGACCTCACGGGTCTTGACCTGCGCATCCTGCCTCCCGCCGCCGCTTGCCAATTCACTCTGGAGCGCATCGTGAAAGGCCTCGATACCATCAGCGTAACCGGCAACGTGCTGCGCGATTATTTGACCGACCTGTTCCCCATTTTGGAAGTCGGCACCTCGGCCAAAATGCTCTCGATCGTCCCCCTGATGAACGGCGGCGGCCTGTTTGAAACCGGTGCCGGCGGTTCCGCGCCGAAACACGTGCAACAGTTCACCGAAGAAAACTTCCTGCGCTGGGACAGCTTGGGCGAGTTCTTCGCCTTGGCGGCGAGCTTTGAGCACCTTGCGATCACCCAAAACCACCCCAAGGCCAAAGTGCTCGCCGAGACCCTCGACGAAGCCAATGGCAAATTCTTGGAGTTCGACAAGAGCCCGGCGCGCAAAGTCGGTGCCGGCATCGACAACCGCGGTTCGCATTTCTACCTCGGGCTGTACTGGGCCCAGGCCCTGGCCGCGCAGACCAAAGACGCCGAGCTGAAGGCGGTATTCACGCCCGTCGCCGAAAAGCTGACCGCCAGCGAGAAGCAAATCGTGGCCGAGCTGATCGCGGTGCAAGGCAAGCCGGTGGACATCGGTGGCTACTACAAGCCGGATGACGCCAAGGCCTCCGTTGCTCTGCGCCCGAGCGCAACGTTCAACACGATCCTGGCGACGCTCTAAAGCCCAAGAGCGCGAGCCGATTGCCCACGAAACACACGAAACGACACGAAAGAAAAACTCGGAGCTTCGCCCGAAGTACGCCGACGCCCGCTTCTGACTTTCGTGTCATTTCGTGTGTTTCGTGGGCAAAACCTCCGCCCTCATCCCGTCCCCGTTCAGTCTTGGCTCCTAGGAAAGTGCCGGTGTCGCCACGCCGCTTGACACTTAGGCACAACTGAAGCCATTTGAGTCATGCCCACCGTTCAGCTCCGCACTCGCTTGGATCGCGATTTAAAGCTAAAAAGTGACGCTGTGTTGAAAGCCCTCGGCCTTGACGCATCGACCTTTGTTGCCATGTCGATGGCCCAACTGGTCAACCGGCGCGGGTTGCCCTTCGCCGTGACCGAAGCGGATGCCGATTACTTCGCAGCAGAATATGGGGTGACAGCTGCGCAAACCGCCCAAGTTGGCCGTAAACTGCGAGGCGAAACCGTGCGAGCTCGCCGTTCCGGAAAACTCCGTGAAGTGACCAGCGCCGCCGATCTCGCCCCGTGAGACTGCTTACCACGCCGGGCTTTTTGAAAAGCGTCCCGGCGGATCGTCGGGAGGACGTGTTTCAAGTGATGCGCGGAGCGCTCGGGGTGTTTGGCTCGCCGCACCTGCACGCCGGTATTGGGCTACGGCGCATCCCTCCATTTATGGAGTGCCGTTGCGGCATCGATTTACGGCTGATTTTTCAGCGTGAAGGCGATGCCTTGGTTTTCCATTTGTGCGGGACGCATGACGAGGTGAAGTCGTTTCTAAAAAACCGGCGTTGAGGGCCTTGCGCGTGAAGCCCGATGGCCGAACCGATCGGATCAATGGCACCTTGCGAAAGACAAGAGCCTACCGTTCACACTGTTTTGTATATTATATAACGGCCTGGCACTTTTCAGCGCTATGTATCCATGTAGCGGCTCGCCCCACTCGGGTTATACGTGACGCGCGCCAGCCGCCGGCGGGATTTTTTGTGATCGCGCACAGCAATGCAGCGGATGACGGATTGCCAAAGCGTCCCACTGCACCACCGCCCGCTCCCCAACCCGCGCTACCCGCTATTATTCAGCGTTGGCTGCATTGACATTACCCCCACCCGCTTGAATCAGTGAAGCATGGTTAAGCTACCCGAAGTCCAACGGCTGAAATTCCTCGATTTCTTCGCGGGGAGCGGGCTTGTGACGCAGGGTGCCAAACCTTGGTTTCATACCGTTTGGGCGAACGACATCTCGCCTAAAAAAGCGGCGGTCTATCGCGTGAATCATGGCGATGAACACTTTCATTTGAGGTCCATCACTGATGTGACTGGCGACACCTTGCCGGCTGCGGACGTCTCATGGGGCAGTTTCCCCTGTCAGGACCTGTCACTGGCAGGGAAAATGCAGGGACTGAAAGCGAAGCGCAGTGGGTTGGTGTGGGAATGGCTCCGGGTGATGGACGAAATGGCACAACGCCCCCCAATTCTTTGCGCAGAAAACGTGCTAGGATTGGTGTCGGCGGACGGCGGCTCGAACTACCGTGAACTGCACGAAGCGCTGGTGGCACGGGGGTATGTCGTGGGGCCAATGGTCTTGGATGCGATCGAGTGGGTACCGCAGTCGCGACCGCGCGTTTTTGTCGTGGCGGTGCGTAAAGACATCACGTTGGGAAAATTTGCCGGAGAAAAGCCGGCGTGGAACCACCCCGTTCCTGTTCAGCGTGCGGCCGAAGGTTTGAACGACTTGGTGTGGTGGAAATTACCACAGCCGGAATCATGTAAACAAACCCTTGAGGATTTTATTGAGCGGCGCGTGGAGTGGCACCCAGAGGAAAAACGGGCGAGTAATATCGCGATGCTTTCCGCCTCACATCGACAGACGTTGATGGGCCTGCCGGGCAAACGCATCACCGTGCCGGGGTACCGTCGTACGCGTAATGGCGTCCCCGTGCTTGAAGTGCGCTTTGACGGGAAGTCCGGTTGTTTACGAACCGCCGAGGGCGGAAGCAGCCGTCAAATCATCGTCCAACGTGAAGGTGACGACCTGCGTACCCGGTGGCTTTCGCCCCGTGAGGCGGCGCGCCTCATGGGTGCCCCCGACACCTACCAACTTCCAAGCGGGTATACGGAGGCATATAACGCCATGGGGGATGCCGTAGCCGTGCCTGTTGTGAGCCACCTCGCCCAGCATCTCCTGCACCCCCTCGCGCTCGTAGCATCTCGCCATGAAACTCGAAAACCACCTGCAAAAGTTTGACGCCGCATACGGCATCTCTGGATCCAAGGGAGCGCTGTGCATTGTCGTGGTGCTAACCCGCCAATTTTCGACGGCGGGGTTCCCATTAAGCTTGGCGAATCATGTCACGGAGGAAAAAGGCCAGGTTAAAGGATTGGGTAAAGCCGCAGTACAAAAGATCCTCGGCGACCACGGCATCACCCGTGTGCTTGCCGAAGAAGGCGGGCGCACCAGCCGTGGCGGCATGGGGCTCATGGGGGCGTATCTTGCTGAAGCGAACACCCTGCACGTGGCAAAGCTTTGGGACGCAAAAAAGGTCGAGGCTTGGTGGGTTGAACGCATCCGACTGTTCTTCGATACGAAACCGTTCAAGATGCGACTCGACCCCGCCAAAAGTGTACGCACCGGACTTCGCGATCTTTTCACCCAAATCCAGAAGCGCCAGAAGGACTCGGCGGGCACCATGTTCATGGGAACCGTGTTCCAGCACCTCGTCGGGGCGAAACTTGAAATTGTGCTGAGCAAAACCGTAGTACACCACGCCCACTCGACTGCGGATGCACCCACCGGACGTTCAGGGGACTTTCTCATCGATAAAACCGCTATCCACGTCACGACGGCACCCGGCGAGGCATTGATCCGCAAGTGCCGAACGAATCTTGGCGCAGGACTAAACCCAATCATCATCACCACGACCCGTGGATGCATCACCGGAGAGGACTTGGCGGGAGAGGATGCCGAGCGCATCGAATTCATTGATATCGAGCAGTTCTTGACGGCGAATATCCATGAGTGGGGCAGGTTCGATGCGGCAAATCGCCGGGTATCACTCGAACGACTCATCCAGGGATACAACGCGATTGTCGAAACCTGCGAGCGGACGCCGGGGCTGGCCATTGAACTTCAGGGAGGGTAATTCCGAAGATGACTGGCCGTTTTTTGTTGGTTTTTGGGATGTTCACAAAGCCCTCAGACCCCAGGCGGCGCATCGCTCATTCGTTCTTTCGCGGCTAAAAGGGGCATGGGCTTTAGGGTTTTGAATTCGAGTTCTATTCACGAACTGACACCTTGAAAACTAACCCATGACCACGCCTTCCCGCCCCCATTCATTACCGGCCAATTCACAGGTCAGAATCGGCCACGTCCACCTCAAGGTCGCCGACTTGGAGCGTTCGCTATCGTTTTACCGCGACGTGCTCGGTTTCACGGTCACCCAGCGCTACGGCGACCAGGCGGTATTTTTATCCGCCGGCGGTTACCACCACCAACTCGGCCTCAACACCTGGGAAAGTGCTGGCGGTTCGCCGCCAGCACCAGGGGCCACCGGCCTGTACCACGTCGCTTTTCTTTACCCGACCCGAGCCGAACTGGCCGATGCCCTGCAACGCGTCCTCCGAGCAGGCCTGCGGCTCGATGGAGCCGCCGACCACGGGGTGAGCGAGGCGCTTTATCTGCGCGATCCCGACGGCAACGGCGTGGAACTTTACCGTGACCGGCCAGAGGATCAGTGGCCGCGCACCCCCGAGGGTGGTTTGGCAATGTACTCGCGACCGCTGAACGTGGAAGCACTGCGCCGCGAGGCCCCGGTCGCCATATAAGCCTCCACTGTAGTAACCGAAAAAGCCTCCGATCAGTTTGCCCACGAAACACACGAAACGACACGAAAGAAAAACCAGAGTCGACAGAGGCCATCCGGTCACGCTTCCGACTTTCGTGTCATTTCGTGTATTTCGTGGGCAACTATTCTGGGCCCGATTCTTCCGTGTAGTCCGTGTGTTCCGTGGGCAAACCCTCCGCCTTCATCCCGCCGCGCCTCCCCGCCGGCGGGATTTTTTGTGGGGACAGACGCGTGCGCTGATTGGAAATACTTTAGGCGATTCCAGCGATTCGTTTTGGGCTAGCTTAGCCCCACTTTTTTAACAGACCTAGCTCGATGATTTCATGGATTTCACTCATCGGCGGGCTAGGCCTTCTCTATATTGGTGCGCAAACGCTTATTAAAGGCGGCGCGGGGTTAGCGCTGCGGCTAGGTCTTAGCCCGCTCATCATTGGGCTAACGGTGATCGCTTATGGCACCAGTAGCCCTGAGATGGTCGTGAGTTTGCAAGCCGCGCTTGCAGGCAACGGTGCCATATCCATCGGCAATGTGGTCGGCTCCAACATCTGCAACATTGCGCTTATCCTCGGCCTTTGCGCCTTGGTCAGGCCGATCAGTTCTTCCGCTCAAATCATCCGCCGCGAGATTCCGATCATGATTGGTCTGACGGTACTCGTGAGCTTGTTTTTGCTCGATGAAACCCTTGCGCGTTGGGAAGGCGCGGTTCTGTTCCTAGGCTGCGTTGTCTACACCGTGACTACGGTGCGTGCGGCGGGGAAATCGACCGCCGACAACAAGTTGGTTGCAAGTGAGTTTAAGTCGGAAATCACTCATGAAGGTGAACCGGCGGAAGTGAAGTTGGGGCTGGGTTTGGCGATCGCCTACACCTTGGTCGGCTTGGGCGTACTCGTGGCGGGCAGCCATTTTTTCGTCGGTGGTGCGGTGACTTTAGCCGAAGGTTGGGGAATCAGCCAAACCGTGATCGGACTGACGATTGTGGCGGTCGGCACGAGCATGCCTGAATTGGCCACCTCAATGGTTGCTGCTATCCGCAAGCACGGCGACGTGGCCATAGGCAACATCGTCGGCTCCAATATTTTTAACATCGTGGGTATCCTTGGCCTGTGCGCGTTGATCGTGCCTATCAAGGCCCCAGGAATTAACGTGGTCGATCTCTCGGCCATGCTGGTGTTGGCTGTGGTATTGTTCCCCTTGGCTAAATCGGACGGCAGGATTTCCCGTGTCGAAGGCGCGTGTTTGCTTGCGGTTTATGTGGCATATACGTGGTGGTTAATCGCCCAAAACGCCGGCTGAGTTTCCCCGCTCACTTCCTCGGAAATTCCGCTGACTCGGCCAGACGAAATGGGCTTCCCTGCGCCAAAATGGGCGGTTAAAAGGTACACTACTTCATCCCGCTGTACCTCTCGTGAGCGGGTTTTATGCCCTCCGGTAGCCCGCCTCCCTCTTCCCCATTTATCGCCAAGCGCTCCGTCTTCAGGCGAGTTGGTTTTTCGCTTTTGCGCATGTACCTGCTCGTGTGCCTGCTGGTGACGGTTTTCCAGCGACAACTCCTCTACTTCCCGACTCACACAGACTCCTCGGCACAGGCGAAGCTCTTTGCCCTAAAACCCTGGCTGCTTGGTGACGAGGTCATCGGTTATGCCCGTGAAGTGGCCAGCCCCAAGCGCATCTGGCTGATGCTGCACGGCAATGGCGGTCAAGCGATTGACCGTACCTATGCCCTCTCCTCCTTCAGTGCCAACGACAGCGTGTTTATTCTGGAATACCCCGGCTACGGCAGTCGCCCTGGGTCGCACTCCAAGGACGCCTTTAACACCTCAGCCAAGGCCGGCTACGAACTACTTCGGCAGACCTACCCTGAGCTCGAAGTGAACGTCCTTGGTGAGTCCCTCGGCAGCGGTGCAGCCTGTTTTTTAGCGACGCTGCCCCGACCACCCGAACGCATCGCTCTCGTCGTCCCATTCGACCGGCTTGCGTCGGTTGCTCAGGAGAAATTCCCCTTCCTGCCCATCGGCCTGATGCTGTTCGATCGCTGGGATAACAGGGAGGCGCTTAAAAACTACCGTGGGCGAGTCGATATCTACGGGGCCTCCGAGGACATAGTCATCCCTGTGCATCACGCCAAAGCCTTGGCCGATTCTGTCAAAGGCAGTTTTTTCCACGCCATGCCCTGCGGCCACAACGAGTGGTCAAACCAGTCCGTCGTGGATTTCCGCTGAGCGGCGACGCCTTCCATCACTTTCAGGGTAGCCGGTTCACCTTAAAAAACTTCACGATTAGTGCGGGGGCTTCTACCGGGTATTTGTGGCTGCCGTCGTGAACCCGGGTCACCACCGGGGCACCTTTCACCGATGGGTAAAGCGTACACGACTCGTCTTCCGGCCAAGGCTCGCCACTGCCGCAGCCGTTGAGTTTACGCACCACTTGAATCGTGCGCTCTTGCCAGGCGAATTTCACCAGCGGATCGGCTTTTCCGGCGATGTGCAGCACGGGTTTTGGCACCGTCGGGAGGTTGCCCAGCGCCGGTGTCGCCGCAACCGGCGCGAAGGCCGCAAAAACCTCCGGCCGTTGCGCCCAAAGCAGGTAGATAAAACCGCCGCCGTTGGAATGTCCGGTCGCGTAAATCCGGGTTTCGTCGATGCTGGGTTCTTTGCGGACTGATTCCAGGATGGCGTCCACAAACGCCAAATCACGGTCGCCGTGACCACCGGTCGTCATTTGCCAGCCGTTGCGCTTACCGTCCGAGTCCGTGAGTAGGCCGGGGGTTTTGAGCCCTTGCGGATAAATCACCAGCGCCTCCG
>CANIXX010000031.1 GCA_947471115.1 Opitutaceae bacterium | reverse complement strand
ACACCGTTGGCTCCGCCCTAGACATGGTGCAATGGGCCTCGGTGCTGCGCTCGTGCTCAGCCTTTGAGGCATTCCGCCGCTCCCGCCGTGGCCAGCTCAACCTGGAACGCGTAGTCGACTATCTATTACGCGACGCGGTTTTCCCCCGCAGCATCCTGTTTTCCATTGCCGAAGCTGAACAATCCCTCGCCCAGATCACCGCAGAAGGCAGTCAACTGGACGACTCACCGCCCTCCCGACTGCTCCGCTCGCTACGCGTCGAACTCGAACAAATCAATGTCACAACCGTGATCTCCGACGGCCTGCATGAGTTCCTTGATGACGTACAAATGAAAATTTCAGAAATCCACGGCTCCATCCAGGAAACCTTTGTCGATTACCCGACGAGCGGTGCCCAAGTGATAGCCTGAGCGCGGCAGCACGGACGACACGGAGGTCGTCCCTCCCACCCAGAAAAAAAGCCCGGCAGAATCAGCCGGGCTTTTTGTTGAAATCGCCGCTCCTGCTTAACGCAGATTAATGGGGGTGAAATTGCGCTGCTGAGCGCCGACGTAGATCTGACGCGGGCGATAGATCTTCAGTTTTGGATTGGCGGCGACTTCACGCCACTGGGCGATCCAGCCGGGCATACGACCGATCGCGAACATCACCGTGAACATGTTCAACGGAATGCCGAGGGCGCGCATGATCAAACCCGAGTAGAAATCGACGTTCGGATAGAGTTTACGCGTAATGAAGTACTCGTCGTTAAGCGCGCACTCTTCGAGACGCATCGCGATATCCAGCAACGGGTCGTCCTTGATGTTGAGCGAGGCGAGTGCCTTGTAGAAGGAACCCTTGATGATCTTGGCGCGCGGATCGTGGTTACGATAAACGCGGTGGCCGAAGCCCATCAGGCGGTCGCCCTTGCCGGACTTGGCGGCGGCAATGAACTTGGTGCCGTCATCGCCGTCGTTGTGGATGTTCTGGAGCATTTCCAAAACAGCCATGTTGGCACCACCGTGCAACGGGCCCCAAAGCGCGTTTACACCGGCGGACACCGAAGCGAACAGATTGGCGCCAGCCGAAGCGACCATACGCACCGTCGAGGTGGAACAGTTCTGCTCGTGGTCAGCATGCAGCAGCAAGAACAGATTCAATGCGGAGGCGACCTCCGGGGTCGGCACGAACTCGTTATACGGCTCGGAGAACATCAAGTGCAGGAAGTTCTCACAGTAACCCAACGTGGGCCGCGGATAGTTGAGCGACAGGCCATTGCTAACACGGAAGGTATGCGCGGCGATGGTACGCACCTTGGAAATGGCGATGGCGGCGGCTTCATCAAAATGCTCCAAATCACGCTGGTGATTGTTGCTGGCTAGGTGCGGGTAATAAGCGCCCAGTGCGTTAATCGAGGCCGAAAGAACTGCCATCGGATGCGCGTCACGCGGAAAGCTCTGGATGAAGCGAACCATGCCCTCACGCAAGGGAGCATGCTGAGTCAGCATGCGTGAAAACTTAGCGCGCTGATCACTAGTCGGCAGTTCACCTTGGGTAACGAGGTAGGCCGTCTCCACAAAATTGGACTTTTCGGCCAGTTGCTCGATCGGGTAGCCGCGGTAACGGAGAATACCTGCTTCGCCATCGATGTAAGTGATCTTACTGGTACATGAACCCGTGTTGCCGAATCCATCATCATACGTGATGTAACCGGTCTCGGCCCGCAGCTTGGAGATATCCAGTGCTTTCTCACCTTCGGAACCAACGAAGATCGGCAAGTTCAACTCTTTGTCATCCAACTTCAGGGTAGCAATATTCGACATATCGGCTCAACAGAGCAAAATCCGCACCGGATGCAAAACAAAGTATCCCAATGTCATTCGTATCCCTACGACATTAGGAAAAGCGCCCTACCCCGTTAGTAAAAGTGTTACCCCTTATAAGTCTCCGGTCGAACCGAAGCGCCCTGAGAACCAATTCGGTTCAAGAGGTGAGCCGAGTTGGCCGTTTCGGCCAATTTACCTCGTTTTGATATCCGATGGCTATCAGGCGGCGTTTCGGGTCGTAGCGGACTGGTTTAACAGTCGGAAGGACTCGGATTTGAGCGACGGGGTCACGATGATTTCAGAGTTATGGTCTGAGGTGTAGGGCGTGCCATCGGCCTCGGGGCCGTGCATCTCTTCGTCGACCTTGCGAGCCATCGCGGCCAGCGCATTTACAATGGCCTGCTGATCCGCCTCGGAGAGCCATGCGGAAATCGCCTGTTGGGCTTTGGCGGGAATGCCGGACAGATCGAGGGTGACTTTGGTTTCAGGGGTCAGCCGGAGGCTGCGTTGTTGTTCACGGTGAAATTCCGAGGGGGTGGGATGGTCATCGTTCATGGTGGGGTAATTTAGATTTTTTGGGGGGGGGGCGATCGGGGTAGAGACGCCATTTCTTGCTGAGAGAATATATCGGTAATGCGTGCTTATTCTTAAATGAAAAAACGCTACTATGTAAAAAAATCATAAATAATCTGCGTTAGGTGTTGGTTTACAGCCCATTGAAATTGCAAAAAAAACGGATCAAAAATGAGCGCATGAGCGTTGAATTATCGGTCAAGAAAAGCGCAAAAATGGGTTCGGGATTTGTTATCTGATCAGGGGCAGGCGGTTGCTTTGATTTGGCCGGTTTTTGCGGGCGTTATCGGTTAGGGCCGAGGGTGTGTCCACCTGCGTGTGGACTGGTTTGGAGAAAGTAGCGCAGAGTTCTCAGTGGGCAGTAAAAGTGATCTTGGCGGGTTGAGTTCTGAGGTAGTGCGGTGCTTTAGCCCGCAGGTTTGGATCGCATAATTCACCCAATCGTCGATGCGGGCTGAAGCACCGCGCCACTTTCGATCGGACGCTTCATCTGTTACTACCCGCCAGTTAACTTTGGCGGTTGGAATGGATTCGGAGCGGGTCGGAGTTCATCGCTACTTTGCGGAGTTGGGCGCGGACGATTGCGGAACTGGGCACGTACCGACATGAAGGTCGTCCGGCCATTCATTTTCCTTCTCGCAATAAAAATTTTCCTAAACCCTGCCCAAATTGTGCCGATGACTCAGGGAGCGCGCAGTTCTACCCCTTTTTCCACTTTCTGGTATGACGTCTCCCCCCCAAACCACCTCAAATGCCGGTCCTTACACTCGCGAAGAAATCCGCGACCGGATCGAGCATTGCCCTAAACTGGCGTCCTTGCAGGTTATTAACAATAAATTAGCCAGCCTGGTGAAATCCGACAGAAGCGGCAACGCGGAGATCGCCGCGCTCATACGCCATGACCCGTCGTTGACCGCTCGGTTGCTACGAATGGTCAATAGCGTGTATTTCGGCCTGAGCGCCAAGGTGAACAATATCGATGAGGCCGTGCTTTATTTGGGCCTGCGGCAGATTCGCGAATTATCCATGGCCACCCCGGTGATTGAGGACATGGCGAAACTCAGCCCGAGCTCTATCCAGTTGCCTTGGCGTGAAATGTGGCAGCATTCGATCGGCACGGCGATCATGACGCGCGACGTTCTGGCGACGACCAATTTGTTGGTGGATGACGATACCGACTATATCGTCGGGCTGTTGCACAACGTGGGCAAAGTGGTGCTGGCCACCGCTTGGTCCAAGGAATTTGCGGTGGTGGCAGCCGGCGACCACGCCGATGCCGCGGCCGTCTGCGCGGCCGAACGGGAAGCGATCGGCTGGGACCACACTGAAATCGGGGCCTATTACCTGGAACGTCACCAGCTCGCTCCCGAGATCGTGGAAGCCGTGCGCTTTCACGCCAATCCGCAGGGCGCCGGCGACCACCGCCTGTATGCCGCCGCCGTGCAAGTCGCTGATTTGGCGGTGCGAGAAGTGGGCATCGTCAGTGGTTTTGAACGCGTGCCCGCGCAACCCTCCGGCAGTTGGGCTCGCTGCGCGGGTTGGAAAATACTTTTTGAAGTCGAAAATCGTGAGTCTGCCCAGGCTCAAGCAACCCTGGAGCGCGCACTGGTTCGGCTCCCCGGTATGTTAAACAGCATGGTTTGATTATGAATACCTCACAATCATCCCTCAAAGTGGCCGCTGAAACCCAGTCGCCCGCTCCCTCCACCGCCTTGATTTCCTGGGCCGACAGCTTGGAGCTGGCGGTTCTTTTCGAACCCGGTGCCAATCGCGTGCTCGAGGTCAATCGGGCCTTCGCGCGCAAGTTCGGCCAGCCCGGCCCGGCCTGGGTCGGTCATGATCTGGTTGCACTGATTCATCCCGAGGATTTCGAGGACTGGGCCAGCGCTGGTCCTCGGTTGGCACGACCGCCTTTCCATATTGCTCGCGAACACCGCTGGCAGACTGCGCAGGGCTGGCGCTGGATTTCGTGGGAGGAAACTGCGGTGCGCGACGCCGAGGGCGAAGTGTGCGCGGTACGCTCGATCGGACGCGACGTTACCAAACACCGCCTCGCCGAAGAGCATTTCCGTAAACTGGCGCAGGCCGTCGAGCAGGCACCGGTGTCCATCGTGTTGACCACCCCCGGCGGCACGCCCCAGTACGTGAACTCGCGTTTCACCGAGGTCACCGGCTTTACCTTGGAGGAAATTTTTGAAGGGCAAATTCCGTTGCTGCGCGACGGACACCCGAGCGAGGCGGCCTACCGGCATTTTTGTGCGCTGGTGGCCTCAGGGAAAAAGTGGTCGGGCGAACTGTGTTCGAAGCGCAAGAACGGCACCGAGGCGTGGGAACTCGTGCAAGTTTCCCCCATTCGCAACCACCTCGATGAAATCACTTACTTGCTGTGCATGCGCGAGGACATCAGCGAGCGAAAGGCTCTGGAGGACCAACTGCGTCAGGCGCAAAAAATGGAGAGCCTCGGTACGTTGGCAGGCGGCATCGCCCATGATTTTAACAACATTATTTCGATCATCCGCGGGTTCACCGAACTGGCGCTGATCCTACCGCCCGGCGATGTACGTATGGGCCGTTACCTCGGCTCGGTGCACTCGGCCGCGGTGCGCGCCGCTTCGCTGGTGAGCCAGATCCTATCCTTCAGCCGCAAGTCCGACGTCGCCTACCGGGCGGTGCAGGTCAACGACCAGGTACGTGAACTCGCCGGGCTGTTTTCCGAGACGTTCCCGCGCAACATCGAGCAGTGCTACGAATTGGACGACACGATTGAGGCGTTCGCGGCCGATCCCGACCAGATCCGGCAGGTGTTGATGAACCTGTGTGTGAATGCGCGCGATGCCATGCCCGAAGGCGGCAAGTTGACCATCGCCACCAACCGCGTTGCCGGCCAATCGCTGATCGATCTCAAGGTGGATCCAGCGCAGGACTATGCACACATCCGAATTGCGGATACAGGTGTGGGCATGGCCCCTGAAGTGAGGGCGCGGGTGTTTGAGCCGTTTTTTACCACCAAGCAGGAGCATGGAGGCACGGGGCTGGGCTTGGCGGTGGTTTACGGAATCGTGGCTAATCATCACGGCGTGATCGACCTGGAGAGTATTCCGGGCAGCGGCACTGTTTTCCACGTGTACATCCCTCTGAAAGTGCGAGCGAACCTGCCGGTGGCCAACGCCACGGAATTGGCGAACTCGAAATTGCCTGCCGGCACCGAGCGCGTGCTGCTGGTTGATGACGAATTGCCGATACAGGAAATGCTCGGGGCGGCGTTGAGTGATGCCGGTTATAGGGTGATTCCCGCTCAGGACGGCACCGAGGCGATCCAGCATATTTTGGCGGTGGATGCGCAGGTGGACGTAGTGGTGTTGGATCTGAACATGCCCAGGATGAGCGGACTCGACGTGTTAAAGGTCATGCGTGCGCGTTCGCCGGAGGTGCCGGTGCTCGTCGTGACGGGTAATCTGACTGCCCTGGTGAAGGAAGAGCTGCGGGCGTTGGACCACACAGACATCCTGGAAAAACCCTTCGATTTGACGGCCTTCGGGACGGCTCTGCGCGGGGTGATTGATGAGGGCGCCAGGGCTAAGGCTAAGGGGCGTAGACTGTAAAAGTGGGCGGATAGAGTTCGGAGGTAGCGCGGTGCTTTAGCCCGCAGGTTTGAATCGCATTCTGCTAGCAATCGCCGATGCGGGCTGAAGCACCGCGCTACTTTTTGTCCAACACTTTAAATGTTACTACCTACCAAGGCGAAAAGCTGAGACGCAGCGGGGCGGATAAGACGGGAAACCCACCCGCTGCGGTGGAGCGGCAGCTGGGCACAAAAAAGCGGGCATCAGCCAAAGTGGCCGGGCCCGCTTTTGTTTTTTTCGCGTTAGCGCGCTTAGGCGGCGTGGGCGATGCGTTCCATCGTCTCGGGGGCGACCACGCGCTCGATATCGAGAAGCGTCTTAACCACCCCTTTGATCTTGGCCAGGCCGAGCAAATACGAGGTGTCGATGCGTGCGCCGAATTCGGGCGTGGGCTCGATTTCAGCACCCGTGAGGTTCACGACCTCCTCGACGCTGTCGACCACCAGGCCCATCTGCACGTTGCGACCGGCCTCCAGCGCTATCTGCACCACTACCACACAGGTGCGTTCTGCCAATTCAGCGTTAAGTCCGAATTTGATGCGCAAATCGATGACCGGGATGACGCGGCCACGCAGGTTGATCACGCCCTTCACAAACACCGGCATTTGCGGCACGGGCGTTATTTTTTGCAGGCGGATGATTTCGCGAACCTTAAGGACCGCGATGCCGTAGGCCTCTTTGTCGAGGACAACGGTGAGGTATTTCCCGGCTAGTCGGGAGGTGTCGGTGCTGTGCTGAGTGCTCATGAGTAAAAACGAATTTAGTTTTTTCGGCAGCCGGCACGTAGGTGGGGCTACACGCAGTGTTATCGGCGCAATCGGCCGAAACTTTACTCATGCGCCGCAGATTTATTTCTCGGCTTGGGCGATGGACGGAGGGGCGGGCGAGAATGACCGAGGACCAATGACCAATGTGCAGTCTGTGGGCGGTGCAGGGAGTGCTGGTGAAGGGTTTCTAAATGGTGGATTGGTCATTGGCCATTGGTCATTCCGTCGCCGCGACGGCGTGATTTCCGTATAATTCGTTGTCCGCAACTTAAGTTGGCAGTGGAACGTGCCGTAATAACCCCTGACCGCACTTTCTACCCTCGTTTACCGCCCCATCCCCATGCCTTTACTTTCTTCTACTTTCACTGTCCTTGATGATCTCGCCAGTCGCTTCGCCGCAGAATCGATTTTTGCCACCGCGCTGAGTGATGAGGGATTGATTCCCGCATATAGTATTCTCGGTGATCTTATCGGGCATCTCGGCGACCAGCCTGAATTGGAGGGGCCGGTAAAGGGCTTGCACTGCTGCCTCGATAGGTTGCTCAACGAGGCTCGTCCCTATGATGAGGCGTCGATCGTGCATCTTAAAGCGCTCGCAGCCTGGTTGCCGGGTGCTTTGGTGGCCGTGCGCGATGGTCACGCGCCTCAACCCTTGGCCGTGGGTAACGCCGCCCCTGCCGCCGCCGTGGCTGCGCCTGTGGCGGTCGCCGCTGTCGAAGCCGATCAGATCCTCGTTCTCGATCTGGGCGAAAATCGTGAGCTGCTGGGCGAGTTTCACGCTGAGGGGCTCGACCACCTCGATCAAATCGAGGCTGCGCTGCTCGCCCTTGACGCCGCCCCCAACGATCGCGACGCGCTCAATGGCCTGTTCCGCTCCTTCCACACCATCAAGGGCGTGTCAGGCTTTTTGCACCTCACGCCGATGCACAAGCTCACCCATGAGGTCGAGTCGTTGCTGGACCTCGCGCGCACCGACAAGCTCCAGCTCACCCCGGCCATTATCACCGAAATTCTTAACAGCCGTGACGCCATTCAAGAGATGATGGGGCAGATCACGCTGGCGTTGGAGCGTGGCCAGTTGCCTGCCAAGGCCGTGCCCGTCGCCCACCTAATCGCCGCCGTGCGCCGCCTCGCGGTGGGCGACACCTCCAAACCCTCGGCCGCCACCGCCCCTGCCCCGGTCCAAGCCGCACCGCAAGCCGCTGCCGCTCCCGCCCCCGCTGCCGCTTCCACCAGCGACCACGCCGCTGCCCCTGCAGTTGCCGCTGCCCCAGTAGCTGCCGCCGAAGCCGGCGGTAAGCCTGCGGCCACCACCAGTTCGTCCTCGGTGCGTGTTAATACCGAAAAACTCGACTCGCTCGTCGATGTGGTCGGTGAGCTGGTCATTGTGCAAAGCCAGTTGATGGAATCCGCCAAGGGGCTGGATGCCGGTGGCACGTCGCTGGCGCGCAATCTCGCCCAGTTCGGCCGCATCACCAAGGAGCTGCAGCACACCGCGATGTCGCTGCGTATGGTGCCGATCAAACCCACGTTCCAACGCATGGAGCGTCTGGTGCGCGACCTGTCGCGCGATTTCGGCAAACAGGTTTTGTTTGAGACTCGCGGTGACGAAACCGAGATCGACCGCACCGTCGCCGAGGAGATCGTCGATCCACTCGTGCACATGGTGCGAAACTCCCTTGACCACGGTCTGGAAGGCCCTGCTGATCGCAAGGCAACGGGTAAAAACGAACAAGGTCGCCTGCGCCTGGCCGCTTATCACGAGGGCAGTAATTTGGTGATCGAGCTCATCGACGACGGCCGTGGCATCAACAAGACGCGGGTGCTGGAAAAAGCCCGTGCCCAAGGGCTCGTCGCCGAGGGTGTCACCCCGCCCGCAGATGTGATTTTAAACATGATTTTCCTGCCCGGCTTTTCAACGGCGGCCAAGGTCACGGCGGTGTCCGGGCGCGGTGTCGGCATGGACGTGGTACGTCGTAATATTGAGCGTCTGCGCGGTCAGATCCAGATCGAGACCGTGGAGGGGCAGGGGACCACCTTCCGTATCCGTTTACCGCTGACCACGGCAATTATTGACGGCTTGCTGGTTCGTGTGGGCGAAGACCGCTTTATTCTGCCGACGATCACGGTGCAGGTGGCGCTCAAGCCGACTCAAGAGATGCTCACGACTATCCAAGGTCGAGGCGAAGTGATTGATCATCGAGGGAAAATCCTGCCGCTTCACCGCTTGCATCGCCGCTTCGAAATCGGCGGTGCCGAGGAGGATCCGACCAAGGGCATCGTGGTCATGATCGAAGTGGGCAGCAAAATGTATGCGCTGCTCGTCGACGAGTTGCTCAACAAGCAGGAGGTCGTGATCAAGAATCTCGGCGCCTTCCTGCAGGACCGCCCGGGAGTGGCCGGTGGCGCGATTCTCGGCGACGGCACCATCGCGCTCATCCTTGATCCGGCTTCGCTTTGTGCAGCCTGACGCCACCCCGTCGCACCTGTAATTTTAACGCCATGCCCACCCTTGATGAGGTTTGCGCGAAAGCGCTCTCACTGCCCTGTTCACCCGCGCTGCTGCCGCGTTTGATCACGTTGCTGCAACATCCGCACGCCGACATCGAGGATTTGGCTAAGTTGATCCAGATGGATCCGGTGTTGGCGAGCGCCACGGTGCGCATGGCCAACTCGGTTTTTTTTGGCGGTGAAACGGTTGCCGACACCGTGGGGCAGGCTGTCATGCGTTTGGGTGCGAAAGAACTCTACCGGCTGGCCGCCTTGTCGATGGCCTCGCGCTGGATGGCGATTGAGGTCGTCGGTTACCGCTGGGAAGCGGGGGATTTTTGCCGGGCTTCGCTAATCAAGGCGTTGGCCGCCGAGGCACTCGCCCAGCGCACCGGTCGGGTCGATCCGGCGCTGGCCTACACCTGCGGACTGGTCCACGAAATCGGGAAGCTGGCAGTCGCCTTTAGTTGCGCGGACTCCTTTTCCGGAGTGCGGGCGCGGTGCACCGAGGGCGTGACTTGGTTGGAAGCGGAAACCGCAGAGTTGGGCTTTAATCATGCGGCGGTGAGTGCGCGCTTACTGGAGGAATGGCGCTTCCCCGAGGCCTGCGTGGTGGTGGCGGCCAATAACCCGCCCACGGTGGCGATTCCGGACGAATTCCGTGCTTTGGCGGCGCATATTCATGCGGCTGATCATCTGGCGGCGGCGCTGGGCGTGGGCCAAGGCGAGGATGCGTTTTTATACACCGTGGATTCGGCGCTGTTGACCGAGCAAGGCATTGCGCCCGAGGTCATGGAAGCGACGTTGCCCCTCGTGCTCGAGCGGGCCACGCGACTGCTCCACGACAAACTGAACACCGGCAAGGTGGATTTTTAGGCAGGTGGCGAATGGCGGCTTTGTAGCGCGCTCTGGTGGAGGGCGGGTGCTCCTTCGCGTTCATGATGAGCCTTTAATGCCAATTCGCGCTCAGCTTGATCGCGAATTCCTAGCTTCTTCCGCGCGCCTGAGCCAGCAGCTAGCTAGCGAGCAACACCCGCCAATGCGGCGAAGTTGCGATAAATCTGCAGTCCCTTGGCCTGACTTTTTTCTGGGTGAAACTGCGTGGCAAAACAACGGCCACGGGCGATCGCCGCAGTGAATCCCGCGCCGTACTCGCATTCGGCAAGCACCAGCGAAGGGTCGGTCGGCACGCAGTGAAAACTATGCACGAAATAGAAGGACTCACCGGTGTCATTCAACCCGGCCTGCAACGGCGTTCCTTGCTGCACGAAACGCACCGTATTCCATCCCATGTGCGGAATCTTATACTCGGCCGGAAGTCGGAAGCGCACCACTTTACCAGGGAAAATCCCGAGCCCTGCCGTGTCACCTTCTTCCGAATACTCGAAGAGCGCCTGCATACCCAAACAAACGCCAAGGAAGGGCCGATCGGCGGCGATCCACTCGCGAACGGTGTCGGCCAGCCCGCTGGCCTTGAGTGAAGCGACGCAGTCAGTGAGTGCACCCACTCCCGGCAAAACCAAGCCATCGGCACCGGAAGCGGCGACCTCGGCGGGACTGCGCACGACCTTAACAGTGGCACCGACGACCTCAAAGGCCTTGGTGACACTACCGAGGTTGCACAGACCGTTGTCGATTACAGCAATGATGGACATGGAAGCGAAAGTGGCACAGGCATCTCGCCCGTGGTTTTTAAGACTTGGCCCTTAATTACGCCCCGGCGCACCGGAGAGCGGAATTAGATTTTGCCTTTGGTGGACGGTAACTGGCCCGCCGTGCGCGGATCGATCTGCGTGGCAGCGTCCATCGCGCGGGCCAAGCCCTTGAAAATCGCCTCGGCGACGTGGTGCGGCTCTTCGCCGTATTCGAGCGTGATGTGCAAATTGCACCCGAGTGCATTACTGAACGCGCGGGCGAATTCCTTCACGAGGATGATGTTGAAATCGCGCACATACTGCGTCGGCGCCTCTACCTGGTAAACCAAGTGCGGGCGACCGCCGATATCCACCGCGACGCGCGCCAGGGACTCGTCCATGGGCAACAGGAAAAATCCGTAGCGCTTGATGCCGAGCTTGTCGCCGAGCGCCTGCTTGAAGGCGTCGCCAAGCACGAGGCCAACGTCCTCGACGGTGTGGTGATAATCCACGGCTACGTCGCCGATGCATTTCACATCGAGATCGAACAAGCCATGCTTCGCGAAAAGCGTAAGCATGTGATCGAAAAACGGGACGCCGGTGTCGATTTTGGATACGCCAGCACCGTCAACGGCGAGGGTGAGCGCGATGTCGGTTTCGGCGGTCTTACGGGAGAGAGTTACGTTGCGAGCCATGCTTCAAATGCGGTGTTAACGGCGAACATTTCGTCGTCGCTGCCGACGCTGATACGCAGGAATGGCGCGGTCAAGGCGTGGCTGGGAAAGGCGCGAACGAGGATTTTACGAGAAAGCAGGAAGTCGTAGAGCGACTTAGCGACCGCCGGCCCGGTTTCACCCCGGGCGTTTTTCGGCTCGGCGAAAATGAAGTTCGTCTGCGTGGGATAGATAAACCAGCCGAACTTGCCCTCCCATTCGCCCAGCCAGTAATCACGCGTCTGGATGATTTTCCCGATGATTGCGTCGTAGTAACCCGGGTCGCCCAGCGCGGCGAGCGCGGCAGCTTGGGAGAGGCGGTTGACGTTGTAGCTGTCACGCACGCGGTCGAGCAGCTCGATGATCGCGGTGCTGGCGAGCGCGTAGCCTACGCGGATGCCGGCGAGCGCGTGGGCTTTGGAAAGCGTGCGCGTGATGACCAGATTCGGATAACGCGCGAGCAGCGGCACGGCGTTTTGTTCGGCGAACGGGGCGTAGGCCTCGTCGACGACCAAGACACCGGGGAATTTATCCAGGACGGCGGCAAGTTCGGCGTTGGTGAATGCGACGCCGGTGGGCGCGTTGGGCGAGGTCAGGAAAAATGCCCGAGCGCCTGAAGCGGCGATTTTCTCCACTGGCAGTTTCATCGAGCGGTCGAACTCGATCACCGTGGTCGCGCCGTCGTTGATTGCGACGAGCACCGGATAAAGCGAATAACTCGGCAGCATGAATCCGGTCGCGGCGACGGGGCCACCGAAGACGCGTACGAGCAGATTGAGGACGTCGTCGGAGCCGTTGCCGATGAGCACATTATCCTCGCGCAGACCGTGGCCGTTGATCTTGGCGACGAGTTGGCGCAGCGGCGTGGCTTTGGGATTGGGGTAAAGTCGCAGCCGCTCTCCATCGTCGGCCAATTCCTCGCGAACCGCAGCGGCCACGCGCGGGCTGGGCGGATAAGGGCACTCGTTGGTGTTGAGCTTCACCCAGCCCGACTCGGTCGGTTGCAGGCCGGGAGTGTAAGCGTGCAGTTTCTGGATGTGCGGGAGGACGAGTGCGGCGAGGTCAGGCATGGCGAAGGGCCGAGGAAATTAAAGAGCGCGGATCTTCACCGAGCGGCCGTGGGCGTCGAGTTTCTCCATGGCGGCGAAAGCCGAAACCACGGGCTCGGCTTTTTTGACCGAGGCCTTGTTGTAGCAAACCACGCTGGTGCGACGCATGAAGTCGGCCACACGAAGTCCGCTGAAGAAGCGGCCCGCGCGTGCCGTTGGCAGCACATGGCTCGGGCCGGCGGTGAAATCGCCGAGGGCCGTCGCCGTGAAGTTGCCCAACATAATGGCGCCCGCCGTGGTGATGTCGCGCAACAGGGTCTTTTGCGCCGTATCCTTAACGAGCAGTTCGAGATGCTCGGGGGCGACGTAGTTGGCGATCTTGACCGCCTCGGTGAGGTTTTTCACCTCGATGGCAAGGAAGCCCTGAGAAAGCACGCGCTGGGTTTTCTCGGAGCGCGAGATCTGCTTGAGCTGCACCTTCACCTCTTCGCCAATGGCGGCGATAATCGCGGCGGAGGTGGCAACGAGATAGATTTTCTCGCGGCCGGAACCGTGCTCGGCCTGGGCCAGCAAGTCGGCGGCGGCGAAAGCGACATTGGCCGTATCGTCGGCGATGATCATGACCTCGCTGGGACCGGGGAGAGAATCGACGCCAACGGTGCCGAACACCTGGCGCTTGGCCTCGCACACGTAGGCGTTGCCAGGACCAAAGACTTTATCGACGGCCGGCACGGTGAGCGTGCCGAAGGCGGCCGCACCGATCGCCTGAACTCCGCCGACGCGATAGACCTCGTCGATGCCAATCAAGTCGAGCGCAGCGAGCAGGCCGTCGGCGATTTTGCCTTGGGAATTCGAGGGCGTGAATACGGCGATCTCGGGACAACCGGCGATCTTGGCCAGCGTGGCCGTCATCAAAACCGTGGAGACCAGCGGCACTTCGCCACCCGGCACATAGAGGCCCACGCGGCGGATCGGGTGGTTAACCTCACCGACATCGGCGCCGTGTTTATTTTTGCCCATCCAATCCTTTGGCAAACTCTGTTTGTTAAAGGCGACGATGTTTTCGTGGGCGGCGACCAGCGCCTTGCGATCAGCGGCGGGCAGGCGTTTGACGGCTGCGGCGATCTCGGCCGGCTTAACGCGGAAATCGCGGGCGCGGAGCTTGGCGCCATCGAATTTGGCGGCGTAGTAACACACGGCTTCGTCCCCGCGTTGCTGGATGTCGGCGAGGATCGCGGTGACCGAGTCGCGGATGTCCTTGGGCACGGCAGCGCCGCGGCAAAATTCGGCCAGATCAGAATCGAAGGTTTTGGAGGAGGACTGAAGTAGGCGCACGGTGGTAAAATGAGTCGGCAAGCACTAGGCCCCCTCCCCCTCCGGCGCGAGTAGGAAAACTCGGCGTCATAAAAAGACCCGCGCGGGCACAAAAAAGCCCGCCGCGATCACTCGCGACGGGCTCGACCCGAACGACATCCGCAACCCGGCAGGCGGCGGCTGGGATTATTCCCACTCGATGGTCGCCGGCGGCTTGGAGCTGATGTCGAGCACGACGCGGCTCACGCCACGCACCTCGTTGGTGATGCGCGAGGAGATTTTCTGCAGCACGTCGTAGGGCAAACGAGTCCAGTCGGCGGTCATCGCATCGATGCTATCCACGATGCGCAGGCCGATCACGTAGGAGTAATTACGCTCATCGCCGACCACGCCGACCGTTTTCACGGGAATGAACACGGCGAAGGACTGCCAGACCTTCCAGTACCAGCCATTGGCCATCATCTCCTCCTGGAGAATGAAGTCGGAGTTGCGCAGGATTTCGAGGCGCTCCTTGGTGATTTCACCGACGACACGCACGCCGAGACCTGGGCCGGGGAACGGCTGGCGCCAGACGACCTCACGGGGCAGCCCGCAGGCTTCACCCACGGCGCGCACCTCGTCCTTGAAGAGCTCACGCAGGGGCTCAAGCAGCTTGAGCTTCATGCGCTCGGGCAGACCGCCCACGTTGTGGTGCGACTTGATCAGCGCGGCCGGGTTGCCGGCAATCGCCACGCTCTCGATCACGTCGGGATAAAGCGTGCCTTGGGCGAGGAAGTCGGCGCCGCCGATGGATTTGAGGGATTTCTCAAACACTTCGACAAAGGTGCGGCCGATGATTTTGCGCTTTTGCTCAGGATCGGTGATCCCCTTCAGACGGCGCAGGAACAACGCGGAGGCATCGACGACACGCACGTCGATTTTGAAGTTACGCGCATACAGCGACTCGACGACCTCACGCTCGCCCTTGCGCAGGAGGCCGTTGTCGACAAACACGCAGGTTAACTGCTTGCCGATGGCCTTGTGAATGAGCGCTGCGGCAACCGAGGAGTCGACGCCGCCAGAAAGGCCGAGGAGCACGCGGGATTTTTTGCCAACGGTCGCCTTGATATCGGCGACGGCCTTGTCGATGAAATCGGCAGTGGTCCAATCCTGGGACGCTTTGCAAACGCCCACCAAAAAGTTGCGGATCACGTCGGTGCCACGCTCGCTGTGGAACACCTCGGGGTGAAACTGGATGCCGTAAAAGCCGCGTTTGGCGTCCTCGATGACCGCGTACTCGGAGTTATCCGTGGTTCCGATGGCCGTGAAGCCGGGCGGCAGCTTGATGAGGCGGTCGCCGTGGGAGTTCCACACCTTGAGCTTCTTGGGCAGCTTGGAAAAAAGGCGGCCGGCTTTCTGGATCTCAAGGGTTCCGTGGCCGTATTCGCGGTGGTCGCTCTTGGAAACCTCGCCGCCGAGCAAATGCCCCATGAGCTGAATTCCGTAGCAAATGCCCAGAATGGGAACGCCCATGTCGAACAGCGCCTTGTCAGGGATCGGGGCCTTTTTGGAAAACACCGAACTGGGGCCACCCGAAAGGATGATGCCCACCACGCCGTCCTTGCGCAGCTCCTCTGCGGTCACCGTGTAGTGATAAAGCTTGGAGTACACCTGGCACTCGCGGATACGGCGCGCGATAATCTGCGTGTACTGGGAACCGAAATCAATGACTGCGATGGTCTGTGGCATGTAGGAAAAAAGGCGAAACGTCGTGAGGGCTATGGAAAATGAAGCGGCAACCGTGGGCGAACGGGACGCACCGTGTCAATGCGTCGGCGGCTGTGAGATGAGGTTAAAAGCGCAGGCGGTCATTGTCCTGCTTGCAACGGGGGCAAGCGCCGGAGTCGACCTCACCACGGACGATATAAAGGTGATTGCAGCGGCCACAGCAAAAGGACGTACGCCGGCGTTCGCTCTCAAAGCGGGCATGATCGCGCCGATCATAGTAGAGCCAAAGGCCAATAAACACGGCTGCGACCAGCGAACAGTAGATGAATGAAGCGATTTGCAGGCCCATGAAAACCGTCATGAAGGCAACACCGGCGCACGAGCGCCAGCAGCGAATCACGGCGCGATGCAATCCCACCTGCATAAGTTAAAACCGGATAACTTAGCCGCAAAAATGCGCAGAAGTCGCAAATGCCCCCCCCTGCAAGCACTCCGTTTTTTGCGCAGCTTGCGCCTCTTTGCGGTCACTCTCCGTTTTTTTGGGCGCGGTGGATTGATGCCCATCCACAGGTCTGACGATCTTTGCGTTAAAAATCGCCGCTCTTTCCGCCTCCCCGCCCCGGGCCAAGTGAGCCGCGTTTTTTCAGCGGCATGTACCAAAAGTTTTTAAGCACCCCATAGCCAAGCAGGCCGATGGCAACGCCGAGTACGATGGCCCCCAAGTACAGCGAGAAGAGCGAATCCCCGGTGAACACCCCGAGGGGCGCTTGGGTGACTTTATGCCAGACCTCGGAGGGTCGGTTTCCGCGCACCACCTCGCCGACAAAATAACACGCGGGCAAGTGAACAGGCGCAGTCAGAGGCGTAGAAAGAAACTGCAGGGCAATACACAGCAGTAGGTTACCGCGAAAGAAGATCGCCACAATGCAGGCCAGAACCGACTGAAGCGGAAGAAACGGAATAATGGTAATGGGAAAGCCCACCAACCAGGCGCGCGCCAGCGATTCTCGCGTGGGTTTCCACAGGGTTTTGTCCAGCAAGCGGTCGCCCAAGCGCGTGTGCAGCCAGGTTCCGCGCAAGCGGCTGCGAGACAGCCGGCTGCGATGTAACCAGCGCAATATCCAGTACGGGAAACGCATCGGTTAGGCCGGCTTGGACGCAGTTCCACTCGCCGCTCCCGGCGGCACCGGGATTTTGGCGAGCAACACCTTGTCCACACGGTTTCGGTCCATGTCCACCACCTCGAAGCGCCAACCATGGCAGGTGAAATACTCGCCGGGACGCGGGATGTAGCCCATGTGATCGAGTACAAAGCCGCCAAGAGTCTCAAAATCCTCGTCCTCCTCGCCGGGCAGCGTCGGCAGCACGAAACGGCGGCGTAGTTCGTCCACCTCCAGGCTGCCATCGACCAGCCAAGAGCCGTCGTCGCGTTGCACCGCATCGGGCGAGATCCGGTCGCCGGGCTCGGGCAAGTCGCCGACAATCGCCTCCATCACGTCGATGAGCGTCACCAGGCCCTGCACGCTACCGAATTCATCGGTGACGAGGGCGAGGTGTTTGCCCGATTTTTTAAAGCCGTCGAGCAGCTGCACTACATGCACGGTCTGCGGCACCACGAGCGGCTGGGTGAGGTGGTTGCGGATGTCATTGGCGACCCCGGCGGCGGCATTGGCCCAAAGGGATTTAACCGAGACCATGCCGATAACGTGATCGCGCGTGCCCTCATAAACCGGGAAATGCGAATGCCCGCTGGTAACGATTTTGCGCCAGTTAACCTCCTCGGTGTCAGCGACGTTCAGCCAGACGATCTTGGTGCGGCGCGTCATGATTTCGGTCACGCAGCGCTCATCGAGCCGGAGCACGCCCTCGACCATGGCCCGCTCAGCTCGGTGGAAAACTCCTGCGGTGGTGCCCTGCTCGATGAGGTTGGAAATTTCCTCCTCCGAGGGCGGTGCCTCCACGTCCTTGCCCAGGCCGAAAACTTTGAGCACGAGGTTGGTGGAGATCGTGAGAAACCAGACGGCGGGCGCGGCCAGGACGGCGAGGCCGGTCATCGGTTTGGCAATGAGCATGGCTCGACCCTCGGGGTTGCTGAGCGCAACGCGCTTGGGCACCAGTTCACCGATGATCAGGGAAAAGTAGGTGATCGCACCGACAACCACCAAGATGCTGATCCACTCCGCGTAAGGTGCCAGGGTCGGCAGGGTCTCAAGCCAGCCCCTGAGTTTCCCGGAAAGCGTGGCACCGCCGAAGGTGCCGGCGAGGATGCCGACCAGCGTGATGCCGATCTGCACGGTGGAGAGAAAATTGGAGGGCTGCTGGGCAAGCGCGAGCGCGGCGCGCGCCTTCACGTTACCCTCATCGGCCAAGCTTTTGAGCCGGGCTTTGCGTGCGGACACGACGGCAATCTCCGACATGGCAAACACGCCATTGGCCAAAAGCAGAATGAAAATGATCAGAATTTCGACGAAGACAGTCATAAGTCGCAGTCCTCCGGTAAACCGAAGACAAGACGCGTCAGCCAAGTGGGGCGTGATGCCAGCGGAAGACGAGGAGAAAAGCCGCAGGGACAGGACCGGCGTTCCTGCGGCTTTTTGCACCCGCCGATCGGGATCCACGATGGATCTATGCCGGGGATGACGACGCCGACGGGGCAAACCGTCGCACATCCCCCGCAAAGAACAAATCGGAGCACCAACCGCGCTTACTGCGCGACTGGCGCGGTGATGAACTCGACGATGTTGTCGCTCTCAACGTCGACATCGGCAAACAACCACGAAGACAGGTAACGCTCGGTGGACGACGGAATGATCACGACGATCTTCTTGCCCTTGTTCTCGGGGCGCTTGGCCAACTCCAGGGCGGCGAAAATCGCGGCGCCGGAGCTGATGCCCACAGGAATACCGTCGAGCTTGATCGTCTGTTTGGAGACGGGGCCGGACTGGTCTTCCTTCACCTGAATGATCTCGTCGATGATCTTGGTGTTGAGCACGGCGGGGATGAAGCCGGCACCAATGCCTTGCAGCTTGTGCGGGCCAGGCGAACCACCGGAAAGCACCGGCGAACCAGCGGGCTCGACCGCCACAATCTTGATCGCAGGGTTCTTGGCTTTGAGCACTTCGCCCACGCCAGTAATGGTGCCACCGGTGCCGACGCCAGAGACGAGGATGTCGACCAAGCCGTCGGTGTCGTTCCAGATT